>NZ_BAAAYL010000001.1:6483183-6791906 GCF_039536205.1 Streptomyces sannanensis | reverse complement strand
CCGGGCGATGGCCATGATCTGCTCCTGGAAGATGAGCAGGTGACTCCACCCACCGCTGCAGCGGCGGGCTTCCTGCGGTCGTGGCTAGGAGTGTCCTGAAGATCTTGGAATCGCGCCCGGCTTGCACCGGTTCATGGCGATTGACATTTACTGGCAATCCGGGGCGAGTCAGGCGGTCGGAGCAAGATCTTCATCGGTCTTCTAGGCCACGTCGCAGAGGGCCGGCCCGGCCCTGTTGAGGACGTTCAGGGCACCGACGTGGTCCGCGTTCGCGGTGAACCTGCACGCCGTGCACTGGAATTTCCTTTGGGTGACGCGGTTCTCCTTCGCGACGTGTCCGCAGGACGGACACGTGCGGGAGGTGTTGCGGGGGTCCACGGCAATGACGGTCCGACCGGCGCTTTCAGCCTTGTTGGCGAGGATCGCGAGGAACACCCCCCAACCCGCGTCGAGGATGCTGCGGTTGAGCCCGGCCTTGGCGGCGGCGCCGTTCGGCAGGAACACGCCGGGCGCGTCGGGCCTGGGCTTGGGCTTGGGGGTGCGGGTCATGCCGGCCGTGTTCAGCCGTTCGTGCGCAATCACGTCGTGGTCCCGCACGAGGGCAAGCGCGGTCTTGTGGTGGAAGTCGGCCCGCCGGCGGCGGATCTTCGCATACAGCCTGGCCACACGGCGGGCTGCAGCGCGGTGCTTCTTCGTTCGCTGCCTGGTCCGCCGGGGGAACGTGGCCAGGTGTCGCTGGGCTTCGGCCGGCTCGTCGGCTGCCTGGTCCAGGACGCGCGGGTTGGCGACATGCCGGCCGTCGGAAGTGGTCAGGAAGTGCGTGACGCCCATGTCGATCCCGGACACCGCGCCCGTGGCCTGGAGCGGTTCGGCGGGGACAGCGTCGCAGGACAGGACGACGTACCAGCGCTTGCCCTCGCGCTTGACGGCGATCGTCTTCACGCGTCCCTTGACCGGCCGGTGCCGGTGGACGCGGACGTGCCCGATGCCCTGAAGACGTACACGAGTCCGGCGGTCGTGGGGAGTGGAGTCCCACCGGCAGCCGTCGCCGTCCCTGGGAAAGATCACGGTGTCGAAGTGGCCGACACCCTTGAAGCGCGGGTAGCCGGGCGTCTCGCCCTTCTTCACCCGCCGGAAGAACGCGGCGAACGCCTTGTCGAGGCGGCGCAGGGTGGCCTGCTGGGAGGAGAACGACCAGCGGCCCTGCCGCTCCGGGTCGAACGCCCCTCGACAAATGCATCGGCCTTCGGAACAGCCCGAGCATGACGACTCACCGCGCCACCATGCGGAACCTCAAGATCCCCACAGAGTCAAACTCAACGGCCCTGGCGCCTGGCGAGCCTTTCGATGGCCTCCTCTAGGACGGCGTCTCGCTTGCAGAAGGTGAAGCGGACGTGGCTGCGGCCAGCCTCGGTGTTGTCGTAGAAGACGACGTTGGGGATGGCGACCACGCCGCAGCGCTCGGGCAGCGAGCGGCAGAATTCCAGGCCGTCCTTCTCGCCGAGAGGGGTGATGTCGGTGGTGATGAAGTACGTGCCCTGGGGCTCGAAGACCCGGAAACCGGCGGCGGTGAGGCCTGCGCTCAGCAGGTCGCGCTTGCGGGTGAGGTCGGCGCGGAAGTCCTCGAAGTAAGAGTCGGGCAGGCGCAGCGCCTCGGCGACGGCGTACTGGAAGGGGCCGGCGCTGACGAAGGTCAGGTACTGCTTGGCCGTGCGCACGGCGGCGACCAGCTCGGGGGAGGAGGTCACCCAGCCGACCTTCCAGCCGGTGAAGGAGAAGGTCTTGCCGGCGGAGGAGATGGAGACGGTGCGCTCGCGCATGCCGGGGAGGGCGGCGAGGGGGTGGTGGGTGCCGGAGAAGACCAGGTGCTCGTAGACCTCGTCGGTGATGACCAACAGGTCGTGCTCAACGGCGAGTTCGGCGATGGCGGCCAGCTCCTCGGGGGTGAGGACGGTGCCGGTGGGGTTGTGCGGCGTGTTGAGCAAGAGTAGGCGGGTGCGCGGGGTGATCAGGGCGCGCAGCTCGTCCAGGTCGGGGCGGAAGCCGGGGGCCCGGAGGGTGAGGGGCACGCGGGTGGCGCCCGCCATCGCGATGCAGGCGGCGTAGGAGTCGTAGAACGGCTCGAAGGCGATCACCTCGTCGCCCGGTTCGAGCAGGGCGAGCAGCGCGGCCGCCAGGGCCTCGGTGGCGCCGGCGGTGACCAGCACCTCGGTGTCGGGGTCGTAGGTCAGGCCGTAGAAGCGCTGCTGGTGCTCGGCGATGGCGCTTCGCAGCTCGGGTACGCCGGGGCCGGGCGGGTACTGGTTGCCCTTGCCGGCGAGTACGGCGTCGGCGGCGGCCTGGGCAATGGAAGCAGGTCCGTCGGTGTCGGGGAAGCCCTGGCCGAGGTTTACCGACCCGGTGGCGACCGCCAGGGCGGACATCTCCACGAAGATCGTCGTACCCATACCGGTCAGACGGCGGTTCAGCAACGGCCTGGTACCCATCAGATGCTCCTCGCACGTAGTTTACGGACCATCCTCGGGCATGGAGCGAAGTGGGGACAAGCGTTCTAGGACTCGCAGATCATCAACCCCCTGATCTGACAGTTCACAGCGGCGACATGTCGCATTGTCGGCAGAAAGAGGTGAGGCCCGTCGGGGTCAGCTTGATCTCGGTGCAGCAGAGTCCCGTCCGCGCTGGGAGTGCTCGCAGGGCCGCACCAGTCAACTCGGTGATCCGGTCGCTGAGCCGCTCGTCCGTCATCGGAGGCAGAACTGCCTGGTCTCGCTGAACGGCACCGCGAGCGCAAACTTGCCGGTCACCGAAGGACGGACGATACCCCCGCCGGTCACGACGTTCTCTACCGAGACGTAGTCGCCGATGCCGGGCGGTATCGGCGCACCGACCAGGAATTCCTCCACGATGAAGGCCCGTGGCTGCCTGCTGTCGTCCTGCGGCCGTCGATCGCCGATCGGGTAGGCGTTACGGCTGCCCTCCCCCCGCCGGGGCTATACCGCTGCCGGTATCCCGACCCCGGCGAGGGCGGCCGCCAACTCATCTGGATCAGATGCGAGTCGGTAACGCACCGAGTCGACCCGGCATCGACGAGCAGCTGCCGCTGCTGTTGCTTGTCGCGGTCGCGACGTTTGGCGGTCATGGGCTCGCCCGCCAAGACAGCGAGCCGACGGCGGGTCCTCACGTGGTCCCGTAGCGATCCCCCAGCGACCCGGAATGAAGAAGTCGACTCGTGGATCGACCCAACTCTCCCCGCGGTCAATGCCTTTACACTACGAGGGGAAGTTCAGCCCCACGTACTCCGCGACTAGCGAATCGTCAATAAATGACTTGGTCAAGTGCAGCAAATCGTGATCTTGCGTCAAGCCGTGGACTACTGCCACTGCGCTTCCGGTTCCGTCGCGCCAATCCACTGTCGCACCAGCCGGCCTTCTGACCTCCACTCGCTGAACACCAGGAAAGCCGTTTGTCTGCGACACACCGCCGATCCACCCCACACGATGAGCCCACGTGGGCGGAGCTACGCAGAATTGGTAAGCCACCTGACATGAAGGCCATGGCTTCAACTCTGCCTCCACCTCATCGACCTGACCGAGAGCCGCGAGCATGGCAATCCTCAGCAGGCGCACCCCGGCCGACCGAAAGTAAATGTCGTTGACGTATCCGCCGAGACGGCCATTGACCTCGATAATCCGTGGTCCGGTCGGAGTGAGCTTGACCTCTGTATGACAAACACCATGCTCCACTGACAAAGAGCGCAGGGCCTTTGTGACGAGTTCAAGTACACCAACCTGTGCTTCTGTCGAGAGAGTACTGGGGAAGAAGGCGCCGGTCTCTCGGAAAGGCTCGGCTAGCGGCGGCTTGCCAGTGACGCCGAGATGCTTGATAGTGCCGTCGACAACAAGTGACTCCACCGAGACATAGTCGCCCCATGCCTTTCCCGCGATGGCCGGGTCGCCGCGAAGCCACTCCTCCAGAATAAGGACCTGTTCTCCCTCCATCCAGCTCCGCTCAGCGGCTCGAAGGAGGGCAGCTTCATCCTCGACGAGGTAGGCGTTGCGACTGGCGGATCCGTGTGTCGGCTTGAGGACCGCAGGAAGGCCCACCAGGCTCGAGGCGCTTGCCACGTCCTCGATGGTTGAGATCTTGGCGAACTGCAGGCTGTCCACTCCACCAGCGGACATGCCGGCTCGCTGAAGGTACTTGTCCGTTAGCACTGCGGGTGCCTGGCCAGCGTGGTAACGCAGTCGAAGCAACGCCGCTATCGACGCGGCGGTTCCGATCTGCGAGTCACTGAATGTGATTATTCCGTCGACCCCGAGGGTACGCAGGGTCTCAGCCGTCTGCTCGACACTGACACTCTCGTTCCGCTCAACGACAGTCCCCACCTCTCGGAGCAAAGGCATGGAGTCAATTATGTAAGGAAGCGACGTGTCACAGACCCATACCAAATCGATGCTACTGTCTGCTTCCAAAATGATGTCCATCGGCGTCACTGATCCGAAGTCGAGGACCACCGCAAGTTTAGGTGCCATTGTTTTCACTCCCGCTGCAAATTATCCGCACCTAGGCGCGCTCGCCGGCCAGTTCTTATTCCTGACCTTGAGGTTGTTTTCCACTGCGCCGCCTTCGACTACTGCCGCGCCCCATGCCCGCCATGTCAGGCACTGGAAGAGCATGACGATCAAGCTTTCCGTTGGAGGTCGTCGGAAAACTTGCCAGGCTGACGATGGCGGTCGGCAGGAACCCCGGTGGCAGACGGTCGGCGAGTTTATTCCGCAGGCTCTGAATGGCTGCGGGTTGAAGCTGCGGCGTGACATAGAGAATCAAGCGCGCCGGACCGGGCTGGTCTGTGCGTATCATGGCAAGCGCCGCATCTACATCGACTTGACTCGTCGCCGCTGCTTCAATCTCTATCGGCTCGATGCGTTGGCCATGCAGCTTAATCTGATCGTCATTCCTTCCCAAGTACTCGAGGTGACCGTCGACCGACCATCGGACCAGATCACCGGTTCGATAGAGACGAAGGCCGGGGGCTTCGGAGTCGTAGACGAAGGCGCGCTCAGTGAGGTCAGGCCGCCCTAGATACCCCTGCGCCAGGCATACCCCGCCGAGGTACAGTTCGCCCGGCTCTCCGATGGCCGTGCGCTTGCCAGCCTCATCGCGTACCGTCACATGCACACCACGAATTGGCACACCGATAGGAACACCCGGCCCCGGTTCAGGCCGCCTGCATGTCCAGTGGGTGACCTCAATTGAAGCCTCAGCGGGACCATAGAGATTGTGCAGGGCCGCATCGTGATCCGAGGTGAATCGATTGGCGAGATCGGCACTCAGGGCCTCACCGCTGCAAAATACATGCCGAAGCGTCGGTAGTGAGTGCGGCGGCGTGGACATCAAGAAGGAACCGAGCATCGACGGAACGAAATGAACCACGGAGATCCCCTCATCCCGGATCACATCGGCGATGTACTCGGGGTCCCGGTGCCCGCCAGGTACCGCCATCACTAGCCGGGCTCCAGTGCTCAGTGGCCAGATGACTTCCCACAGCGAAACGTCAAAAGTGATGGGGGTCTTTTGCAGGAGGCTGTCTCCCGGCCCGATCGGATACTGCTCTTGCATCCACCTGATCCGATTGACTAGCCCGCGATGCGGGACTTCAACCCCCTTGGGACTGCCCGTAGACCCCGAGGTATAGATTATGTATGCAATTTCTGCATCATTACCCGGTTGCAGACTGCCGGGGCAAATTGTTTGCTCCGGATCCGGCGTGTCCGTCAGTTCACTTAGCGCGAGGAGGGTAGCGCCTGTTTCCACAGTACAGGCAGCCAGTGTGGCGTCCTGATCTGCGCACAGAACCACGGAAGGCTTGGACTGCTCGACGATAAATCGGATGCGTGCTGCGGGCCATGCGGAATCCAGCGGCAGATAAGAACCACGGGCAAGCAGCACAGCAATTATGGCGACCACAAGCCCGACTGATCGCTCCATTTGGATCCCAACGACGGTCCCGCTCCGCACGCCGATACTGCTCAGACGCAGAGCGAGGGCATCGGCCCGGCGGGCCAACTCCCGATACGAGATCGTTTCGCACATGTCACTGACAGCCGGAGCGTCAGAATCGAACCAGGTTCTGAGCAGTTCGTCTATGCACGATCCTTCAGCGAAGGCAGGTGGGCCATTTTCCGGTAGTACGCTCTGCGGAAAAGATCCGGAAAGAATCGCACGTATGGCGTCAGTGGCTTCAGGGCTGCCGAGCAGATCACCTGACGGCCGGGCCAGGGTACTAACCCTGACTTTCTCTCGCCAACTCGGATGCGGCATTCGGCGGCCGTCTTGGCTAATCACCACCGATTCCGGCAGGACCTCGGACGGCAGCGGTGCATCGAGGGTCTGCAAGAGGAAGCCGAACCAGGTGCGGTAGCGGCCTGCGAGCATCGGCAAACAGATCTCGATCTCTTCCGTTGAGAGCCCCTGGGAGAGTAGCCCCGTCCGCAGCGTCACTTGGAGGAAGGAATCAATTTCAGCCAGGGTGACCCCCTCTGCATACGGTTCAGCGTTCCCGGTGAGCTGCTCGGCAATATTTTGCACGTCCTCTCTGATGTGATCGGAAGTCAGCCATGTGGGCTCGACAAGATGAACTCGGGGCTGATGGCCGATTTCACGACTCAGCGCCCGTGCCAGGTGCAGACTCAGTGACGCCGCGCTGCAGTAGCCGAGCACCACTTCGGGCTTGACCCCGAGGGCGGCTAGCTCCGCGGCGCACGCTGTCGCCAGCTCCGGCACATCGCTACTGGGGAGGACTGCGTGGGCTGCAGCCGCGTCGATACGATAGACACCGTGACCAGGGACGAGTTCGGCCACGACTTGAGCAAGAGTGGTTCGTGCCGAGAACTCGTTGAAGTCCACGACCACGAGAGACGGCGCCGACCCTTCAGATATCGTGCTAACCAAGTTAGCTGGGAGAATACCGTTCATCTGCGTGTCTTCCTCCTTCTTGGGGACCGACCTTCTTGGTTCATACCGAGGACCGCCGGCGTCGTACCAGCTCTAGTTGGCCTTGGAAGCCGGGGGAAGCAAGTACATCGTCGAGGCTGATGGTGACCCCTAGTTCCCTTCGCAGTAGAGCGACCAGCCGAACCGCCAGGAGAGAGTTTCCGCCAAGAGCGAAGAAGTCGTCGTTCGGGCGTACTTCCGCGGCTCCCAGAAGACGTCGCCACAACTCTCGTAGGAGCGAAGCGAGGTCGGACTCCATTGAGGCTGGGGCTGCCGCCGCGGGGCCTGCTTCGCCCAGGCATGGCCTCTTGTCGTCGAGCTGATACGACCCGCGCTGGAAGGGGTACGGCGGCAACATGGTCCGTCGGCCGGTTCCGATGGAGTGCCAGTCAACCTTCACTCCACTGCACCAGAGTTCGCCGACTGTGGTGAGCAGAGTCTCGTAAGCATCGGCCGAGCCGTTGGCGGACATGGGAGAGCACACCCTGACCGCACCGTCGCGATTGTGTGCCAGTACGAAGCTGCTCAGGCTCCGTCCGGGTCCCACCTCGACGAAGACGGGATTCGGCATCTGCATGACGGTTGTGACGCCACGACTGAACTGGACGGGGTGACGCAGATGCTCGGTCAGGTAGTCCGCTGAGAAGCCCTGGACAGTTTTTCCAGAGAGGTTGGATACCACCTTCGTGCGTGCCTTCCCGTAGGAGACTGCTGAGGCGAGTCGGTGGAACTCGGGAAGCGCCGCATCCATCGCCGCGCTGTGGAAGGCGTGGGACACGCGTAGTCTCTTGGCTGGGATCGATCGTTCGGCGAGCAAGGCTGCGAACAGCTCTATGGCACCCTCCGGCCCGGCCACAACGGTCGCCTCCGGCGCGTTGACGGCTGCGACGGACAAGCTGACTGGCAGCAGTGCAGCCACAGTGTCCTGAGCTGCGAGAACGGAAAGCATCGCGCCGCTCGGCATGGCTTCCATGATTCGCCCGCGCGCCGCGACTAGCCGCAGCGCGTCTGGCAGGTTGATCGCACGGGAAAGGCACGCCGCGGTGTATTCGCCGATGCTGTGTCCTAGCATCACCTTCGGTCGGATTCCCCAGTGCTCGAGCTGTTTGGCAAGGGCGTACTCGACGGCGAAGAGCGCCGGCTGAGCTGTTGACGTCCGGTGCAGGGCAGCATGGGACGCGGCTCCCTCTTCAAGGAGGAGAGGAAGCAGGTCGAGGCCGGTCTCTTTGTGCAGCAGCTGTACACATTCGTCGAGGGCGGAACTGAAGGCGCCGCGATGCGCGTACAGTTCCTTGGCCATACCGGCGTACTGGCTGCCTTGTCCGGGAAACAGAAAGGCCACAGTCGGCGGCCTTGTGACTTCTCGAGGCTGTGCTTCACTCAGCCGACGGCCGCATTCGGCGGGATCCGAAGCAGTGACTGCAACGCGCCAACGCAGGTGTTTGCGGCCCGTCTGCAGAGTGAACGCGGCGTCG
This sequence comes from Streptomyces sannanensis, assembly GCF_039536205.1. GTDB lineage: Bacteria > Actinomycetota > Actinomycetes > Streptomycetales > Streptomycetaceae > Streptomyces > Streptomyces sannanensis. The sequence goes on along the minus strand of NZ_BAAAYL010000001.1, from coordinate 6,783,438 downwards.
GAAAGCCGAGGACCGCGTTCCTCAGCGAGACAATGTGAGATCGCGTCGCCAAGCTCGCGTGCGGCTACCCGGCTCGCAGCTGAGACGACGACGAGTTCTGCCCTCCCACCTCCCTCAGGGGCGTCGCCGGGTGCCGGCCGAGACGGTGGCTGCTCTACGATGACGTGGGCGTTCGTTCCTCCCATGCCGAAAGCGCTGACCGCTGCCCGCCGCGGCGCGGCCTCCCAGGTGCGCGTGCGGGTCTCGACAAAAAACGGTGTCTCGGCCCAAGGGATCTCCGGGTTCGGAGTCGTGCAGTTGATGCTGGGCGGCACCATGCCTTCACGGACAGCGAGTACGGCCTTGATCAGCCCGGTGACCCCGGCGGCGGCGTCCAGGTGGCCAAGGTTTGCCTTCACACTTCCGATACCGCAGAAGCCGGTCGCTGCAGTGTACTGCTGATATGCCTCGGTGAGCGCACCGATCTCGATCCCGTCGCCAAGTTCGGTGCCGGTGCCGTGTGCCTCGACATAACCGATGGAGGACGGGTCGACGCGTGCGGCACGCAGCGCGGCGAGGATCACCTCGCGCTGTCCTTGGGCACTGGGCGCGGTGTAGCCCGCCTTGCGCGCACCATCGTTGTTCACGGCAGAGCCGCGAATCAGAGCATGAATCATGTCGCCGTCGGCCAGAGCCCGATCCGCCCGCTTGAGCACGACGAGTGCCGCGCCCGCCCCTACTACGGTGCCGTGTGCGTCGCGGTCGAAGGGGCGGCAGTGCCCGTCGGGCGAGAAGATCCCGTTCGGGCTGTAGAGGTATCCGGTGCTCTGCGGAAACTGCAGCGAGGCGCCGCCAGCGATCGCCATGTCGCAGTCCCCGCTGAGAAGTTCCCGGCACGCCTGATGCACCGCGACGAGCGAAGTCGAGCACGCGGTCTGCACCGTCACGGCCGGGCCGTGCAGGTCCAATTTGTAGGAGATGCGTGTGGCCGCATGGTCCTTGTCGTTGCCGAGCATGAGCTGGAGGAAGTCGATGTCGTCTCGTGCCGACGGCTCGTTGGCGATGTGCTGGAGCAGATAGCTGTTGAAGCTCGTACCGACGAACACCCCTGTGCTGCCGCGGGCGCCGCCGTAGCCAGCGTCATCCAGCGCTTCCCAGGCGCACTCGAGCAGCAAACGCTGTTGAGGGTCAGTCAGCTGAGCCTCTTTCGGTGAATAGCCGAAGAGGTCGGCATCGAAGTCGTAGGGGGCGTCGAGCAGGCCCCGGACCGGGACGTAGTCCGGATCGTTGCGCAGCGCGGCTGGGACTCCCGCCGACTCGAGTTCCGCCGCACTCAACCGGGTCAACGACTCCCTGCCCGCCAGCAGGTTGCGCCACAGCTCGCTGATATTACGCGCCCCTGGGAAGCGGCCCGCCATTCCGATCACCGCCACCGCTGACGCATCAGCGGCCGCGCTGACGCCATGAGCATCGGCCATCATCAGGCTGTCATCCGTTCGTAGAGCACCTTGGCAAGTTCCGTAATGGTTGGCTGCCGGAGCAGGTCGATGACCTTGATCCGGCAGTCGGGGTACGCGGCACGGAGCCTGTCGCACACCATGGGCGCCAGCAGCGAGCTCCCGCCCACATCGAAGAATCGGTCGTCATATCCGAAATCGCTGGTCGCAAGGACCACTTCCCAGATGTCCGCGACCGTGTCCTCTATCTCCTCGAGGTCAGCGACCGGTGAGGTGTCAAGGGCGTGCGTGTACTCAACAGTGGCTTCTGTGAGGGCAAGTTTCGTGAGAGCCCCGACATCGACTTTCCCGTTCGCGGTGAGCGGCAGACTCGGGGTGAGTGCCCAGAGCGAGGGCACGGAGAAGTCCGCGAGATCCCGCGCGGCCTGGGCTCGCAGCGTCTCAACATCCAGATCGGCTCGACTCGGCACGACGCCGGCGAGGAGGCGCGGCTCGCCGGCGTCCTCGGCCGACTTGACCACGACCGCGTCCTGAACTCCGGGCAACTGGCGCAGGATTCGAGCCACACCATCGGGCTCCACCCGAAAACCCCGGATCTTGATCTGATCGTCAGAACGGCCGTGGAAGTGCAGGCGTCCCGCTCCGTCCCAGCGCGCGAGGTCGCCAGTTCGGTAGTATCTGCGGCCGTTCGCACGGTGGATGAACCGGCGCGCTGTCTCAACGGGGTCGTCTAGGTAGTCCACGGCGAGCCCGTAACCCGAGGTGTGAATCTCACCGACAGCGCCGTCAGGGGCAGGCCTGCCCAGGGCATCGAGTAGGACGACGTCGGTTCCACCGATCGGGGTGCCAATCGGCACGGTGTCACCGATCTCGGCGGGGTCGTCGAGATGATGAACCGTCGTGAACGTGGTGTTTTCGGTCGGCCCATAGCCATTGGTCAACCGCAGTCCGGGGTTAAGCTCTAGGACACGCCGCGCCTGTGGCGCGGGCACTACATCCCCACCGGTCAACAGTTGGTCGACGGCGTTGAATGCGGACGGGGCATACTCGGCCATGAGGCGGAAGAGGCCAGCTGTGAGCCAGAGTCCGGTCACGGCCTGGGTGTGCAGGATTCCCGCCAGGGAACTCGGGGTGGGGTAGCGGTCTGCACAGACGACGACCGTGCCGCCGCGTGTGAGCGGCACAAACAGCTCAAGGGTGGAGGCATCGAAGGAGAGGGCCGCGAGCCGCAGAAAGCGCGTAGCGGCTCGGGGCCGTACCACCGCCTCGTCGCGCACCAACCGGATGACGGCACGGTGGGGGATTCTAACGGCCTTGGGCGCTCCAGTGGTCCCCGAGGTGAACGCGACGTATGCGATGCGCTCCGGGTCCGCATCGATCGGTTGCGCTGTCTCTGCCGGTTCCCGGTCGGCGGGCTCGAACGGGTTGAGTGGCTGAAGGATGGACAGTGGCCTCCCGAGGCGCGCAAGAGTTTCCGCCTGTCGCACCGTGGTTATCGCCGCCGCCGGCTGTGCAATGTCGATCATGTTTCGCAACACCTGGTCAGGCAGGTCCGGTTCGATGCCGACATAGGCCGCGCCGATGCGCAGGACCGCCAGTACTGATGTGATCTCCTCGATCGAACGGTCGAGTCCGATGAAGACGACATCTCCCGTACCGACGCCGGCCTCCGACAGCGCCTGGGACTGAGCAGCGACCACTTCGACCAAGTCCACGTAGGCCAACGGCGGCCGACCGGGTTCGATGACAGCAGGCAGCGACGCATGTTCTCTCGCGGCCTGTTCGACCATCTGCCACAGCCCTTGGTCCTGAGGCCAAGCGATACCCGGGCCCTGGTGCTCGACCTCCAGGTCCAAGAGGTCGTAAACCGTTGTGGCACCATCCGGTGCAGTGGTGAGAGCGCGCAGCGCTGCGCGGAACATCGCAATCAGTCGGGACGCGTCATGTGGCGCCATGACCGAGGTCGCGTACTCGAGACACAGACGGGGCTGCTCGCCCCACCGCTGCACATACAGCATCGCGTCGAAGACGGAGCCTCCACAGTGGCCTTCGTGGAAGTCAACCTTGATGTCCGGCAGGAGCAGCGTCTCGGGAACCATTTCGTCATGTGCCGCGAAGGCGACCTGGATTAGTGGGTTGCGATCAGGAGCCGGCTCTACACCAAGTCCCTTCATCAAAGCAGCGTAGGGCACCTCTCGAGCCCCGATCGCGGCTCGAACGCTCTCGCTAACCGAGCGAACGAAGGCCGGGGCGTCAGCATCCTCGGCGCCTGTCATCCGAACCGGGAGTAGCTTCGTGGCCAGCCCCAGGTAGCGGCGATCGGATTCGCGCGAGCGTCCCACCCACGACAGGCCGAGGAGCAGGTCGCGGGAACTCGTAGCTGTCATGACGGCGAGCGACCACGCCGCCAGCAGAAGTGTGTTGCGGGTGACGCCGTACGCCTCGGCCGTAGATGTGCAGGCCGCCGCCGTGTCGGCGGTGAGTTCGACGACGACGCGCGCGCCGCGGTGATCGAGCTCGCTCGTTCTGCGCAGATCGCTCGGGATCTCAATGACGGTCGGTGTGCCGGCCAGCTCGCGGAGCCGTCGTGTCAGGAGCCCTTCGTTCTCGGGCACAAATGTGGCGCGCGCCGCCGGAAACAGTGCCGTCTCGACTTCAGGCGTTCCCGCATACAGGTCGAACAGCTCCAGCCAGAGCCTTCCGATGCTCCAACCGTCAGCGACAGCATGGTGAATCAAGATACTGAGCACGTGACGGTTTTCCTGAACGCTCGTCAGGACGAACACCACGGGAGGCTGCTCGAAAGGCCGCAGCAGGCTGGCAGAGCTCGAGCCAAGCATAGTGTGCAGGGCAGCGACCCCATCCGCACCCTCCGGGATGGACAGCTCTTGGAACAACACCCTGGCTCGCCAGGTGGATGAGATGCGCGCTTCGTACTTCCCCGCTTCGCGTGAGAACGCCGTTCGAAGCGCTTCATGGCGATCGGTGAGCGTCTGCACCGCCTCAAGCAGCCGTCCCCGGTCTACCGTTCCGCGGAGGTCGGCGCTGAACAGAAGGTGGAACCGGGTGGAGCTTCCGGACGGGTCATCCATCAGCATCGGCAGCTCGTCGGCGTTCAGCGGCCGGTATCGCTTCGTTGTCGCTGTGGGTGAGGTGGTGGCTGGCTGCATGGGGGTGGCCCGTTCCAGCACGCCGCTCAGCGGCTCATCGCCGAGGAGTGCGACGAGATCGAGGGCCACTCCCAAAGCCTCGGCTCGGGCCACGAAATCAACCGCACGCAGCGATGTGCCGCCCAACCCGACGAAGGAAGTACGGCTCGCTGCGGCCAGCACCTCGGTCTCAGGCATGCCCAGGACCTTCGCGGCGAGGTCGGGGAGCGGGAATACCGCTTGTTCGTACACGTTGCTCACGCCTCCTGTAGCGCTTCGACGCCTTGGTTCTCCAACTCGGCCGCAGTGGTTCCTGAAGCGGCTCGTGTGCGCTCGGCCCAGGCAATCACGGGGCCGTTGAGTAGGAGGCCGACCATGAAAACTCCGGCGAGAATGAACCAACCGCCGGGCACGAAGCGGGCCGTGACGAAGGTTACAAGGGCTGGCGCGGTCACGGTGGGAATCGAATTTCCGAGTATGTACATCCCGCTGTAGGCACCCTGGGCCCGGGGGTCCAGGAAGTTGAAGCGAAATGACCAGTTCGCGCTTTCCCCCCACAACTCTCCCATAGTTAGCAGTGCGACGACAATGAGCAGGACCACCGCGCCAGGAACGGGACCGAGGTCGTGTACCAATGGAGCGCACGCACAGGCTGCTGCCAAGACGATGAATGCCCGACGCTGCATCCGCCGTGCGCCTGGCACTGTGTCACTTCCCTTGGAGACCTTGACCTGGAGCAGGATGACAATCGCTGTATTGCCCAGAATCATCCACGCGGCAAGTTGAATTGGCAGGGAGGTCTGCGTCACGACCCAGAGCGGCAGCCCCACAGTCAGGATCGTGTTCCCAATGAGCGTCATGCTGCTCACGGCCGAGAGAGCAATGTAGGGCACGTCATAGCTGATCCCTCCGCTGCGCTTGCTGCCTCCGTGCGCTGTGGACGGGGGAACCCTGGGCAACCGGAGGCTCAAAACCGCAGTGAGCATGGCGGCCACGGCCATCCCCAACACCAGACACGCATAGGCAAGGCGGGTATTCAGGCCGATCGCCACACCAGCGAATAGTACCCCGACAGAGAATCCGATGTTCACCAGAACACGATTCCGGGCCATGAGGCGAACTCGGTCCTCCTTGGGCACCAAATGCCCAATCAGCGCCCCCCAAGCGACATTGCCAGCTGTCTCCGCGACTCCGATGCAAACGATGACAGGAAGGAACTCCCACAGGTCACGCACGAAAACAGCGGCCACCATGAGCAAGGAGAGGAGAACCGCGAAACAGAGGGCGGTCTCGCGCGGCCCCCAGCGGTCTGCGAGACGGCCGATGCGCACACTGATGAAGGCACCGACGATCCCGGCGAGAGAGAAACCCAGCCCCACCTGTGATTGTGACAAGTCGGCTGCCTTGACGAAGAACAGAGCACTGCCAGACGTGTAGAGACCATAGCCGATAGCAGAAATCAACGTATTGGTCTGCAGGATACGGATTGGGCCTGGTGGCGGGAGCGTACTTCGGAGGCGTTCACGCAAGCCCCGTCCCGTCTCCAGGGTCTCATCCGCGCAGGGCTGGTTTGGCGCGACTGTCATTTTTCCCTTTCTGGCCGCTGAGCCCGCCGGCTCGGCCAGAGCGTGCGGAATTTACGGTCGGCGAGCATTGTCAACTCCCCCAGGGGACACATAAGTAATATCCACCATTTCTTGCCGCCATTGCATCAGTTCGAAGAAATCCAATCTTCGATGATACGGGGGAGTTCGGGGTGGGAAATGATATCGTGATGAGAGGCGTCAATCATGTGCACAACAAGAGGTCCTCCGCACAAGCCTGACCAATCCGAGAGCGAAGTCTCGAGATCCGGGCGCGTGCTGGACAGGACGAGGTGCACCCGCAAGGAGGAATGCGTCGGCTCGTAACGTCTAAGCGCCCAAAGTGACTTCGCACTGATCCGGCACATATGCGCCAGCCATTCCTCATAGCCCTGCTCCGGCAACGCCCCGACGGGCGACCTCCGGGCCAGCGCCTCGGACCACTCGACGGCGTGCCGTGCTGGGTCCGAAGCCGCTTCCTCGCTCACCCCGACGAATTCCGCCAGCACCTCTTCGTACGAGGGTTGGGTGCGCACCCGGTCCAGCATCGGCGGGTCGATCAGCAGCGGCGGCACCACGCTCAGGCCTGCCGCCTGCCTGAGGGCCGCTACCTCGTACGCCAGGATGGACCCCGACGAATAACCGGCGACGTGCGGATAGTCCCCGTGGGCCACTATCACGTCATGGTACGAGGCGGCTTGCTCAGAGATCGCCAACGGCACGATCCGGTCCGCCGGCCGGTCCCAGTCCACGTCCCGAATGCCCAGGAAATCAATCTCCGGGAGGCTTTCGGCAATGCCTCGGAGGAACATGATCTCCCCGCCGCCGGCGTGGATCCACGCCGACTTGTGCGAGGCCGCGCCCGCCTGTCCGAGGCCAGCCCGGACTCGGAGGGCCGGAAGGGACTCCGAGGAGTTCTTCCGGATCATCTGCACGAAGTCGGCGAAGACTGGGTACTGGGCAAGGAGGCTCAACGGATAGTTCTGCGACAGAGCACCTCGCAGACGGGCCGTCACACGGGCCGCGCCCACCGACGATCCGCCCTCGGCGAAGAAGTTCGAATCCCGGCGAATCGTCCCCGTTATGACGGAGCGCCAGGCTTCCAGCACGCTGTGCTCGTACGAGTCGACGGGATTGAGATCCTGCGACATGAAATTCCACCTCTCTCAGGGGTGACCGAGCGCTTCGCGGTCCAGCCAGTCCGGGCCGCCGGCCCGGCGGTAGACCACGTGATCCGGCCACGACTGCTCGGCGAGGACCCCATGGTTGTCCAGAATCAGCAGTGGCGAACGCCGCTCGGCCTTGAGCAGATCGAGGTAGCGCGGCTCCAGGAACTCGGGATGGTCCGGGACGATCAGGACGCAGGCGGCCTCGGCCACGGCCGTGCCCAGGCCCGTGGTGGCCGCACCGGCGCCGAGCAGTGCCTCGATCTCCTGCTCGGTGTACATCGGGTCGTGTACCGAGAACGGGACTCCCGAAGCGCGGAGCTCCTCCACGATCCTGATGGTGGGACTGAGGGTGGCCACCTTGATGCCGCCCTTGTACGCCACTCCGAGGATCAGTACCGGACCGCCTGCCACTGCGCCCGCGACCAGCGAGCGCATCCGCATGTCGGTCTCGACGGTCTGCGTGAGCAGTGACAGCTCCTCAGGACGCGGGGCGCCCTGGAGCAGGTACCGGCTGGAGAGCGGGATGCAGTAGCCGCCGGTGCCGAAGCTTGGGTGGAAGGTTCCGATGTTCCACTTGGTGCCGGCCAGACGGAGCACCTCGACCATGTCGACGTGCGGATAGCCCAGGGTCAACTGGTTGGCGAGGGTGATCTCCAGGTGCCGGTAGGCGTTCTCCACGCACTTCACCAGCTCGCCTTCCACGTGGCTGGCGGCCTGGTGCAGCGTGTCGCACATCAGCGACAACACCCCGTCCGCAGCGGCGGCCGAAGCCGGCCCGATACCGCCGTAGATCCGGTCCAGGTCGCGCAGCCCGTACCCCTCCGCCAGAAACCAGTCACGCCTGGGCGCGAGCGCCAGCAACAGGTCGACGTCCGGGATGAGGCCAGCCTCCGTAATGAGGGGCAGCAGCAGTCTCTCGACGGTTCCTGGGGTAAGGGTCGACTCAATCACCACCAGCGGCGGGATCTGATCGCCCGGGCGCGCCACGGTCGCCTCGACAATGGAGGTAAAGACATCCACTAGGGCGGTCGTGAACGGCTCGGCCTGACGCTCTGTCGGCACCGCGATGAAGTGCACGGCGATGTCACTCCCGAGTGCCCGTCGCCGGTCGTCTGTGACCTGAAGGGTGCCGGGCTGCTGGAAGGAGGTGAGCTCGTTCACCCGGTCGATGCTGATGTCGTAGCCAAGCGTGCGGACCTGCTCGGCACGCAGAGCCTCAACCGTCGACCAGCCGATATAGCCCAACCCCCATACACACGCCTGTTGTTGGCCGTTGGCCAACACCGCACGGTGTGTCGCTTTCGCGGTCAGGCCGGCGGCGGACGCACCCGATGCGGGCGGGAGATCGGCCGTCTTCTCGGTTGGAAGTGTCATCGCCGTTAGTCGCTTTCACTATGGGAGGCGTCAGGGTTCGGGGCCGTCGGCGGTCCGTCCAGACTCACGCGGTGGCGGACGAGAAGGAGGCCCTCGGCGGCCTCCGTGCCGACTGCAGCGCCCCGCGCTCGATCAAAGGTTTCGACGGCGCCTGTATCCAGCGCCCTGAAGCCTTGGCTCGGGTAGCGGAAGCAGGCGAGCGCGCGGGCTTTGACCTGGGCGTGCGCGCCGATCGGAATGTAGACGTTGGGGACGAACTGGGCGTGCCGCACGGTCCGGGGTTCGTTGGGGCCGAACTGCAGGAAGGCGGTCTGTGGCCAGCGACGGGATGAGGCGATAGCGGCCCGGGCCACCCGGACGTGGTCACCGTGCGAGTCCCCATCCCAGTGGGTGATCACCGAGTCCGGACCAACCCGGTCGATCAGCTCGTCGACCAGCTCGACCACCCGGTACTCCGGCAGGTCCTCCACCTGGTCGTACCGGCCACCGGCGATCCACTCGATCCGGTGGCCCAGCAGCGTGGCAGCCGCCTCGGCCGCAGCGATCCGGTGGCTCCGTCGGTCCGGAGCAGCGGCGGACGCAGTCTCCGACACGGTCAGGATCGCCACGGTCACCGCGGTGCCCTGGGCCGTCAGGGCGGCAACAGTACCGCCGACGGCCAATTCGGCGTCGTCAGGGTGCGCCGTGATCACCAGGACGTTCCTGCCGAACAGTGTCACGTCGAGCCCTTGCGACCGAGGGCGAGGGCCGCGTCGAAGGTGTCGAGGAATGCGCCGAATTCCTGGGCGGCAAGACCTCCGGCCTTTTCAAGGGCGGGCCGCAGTCCGGCACAGCGGTCCGCGAAGACGGGCGCCCGGACACCCAGCAGGCTCGCGCCCTGTGCTGACACCTTGACCCAGGTGGACTGGTACATGCTGGCCCCGTCGAGCCGGGCCCGGGTCAGATCGGACTGACTGAACCGGCTGTACGCGCAGTTCGCGCCGACCAGGTTGGCTTCCCTCAGGTCGGCGGCGAGGTACGCCTGCACCAAGGTGGCACGCTCCAGGTCAGCCTTGCGCAAGCTCATGCCGCGCGGCGGGTCGCCGGTGATCATCGCCCGGTAGAGGTTGGCCTCACGCAGGACCGCTCCCGCCAGGTTGCAGTCGCGGGCAGTCAGACAACGCGCCTTGAGGGAGGTGAGATCCGCAGCAGACAGATCGCTCTCCACGAGGTGAAGGTTCTCAGCGTGCGCGCCGGGCAGGGACGCGCCACGCAGGTCGCTGCCGGTGATCTTGCCGTTGTTCAGCACCGCGCCGGCCAGCCGGGCCCCGGGCAGTGAGCATCGGACCAGTCGGGCACCGCTGAGCTCAGCGGCCGTCAGGTCCGCAGAGGAGACGGTGATATCCACCAGATCGGCGTCCGGCGCCTTGAGACCGGCGGCCTTCCAGCTCTGGCCGCTGACACCCGACAGCCGCAGCTCGGGAAGGCTGGCGTCGGTCAGCACCAGCCCGTCGGCGGCGGTCAGCCGCTGTAGGACCAGTCCACGCCCAGCGGCACGATTGAATGAAGTACCGCGCAGGCTGGACTTGGTGACTGTTAGTTGGTCGACGCAGGCACCCTCCAGTGTCGCGTCGTCGAGCAGGCACTCGTTGATGGCGGAGCCTTGCAGGTTGGCTCGTGTGAACGACGCGTCGGAGAGGTCGCACTGGTAGAAGGCTGAGCCGGCCAGGTGCGTACCGGAGAGCCGGGTGCCGCGCATGCTGCATCCGTGGAACAGAGTCCCGGTCGCGTCCCGCAGGTCGCTCAGGTCAGCACCGTCGAAGGTGCAGGTCTGGGCCGCCAGCGCGTGGACGTAGGCCGACCGCAGGCTGGCATCAGTGAGATTGGTGCGTTCCATTCCCGGACAGACCATGCTGATCTCGCTCAGGTCGGCGCCCACCAGCCGGGTGCCGTGCAGCACCGCCCGGTTGAGACTTGCCCGGCGCAGGTCCGCCTCGTCGAGGCTCAGGTTGGCCAGGTCAGCCTCGGTCAGGTCGAGGCCTCGCCCGGTGGTGTCGATCAACTGCTGAGTGAGCTCGGAGAGCTCCTTCAGCAGCACGGCGCGCTCGTCGCCGTCAGCGGCTGAGATCCGGCGTAGCAGCCCGACGTGGGTCTGCTTGGTCATGAGGTACCCCTCTCTGGAGTGGATGAGATGAGCTCGCGGACCCAGTCCGCGGTCCGCTCCTGCGCGGTCGGACCGCCCGTGATTGGGCGGTGCTCCAGGACAACGACCGCCGGCTCGGCCAGCGTGACCAGCTCAGGCAAGACACCGGCCAGGTCGAGGTAGCCGTCGTCCCCCGACTGCTCCGGTACGGCAGCCTCGTGGCCGTGGGTCGCGTACCGCTCAGCGGTGGTGTTGTAGACGTGCATGCTGCGCACCGTGCGCCCGAGGACCTGGCCGAACCGCAGTGGGGTGCAGCCCTCGCCACCGAGGTGGGCGTGGCCTAGGTCGAGGCAGAGCCCGAGGCCCGGCCGTCCGTCGAGGGCCCGCTCGTACTGCTTCGGTGTGTGCAGCAACGGGTGTGTGGAAAGGTTCTCCACCAGGACCGGCACGCCATGTTCCCGAGCGGTGTCGTCCAACGCGGTCAGGAAATCGGCGCACCGCTGCGCGAAACCCCGTACCGGGTAGGGCGGATAAGGGCTCGGAAAGTGGACGACGACGTGGATCGCGCCAAGATCGGCTGCCGTGCGTATGGTCTGAAGCGCCATCAAGAGTGCGGCCTCGGCCTCGGCTGGGTCCGGCCCCGTCGGGGCGAACCTCCGTAGCGGTTCCTCCAAGTCGTACGGAACGGGCGTGTGGAGGGCTGGCCGGATGCCGTGGCGCGAACAGAACCGTGCGATCGTGCCGATCATCGAGCTCGGGTAGTTGTAGAACTCCACCACGTCCGGCTGGTAGGGCAACAACTCATCGAGCGCGGCCCGGTCCGCGAGTGCGCTGGTCGAGACCCCCATCAGGGGACTCGCCGGCGGTTTCCCACTGGCAGGCCGGAGAACGTCCGTGTCGCTGCTGATCCGCGACACTTCCATACCCCCTTCCTCTTCATGTCGTCCGGCCTCCGCTATGGGAGGTCCCGAGCAGGTCAGCCTTGAGCAGGTCCGGCCATTTCACGGCGGCATCGAGCGGCGAGCTCGGGCAGGTGGTCCTGGTTGTCGAGGATCTGCTGGAGGTGGACCATCCGCTCGGCGTTCGCCGAGGCGAGAATGGCCTCGCCGTAGTAACTGTCGTTCCAGAAGCGCGCCATGGAGCCGATGTGCTCGCGCAGGGCCGGCAACCGGTCCTGTGGGCAGCGCTCCGCGAAGTTCATGACGAACAGTCGCCTGCCCTCGTCTCCGCCGAAGGAACCGTGCTTGATGCCATGGGCGAAGACGACGACGTCACCGGGCTCACTGGGAATCGGCACGGCGGGTAGACCGGCCTGACCGAGCCCCCACAGCTCCGCTGAGGAGTCCAGGTCTCGACTGAGAACCTGAGCGTAGTCGTCGGAGAACTTCTGACTTCCTGGGAAGACGCGCAGACATCCTGACTCTGGGCCGACGGGATCGAGGTAGAAGGCCACCTTGAGTGCCGAAAGGCCGCCCATGAAGGCGTTGGAGTGGTAGCTGGTGTCCCCGGTGTAGAAGTTCCCGTCGGACGTGCAGTAGTTGAAGTCGGCCCCCAGAAGCTGGGCGGGAATCGTCGCGATGCGCGGATCGTCGAGCAGTCCGCTCAGGTACTCATCACGATCGATGAACGGCACCAGGCACGCCCGCTTTCCTGGGGTGCGCCGCCGCCCGGCCTTCACCCACACAGATTCGAACGATGCCGTGATTTGTTCGATCTTATCGGTCATCAGACCTGGGAGGTGAAGGAATCCGAACGTCTCGAAGAACCGTACCTGAGCAGCTTCCAGGGCCATACTTGCCTGTCTTTCCGAGTAGAGATTCCACGATCAGCGCGGCCGCCCGGCGGTCGACCTTGCCCGTCTCCCCCAGGGGGAGTTCATCCACGAGATGGAATTCGTCGGGTACCTTGCCCGGCTCCAGCCTGCCCCGGCCCCACGCACGCAGGTCATCGATGTCGAAGGACGATCCGGACGCCGCAAGGACCAAGTGGATCTGCTCACCGAGGACCTCGTCGGGGACACCAACCGCCAGACAGTCAACCCACTCCGGGTTTCCGCCGTAGACGGCTTCGATCTCAAGGGGCGAGACCTTGACGGCCCCACGTGAAATCAAGGTCTTGGCACGTCCGATGAGTTCGATCCGTCCGTCCGCCCCGATTCGACCGAGGTCCCCGGTGCGGAACCAACCGTCGCGGACGGCATCGTGAGTTGCCTCCTCCTGCCCGAGATAGCCTGACATGAGGAAAGGAGTCTTCAGCTGGATCTCACCAGCTTCACCTGGGAGTGCGTCGATCCGGCACATCACACCTGGACAGACGGTGCCGAACGCACCAGCACCCTCGTAGTGTCCCTCGTCCAAAAGGACCAGGTCGGAGGTCGAGGTCTCGCTGAGCCCGTAGACATCGGCTATCGCCGAGTTCGGGTAGGAATGCCGGATCTTCCGGCTCAACCCGGGCGAAAGGGGCTCGCCTCCGGTGACCCACAGCGCGGGGCCCGTGCCGCCATGCTCCGCCACGCTCTCGTTGGGGCGAGCCGTCCCCGTGCTTAACAGCATCCGGAGCATCGTGGGGACGACTGTGAGACGGTCGATTCCTCCCTGCGCCAGGCGCTCATTCACCAGCCGAGGGCTGAAGGTCGGCATCATCTCGAGGACGCCACCCGTAAGGAGCGTCAACAGGGTAGTCCATTGCCCGAACGTGAAGTTCAGCTGCAGCACGTGCAGAGCCCGCTGCCCGAGGCCAAACCGGAGCATCTCCTGGATGGCGAGAAGCTTGTTCGCCAGCGCCGCATGAGAGAGTTCGATGGCCTTGGGTTCTCCGGTGGAGCCGGACGAGAAGGCGACCAGGGCCGTGTCTGCCCTGACCGGGGATACCGAATGATCGTCCTCCGACGTGACGGCGTGCAGTCCGCCTGACAAGCACATGGTGCGCTTCGGGGACGGTACCCAGTCCGACGGCAGCATGTCCTCGGTCGACAGGATCCAGCGAGCACCTGACCGGCGCAGTACACGTTCCACTGCGATCGGTGGAAGTGCCTGGTTAAGCGGCACCACTGTGGCTCCCGCCAGCCATACCCCGAGCTGCCGGGCAATGTCGCCTGGGCGGTTGGCCACGATCACCGCGACGGCTGAGCCGGGGCCGATCCCCGCAGCGGCCAGCACCGCTCGGGTTCCCGTAGCAGAGAAGAGAAGCTGGTCGAAAGACATGCTCGTGCCACCGTCACTCATGGCTTCGCTCCCGCCGAAACGCCGGCAGGCGTCAACGAGCAAGGCGTCCAGGCGCAACGTGGGGTCGAAATCCCACCGCGCGCCCGTAGGCGTGTCAGGCGGCGCCATCAGCGACCTCCTCGGACCGGGCCCCAAGCCCGTGGGGAAGATCGTGGAGATCCTCGAATTTGGACAACCGTCTGAATGGCTCCGGCTCGACCGAGGTGAAGGTGTGCGTGTCTCCGCAGGGCATGGCATTGCGGCGCAGCTCGTTGCGGAGGTCCTCCGAGAGACGGGTCCGCGGTCCGCCCATGAGGCCGGCGCGCACGTCGAAGAAGCTGATGCCGCATTCCTGGTCGAAACCCTCAGGTAGGCCGTCGACGAACACCACCGCGTGATGCCATGGGCCGGAGGGCAGATCCACGGGTTGCTCGCAGGTCTGTACCGTCACCTGCATCCGCTCCGGCGGTGTGACCTCCGGCGTCCGCGATTCCGCCATCCAAACGGGCTTGCCGTCACGGCGGGAGGCCTGGTGTCCCTTCCAGTCGAGTTCCAGAGCCCATCGCTCCACCACCGAGATCACGGCCGCCATCGCCTCGTCGGGGGTGAGCTTCCGCGCCGCGATGGATTTCTTGACCTTGGCCGGGACACCTCCTGCCATCACGCGCTCCGGCAGGGAGCTGGCGACAACCGCACCGGCGGCGACCATTGTGTGGCGGCCCACTGACACTCCCGGGAGGATCGTGATCTGGAAGCCGAGCCAGACGTTGTCCTCGACGGTGACCGGCGCGTAGGACGGCTCGAAGCCGTCGAGAGGGCCGTGGCCGAAGTGATATCCGTGCGTCCAGATTGCGAGGTACGACCCGGTGCCGACGTCGTTGCCGATGGTGATCGGAAGATTGGCATTCAGGATCGACCACTGCCCTACAGTGACTCGCGATCCGATTGTGACGACGGCCGTCGAGGCAGTCGTCCCGCCATACCCGACCTGGGATCCCTCGCCGAAGTACAGGAGGTTCCCTGCAGTGAACGACCGGCAGGTGATCCGTACGCCATTCTCGATCCGCGCCGCCGCCCCGACCAAGAACGCCTCTGCGACCAGGACTTGGACATGACCGCTGAACTCGCTCTCCGGACCGATCCGGATGTGAGAGGCCCGCAAGTCGCAGCCGGGGCCGATCACCGTGCCGGCCCCGATGTCGATCCGATCCCCGATGAGTACGGTCCCGGCGCCGATGATCACGTCCGGCGCCAGTGCAAGCTCCTCGGCGTGGATTCGCGCGCTGGGATGGATTCCTGGCCTGTCCAATGACCAGCTCTTCATGCAGCCCTTTCCCTTTCTTGGCTCATTTCTTCCTTCGGCTTGTCCTCTAGTGGTCTCAGTACCAATTGTCAGGAGGACAGACCAGGACCCCATTGGCCAGCCATTCCCGCACTTCGGCCTCGTTCGCTTCTCCGCGATTGATCCGGGCGACTTCTGCATCACCCGGGGCGCGCAGGTTCTCCAGGTACGGGAAGGCCTGGACGTACTCGTCGACGAACTTCCGCGACGGCCAGACCGGAGAGCCAGCGCTCAGCAGCGGATTTACCATGAGCCCGGACAGTTCCGCCGGATGCCTACCGCAGGCATGGCCGATCCGCTCCCCAGTGCGTGCCGTCTCCTCCCCGGTAAGTGCCTCCTCTACGAAGGCCAGCGCCGCGACCGATCTGCCGTGTGCCGCTCCGAGCGGCCGAGGCCGCCGCTGCTGCAACCACGCGAGCGTCAACTCGGAGTCGTCGTAGACGGCGCTCGCGTCGACGAGACGTTCGTACTCGGCACGTGTGAGGGGTTGGCCAGCAGAGTAGTTCTCCGCCTCCGCGTTGTGGAGATGGCCGATGATCAACGTCCCGGAGCTCGCGACCCGTCGCATCTCAGCGATGGCACCCGGTATGTCAGAGAGGTAGTGCAACGAGTCGTGGCCGAAGGCGACATCGACCGCACCAGCCGGCAGCGGAAACGGCCCGTTGGCATCGAAGCACAACGAGGTCCGCCCCGATCGCAAATAACGCTGGGACAGCCAGAGGTGCGAGAAGACGACATCCGAGCACACGGACCCCAACTCGCTATCCTGCTCCCAATGGGCCGTCAGATGTCCTACACCAGAACCGAGTTCAAGGATTCGCTGATTCCGTCGAACATGACGGTGTAGCAGTGAAAGTCCGCTGAGGTACGTGGGGATGATCCACCTGTGCTCGAAGTACCACCCCAAGCCTCCGTAGCCCAGCAGCTCGATGGCGTCATGGAACGACACCTCTGAGCGCAGGAGCTCCTCCACCTGCCGGAGATCGGCCTCCGGGGTGTCGGGACTGCGGCGATCGCAGAGCAGAAGGCCCAGGGCACGGTCACGCTCATCCCTGTTGATCAACGACACGACCTCGTCGACCAGGTCGTCCCTACCCGTCCGAAGGTAGAAGCAGTTGTCGAAATGAGGCCACAGGCGTTCTCCGTCGCTGAGAAGGTTCCGACCCGCGGGACGCAGGAGCTCGCCGTTCACGGGGCTAATCAGGTCGCATGGCAGCGCATCTTCTGGAGATGTCATCATTTTCATACGTGAATCTCTATGCAGGACATTTGATAAGTAAGCCCGGAGGAATTACCCAGACGCTGTCCGTCTCGCGCGGGCACCACCCTGCTGGACAACTCATCCGCCGGATCGTCAAGGGGGTAGCCGAGATCGGCGACAGGCAGGTAGTGATAGGTCCAGGAGTTCGCTTTGCCCCGCAGGAAGGAGTCGTAGGTCTGCTGGGACAGTACGTTCCAGCCCGGCAGCCATTCGGCGCCCTTGTGCGCGTATCTCATCCGGCACACCAAGTCGACAGGCGACGGGTTCAGGGGGCCGTAGATGAGAGCCATTCCTCCCTGGGCCACCAACCCGATCACATGGGTGAGCCAGGCGTCAAGAGTGTCGAAATGGCTAGCCAGTGTCAGAACAGTTACAACATCGAACTGGCCGGCGGGCAGAGAGTCAGGCTCACAGATGTTGCCGACCGCAAATTCCGCCGACGGAAAGGAGGCCGCTGCCGCATCAATGAGTTCGGGGACGACATCTATACCGCTGGTATGCCAGTTAGGCTTCCGCGTGAGGACATAGTGGATGAATGCACCGTTGGCGCACCCCACGTCCAGCAAACGCAGAGCACCTTCGGATTTCTCATGACCGGCCGCAAACTGCAAGACGGGCTCGAAATACGGGCGGCGAGCGCTTCGCGGATCACGGTCCAGGTAGCGCAAGTCCATCGACCTCGCCCCCTCGGCACCGCGCCACGGCGAAACCATCGTATAAATTTCGGCGCCTTGGTCCAAATCCGTCATGTAACTCCCCTTCGCCTGATCAGAGCTTCACCCAGCGTGGCGAAACGCCTTGCGTCGACGTTGGCATGGGAGCTTGCCGCCAGTACGTCCCGGAGCCGTCGCTGGACCGGGCTGGCGGTGAAGTTGGCCCGCGAGCCAGCCAAGCTGAAAACTCCCTGGGTCACGGAGAGTGCCGTCTGGCAGATCGCTCGCGCAAGTCCCGCGACTTCGGTCTCCCTCCAGTCATTCTCTCCCTCGCCGAACCAGACCTTGTCACACGTTCGTTCGAATGCGGATTCTGCCATCATCAGTTGCGCAGCGAGGCTCCCGAGATGGTCAGCATGAGGATTTCGCACCGAGCCCAAGTCGTTCATAGCACCGCTAGCCAAGCCAAGGCACACTGCGGCGATATGCAGCGCGAACGCCATGCGTTGCGGCAGGTGATGATGACGCGTGAGGATTGAACTGTCAGCGAATTCATCCAGGGCATACACCTGCTCTGGTCGAATGACAATTCCGTCTGCTACAACGGTATGACTTCCCGTTCCTTCCAGGCCCATGACCCTCCAGGTCCGGTCGATCCGCAGGACATCGGCGGGTAGTGCGACACCGATGGTGCGCCCAGACGCTCCATCCTCACAATGAACCAGCACCCATTTCGCGTGGCAGATGCCACTGACGTAGTCCCAGCGGCCGCTGACCCGGAATGTGCCGAGCTTCTGCGTCAAGACACCGCACCCTGCTGAGGTCGCAGATATGAGTGGCACGTCAGGGCCCCTCAGCAGCAGGCCCCGCCCCTCGGTTCCCAGTCGCGGAAGAATGAGACTCCCCTGAGACCAGACCATGATGAGCCATGCGACGGACCCGTTGAGTTCCGCAAGCGATTTCAGTAGTCCGCAGAATTCTGGGAGCGAGTCGTCCATGCCCCCGAGCGCTCCGCCCATAACGCGACCCACCAGCCCGTTCCGGCGGAGCTCGGCAACGAGTTCCGCCGGCAGCTGATCATTGCCTCCGTCTCCGCATGCCCGGATCCTGGCTCGTAACGGATCGGACAAATTGACGAGCCCGCCATCGGAATGATTTGTGGACCTCATTAAATCTACACCGATTCCCTGAACCGCAATGAGGCCTCGACAATAGCATCTACGTGAACCATTGTGGTGTCCAGCCACGGCACAGCCGAGGGTGGCGCACTGTCAACGAGAAGGTTCAATTCAGTGCATGCAAGTATGACCTTTTCTGCACCGCGCTCCATCGCCAGCATCCCGATTTCCCCCAAGCGGGCGGCCGATTCGGGTACAACACGCCCTCGGCACAGTTCTTCGTAAATGATGCGATCGAGTTCTTGCTGTACCTCCGGGCCGAGATCGACGACCCTGACTCCCGCTTTGGCGAACCCCTTAAAAAAGGCTGGCATACGCGCCGTGGCATTCGTGCCCAACACAGCGACCCGAGCACCTCCAGTGAGCTTGTCAACGGTGGAATCGATCAGGCTCACAAGGGGAAGGGAAGAGTATTTTGGGATGTCATCGGCCACTGCGTGCATCGTATTACAAGCAATGGCGAGGAACTCGGCGCCAGCGGCCTCCAGAGCAGCTGCGGCTACACCGACCAAGCGGCTCGCCTCCCGCCAGTCACCGCGCAACTGAGCCTGTTCCACATGATGGTAGTCGCCGGACCAGAGGATAATGTCAGCCGAGTGAGATCCACCCAGACGTGCAGCTACCCTCTGATTTATTTCACGGTAATACGTGACACTTGAAGGCCAGCTCATACCACCTATGATGCCAACCTTGCGAGTAACAGAAATCATGCGCGCCCTCTAATTCGACTGACTCAGACCAGCAAAGACTTCACCAGAATCCAAGAAGTAATTGCAGTCGATATGCTACAAATCATGCCACTCGGAAGAGTGACGTGATCGACTACCCACTGCATGGCTATCCAGCCCAGGGTTCGCCTACGCCATTCCGACTAAAAGCTCCACGAGCTATATCCCTGCCTACCGTGCAGAACGTTTGCGATCGAGGCCCGAGGCGAGCGCAACGATAGTTACACAAAACGATCACGCACACAACCCCGACCAGGTCATTTCTGCGGCGGCCAGCCATACCTCGCGACCTGGCCCGATGGCGCCAACCCGAACACGGAATGGCGACTGAGCTCGAAGGCACCTGCGGCGAATGCCATTACGGACAGTCACGCACTCCCACCCTTCCCCAAGGGGCATTAAGTCCGTTTATCCGCACTTCGTTATTACTTGTTCGCGCGACCATTGATCACGCAGGCACAGGGATTGGGGCTCGAGTGATGTTTTTCGGCACATGGAGAGGCATATCTGAGCAATATGACGGATGAGCGCCAGGAGTCAGTCAGGTTGGACTCGATCCCGCATGACGGATCGTCAGCCTCGATTCTTCAGCGGTGCTCGTCGGGTGACGAAGCCGGTTCGCTGCCCGTTTTGTCCTCTGTCGTTCGAGGGCGGACCGTCGCGTGACGCTGCGGGTGCGCTGGCTTCCACGGGCCGGTCTGCTGTTCTGCTCCTTCCTGGTCTTCGCTGGGCTGGTGGTCGGCCGTCAGGTGACGGCCGGGAGATCGGTGAGCCACTGCCAGGCCAGGGTGAACGCGTGGGCCAGGCCAGGTGCGTTCGATCCGCAGCTACCGGCGGCGGGCGTGGCGGGCCAGGCGGGCGGGCAGTTGGTAGATCCGGCACCGCATCGTGTCGAGCTCGGCGCGCACCAGATCGTCCTGGTCTTGCAAGGCCATGAGACGGACCCAGCAGTCCAGGTCGTGGCCGAGGTTCGCGGTCAACACCCAGCCCTGGTTGACCTGCCACTTCTTGGACGGCAGGTTGCGCAGGCACATCGCCTTGTCGCCGCGCACGCGGTCCTCGACCGTGGCGTGGGAGCGACTGAGGGCATCCGGCCACTGCGGCTGGTGGGAGCCGGCGATGCCCCACATGTGGCGGATGTTCGTGGCGACGACCGAGTAATTCCAGCCGGTCTTCTTGCGCGTCCTGGAGGCCGGGCACCACGGTCCGGCCGGCCAGGTCGACGGTTTCGGCCTGCTGTCCAGCGGTCGCCCGTACTTCGGCGTCGGAGCCGACGGCGGTGATCCGGCCGTTGGTCACCGCGAGGGCAGTCGCATGCGGCCGCAAGGGGTCGCCGGTCCACACCTGGCCGCCACGCAGGACGAGGGTCATGATTCGGCCTGGTGGGTTCGCACCACGTACACCTTTCGGATCGTTTCGTGGACCTGCCAGGTGCCGCGCCAGCCGGCCGGCATGGCCAGGGTGGCGCCGGGGCGCAGTTCGACGCTTCCGCCGCCTTCGGTGTCGACGGTGGCGGTGCCGGACAGCACCTGGCAGATCTCGTCGTAGCCCTCGCGGGTGGCGGTGAAGTGGCCGGGGTCGCACTCCCAGATACCGACCTCGACCAGGCCGTCAGGGGACTTCCACAGGGTGCGGCTGGCCTCCTGCTGACCGGTGGTACTGGTGGGCTTGGGACGGGCGGCGGGCAGATCTATGGTCACCGCGTCGGCGAGGAAGGCGACAGGCAAGGCGGTGGTGTCCACAGGGGTGTTCACGAGGATCGGCTCCTATCAGCGGCCGCTGATGACATTGGCGATGCGTGCGATGGCGGAAGTGCGCTCCAGGCCGGAGTTCTCGTGCCGGTCGGCGGCGCGGTACGCAACGTAGAGGCTGCGCACGCCCAGCCAGCGCAGCGGCTCCGGCTCCCAGCCGCGCACCTTGCGGCCGACCCAGGGCAGCCGAGTGAGCTCCGTCTTCTGACGCAGGATCAGGTCACGAAGGGTGCGTCCGGCGAGGTTGGTAGTGGTCACGCCGTGCCCGACGTAGCCGCCGGCCCAGCCCAGCCCGGTCCGCTCGTCCACGTGGACGGTGGCGCACCAGTCACGCGGCACGCCCAGCACGCCGGACCAGGTGTGGTCGATCGCCACGTCCCGGGTGGCCGGGAAGTGCTGCCGCAGGATGGCCTGCAGCTGCATCTGGGTGGCGGTCCGGGTCTCGCCGCGCTGGTCGACACGGGAACCGAACATGTACGGGATGCCGCGTCCACCGATGGCGATCCGGCCGTCGGTGGTGCGCTGGATGTAGCAGTAGGAGTTCGCCTCGTCGCCGATCAGTTCGGCGCCGTGCCAGCCGATCTCCTCCCAC
This sequence comes from Streptomyces sannanensis, assembly GCF_039536205.1. Lineage (GTDB taxonomy): Bacteria > Actinomycetota > Actinomycetes > Streptomycetales > Streptomycetaceae > Streptomyces > Streptomyces sannanensis. The sequence continues at coordinate 6,761,897 of NZ_BAAAYL010000001.1, read as the reverse complement.
TCGGCGGCGGGCAGCGGCTCGGTGACGATCATGCTGCTGTTCATGGGCAGCCACGACCGGCGGTTGCCGCGCAGCCCGGAGGTGAAGCCCTCCAGCGCCCGGATCACGAACGACGCCCGGACGGTGCCGTGCGGGGTGACCGCCTCGTACGGGCGGATCTCGGTGACCTCGGTGCCCTCGTAGATGGTGACGCCCATCCGCTCGACCACGTCGGCCAGGCCCCGGACCAGCTTGGCCGGCTGGATGCGGGCGCAGTGCGGGCTCCAGTGGGCGGTGCGGGCGCCGGCGACGCGGACGCGTTCGGCGAGCTGGTCGCGGTCCAGTTCGAGCAGGTCGTCCTCGCCCCAGCCTTCGGCGCGCAGCGCTGGCAGCCGGTCGCGGAGCCGCCGCTCCTGCGCGGCGTTGGTGGCGACGTGGAGCAGACCGTCCTTCTGGATGTCGGCCTCGATGCCTTCCTCGGCGGCGACCCGGATGACCTCGTCGACGGAGGAGAACATCTCGCGCTGCATGACGACGGCCGGCTCCCGGCCGTGCGCCTTGGCGTAGCGGCGCATCTGGCCGGGCGGCTCGGCGCTGAGCCAGCCGCCGTTGCGGCCGGAGGCCCCGAAGCCGGCGAACTCCTTCTCCAGCACGGCGATCCGCAGGTCCGGCTGGGCCTGCTTGAGGTAGTACGCGGTCCACAGTGCGGTGTAGCCGCCGCCGACGAGCGCGACGTCCACGTCCAGGTCGCCGGGGAGTGCTGGGCGGCGGGTGGGAATGCCGCCCTCCCGGAACCAGAAGGAGACGTCGCCGTTGACGAAGGTGGGGCTGGTGAGGGGTGCTGTGGTGCTCATCGGCCACTCTCTCCTGCGACGCCGACAGGGGTCCGGTCGGCGGGTGTGGGTGCGTGGGTGGGGTTGGGCGTGTCACCGAGCAGGACACCCCGCTCGACGTCCCAGACCACAGTGACCTCGTCGCCGTGTCGGACGTCGGACAGCCGGTCGGCCTGCTCGCGGGCGAGCAACACGGTGCCGTCCGGCAGGACGAGTTCGAGCTTGCGTCCGGAGCCCAGGTAGATCTCCTGGCTCACCCGGGCCGGCAGGGCGTTGGCCCCGGGGGCGACCGGTGCTCCGGCGGGCTGCACCCGCAGGTGCTCGGGGCGGACGACGACGGCGGCGTCGGTGCCCTCGGCCGGCCGGCCGGGTGCACGTACGCATCGGTCGCCGACCCGCAGGCAGGAGTCGTCGCCGTCCGGCTCGACCCGCCCCCGCACGGTGGAGGACTCACCGAGGAACTCGGCGACGAACAGGCTGCGGGGCTTCTCGTACAGTTCGCTCGCAGTGCCGACCTGCTGAATGCCCCCGTCATTGAAGACGGCGATACGGTCCGAGAGGACCAGCGCCTCTTCCTGGTCGTGAGTGACGAAGACGAAGGTGGAACCGACCTCTCGGTGCACCCGTTTGATCTCCAGCTGGAGTGATTCGCGCAGCTTCTTGTCGAGCGCGCCGAGCGGCTCGTCCATCAGCAGCACGCTGGGCTCGTACACCACCGCCCGGGCCAGGGCGACCCGTTGCTGCTGGCCGCCGGACAGTTCGCGGGGCCTTCGGTGGCCGTAGCCGCCGAGCCGTACGGTCTCCAGGGCCGCCTCGACCAACTCGGTGCGGCGGGCCTTGGGGACCTTGCGCTGCTTCAGCGGGAAGGCGACGTTCTGAGCCACCGTCATGTGCGGGAAGAGCGCATAGTGCTGGAAGACCATGCCGATGTCACGCCGGTGCGGCGGCAGGTCCTGCATCTGGACACCACCGATGGTCAGCGTGCCGGAGGTGGCGGCTGTGAACCCGGCGATGATGTTGAGGGTGGTGGTCTTGCCGGAGCCGCTGGGGCCCAGCAGGGTCATGAACTCGCCCGGTTCGATGACCAGGGAGACGTCGTCGACGGCGACGGAGTCCGCGTACTCCTTGCGCACCTGCGCCAGTTCGATGCGGGCTCCACGCGCCTTGATGAGGCTGGTCTCAGCGGACACGGTTCCTCCTGGAGGTGGCGAAGGTGGCGGCCAGTACGAGCACCGTGGTGAGGACGATGATCAGGGTGGCGGCCGCGGCGATGGTGGGATCGGTGTCCCGGGTCACGCTGGCGAACATCATCACCGGCAGGGTCTGCAGGTAGGGGCTCTGGATGAACAGTGAGACCACCACCTCGTCGAAGCTGGTGACGAAGGCGAACAGGGCGCCGGAGACGACTCCGGGGGCGATCTGAGGAAGCGTCACCTGCCGGATCGCGCCCCATCGGCTGGCGCCGCAGATCAGTGCGGCGTCCTCGAGCCGCCGGTCGAACCCGCGCAGGCTCGCCGTCACCGGGATGATCACGAACGGCAGGGCGAGCACGGTGTGGGCGGTGACGAAACCGAGGAGCGTGCCCAGCAGGCCGTACTGGAGGAACAGCGCGTACACGCCGATGGCCACGACCACGGTGGGCACGATCATCGGGGCAAGCAGCAGCCCGTAAGACGACTTCGCCCAGCGCGAGCCGGACCGGGTGAGCGCGATCGCGGCGGCGGTGCCCAGCACGGTGGCCACCACCGCGACCAGTGCGCCCACCTGCAGCGAGGAGAGCAGCGCCTCGCTCCACCGGGGGTCGGTGAAGAAGTTGGTGTACCAGCGGCCGGACCAGCCGGTCGGCGGGAACACCAGGGACGCCTTGTCGGTAAAGCTGAGCGGGATCACCACCAGCGTCGGCGCGATGAGCCAGAAGCCCACCAGCACGCTGAACGCCCAGAGCGCGATCCGCGCGGGTCCGGCCCTCATCGAACACCTCCTCGGGTACGGGTGAATCGCAGGACGAATCCGACCAGCCCCAGCAGGACCAGCGTGACTGCCAGCAGCACCACACCCATCGCTCCGCCCCGGCCCCATGCGAGCAGCCCGTTGACCTGGGTGAAGATCTGCTGTGATATCAGCGCCTGGTCGGGCGAGCCCAACAGGGCCGGTGTCACGTAGAAGCCGAGCGAGGTAATGAACACCGTCAGCGCGCCGGCGCCCACCCCGGGCAGCGACAGCGGCACGAAGACCCGCAGGAACGCGGTGACAGGACGCGCCCCCATGCCCTGCGCGGCGTCGAGCAGGCGCCGGTCGATACCGCTCATCACCGCGTACAGCGGCAGCACCATGAACGGCATCAGCACCTGGGTCATGCCGATCACCACCCCGGCCTGGGTGCGGATCAGCTGCAGCGGCCCCATCCCCACGGTGCCGAGCAACTGGTTGACGACACCGCTGTCCTGTAGCAGCACCACCCATGCGAAGGTGCGCACCATCAGGCTGGTCCAGAACGGCAGCAGCACCAGCAGGGTGAGCCAGATCCGCGCGCGGGTGCTGACCACGGTCATCAGGTAGGCGTACGGGTAGGAGAGCAACAGCGTCACCAGCGTGACGACGGCGCCGACGGCCAGCGTGCGCACCAGGGTGGCGAGGGCGACATCGCTGGTGAAGAACCAGGAGTAGTTGCCCAGGCCGGGTGCCGGATCGGTGACGCTGCGCCAGGCCATCAGGCCCAGCGGCACGAGGAACAGCACAGCCAGCAGCGCCAGCGCCGGCAGCAGCAGCAAGCCCCACCGGCCGCCGACGCCCTTGGGGCGCCGGCCGGAGGCCGGGGCGGCGATCTCGATCAAGGCGGTCATGGGTCAGTTCGCCAGCCAGTCGGACCACTTCTGGATGATCTGCTCCTGGTTCTGCGCCCACCAAGTGTTGTCCAGCTTGATGGCCTGCGCCTGTCGCTCCGGGGCGGAGGTCACGTACTCGGAGGCGAGTGCATCGAGCTTCGGCTCGGCCTCGGAGTTGATCGGCGAGTAGGAGGTCAGCTCGGTGAGCTTGGCCTGCTGGTCGGCGCCCAGGTAGTAGTTGATCAGGGCCATGGATGCCTTGGGGTTCTTGGTGTTCTTGGGCACGGCGAGGGAGTCGGAGACCGGCATGAACTGGTTCCATTGCGGGGCGAACTTCGCACCGTTCTTCACGGCCGAGTAGGCACGGCCGGTCCACACCATCGCCATCGACACCTCGCCCGACTCCAGCAGTTGCTGGGATCGCGCACCGGTGTCCCAGAAGACCAGGGAGGAGCGGACGCTGGTGAGCTTCTTCAGACCGCGGTCGACGTCGAGCGGGAAGAGCTTGTCGGGGGCGATTCCGTCCGCGATCAGTGCCGCCTCCAGCGGGCCGGGGGCCGCGTCCGACGCCACACCGGGTATGGCGCGCTTGCCGGGGTACTTGGCGGTGTCGAAGAAGTCCGCCCAGTCCTTGGGCGGGTTGGCGCCGAACTTGGACTTGTCGTACATCAGCACCATGCCGTACGTCATGGCCGGCACCGAGCACTTGCCCACCATGTCCTTGGGCAGCTTCGAGGTGTCGACGATGGTGGTGTCGAGCGGCATGAGGAGCTTGCCGCACTGGCGCTCGGCCCAGATGGCGTCGGTGTCCACCACGTCCCAGGTGACATTTCCCGAGTCGACCTGTGCCTTGAGCTTGGTGTAGTCGGTGGGGCCGTCGGAGAGCACCTGCGCGCCGGATTCGGTGGCGAACGGCTTCACCGCGGCGGTCTCCTGACCGTCCTGGTAGATGCCGCCGTAGGAGGCGAACGTGAGGGTGACGCCGTCGAGGGCGCCCTTCTTCACGGTGCCCGCGGCGGCCGGGCCGGGGCCGAGGTCGATGTCACGGGCGGCGGGGGCACCGCCGGAGCAGGCGGTGAGGGCCAGCAGCAGTGCGCCGCAGGCTGCAACGTTTACGACGGTTCGTCCGGTTTTTTTGGGCATGGTCGTGCTCCAGAGCGAGGGATGAAGGCGGGGAGGCGAGGAAAAAGAAGGGGAGAACGGGGATCAGTCCGGTGTCGGCGGACTGATGATCCAGAGGATCTCGGCGGGCGTCTCACGGTCGTTGACCACCCGGTGCGGGGTGGAGGACTGGTATTCGATGCTGTCGCCGGCGTCCAGAATGTGGGGGTGGCCGTCCAGTTCGACCCGGACGCTGCCGCTGACCACCAGGAGGATCTCCTGCGAGTCCCCGTGGGTGTAGGCGTCGTCGCCGGTGGAGGCTCCTGGTTCGAACTCACCCGCGTACACCTCCAGATGACCGAGCGGCCGCTGGGAGATCAGGAACTTCCGGCTCCCTGGGGCGGTCTGCAGCATCGGCCGGTCGGCGCGCCGTACGACTCGCGGACCGGTGGGACCGCTCTGGTCGAAGACGTCGGCCACGGTGAGGCCGAGCGCCGCTGCGATGCGCCGCAGCATGCCGATGGAGGCGTTCGCCTGCCCGCGCTCCAACTGGCTGAGGAAGCCCGGGCTGGCCTGGGCAGCCGCCCCCAGGGCACGCAGCGACATGCGCCGCTTCATGCGGTACTCCCGGATGCGGGCGCCCAGCGCCGCGTCGGCGAGCGCGTCGGAGTCGTCCTTCGAGGGGTTGGGAAGTGGTGGCTCCGCCATGAGTAAACACCCGATGCGCCGTCAGCAAACACTTTGTTCGCTGGTGTGGCACGAAACGTATGCTGAGGTGATCTGGCGCACAAGGGGTGCGCGAGTGCTTGATCAGAACGTAACCGGAGCACGTCCGCCGAAGCGTGCAAGGCCGTCGCCTACCTGCTCGCCACCGGGGCGAGTCCGGCATCGGCGGCATGCATCCCGACCAGGCCGCGCCGCTGCGTGAACGTGAGGAGCAAGCGGGCGGCTTCGGCGTGGTCGGGTCCCCCCTGCCGGCGGGGTCGTAGAGGCGGGCCGGTAGCTCGGAGGGACGACGCCGAAAACCGCTCCGCCTGTACGGGCGCCGGTCGGCGACGAACCGCGCAGGCAAGGCGCTTCAGGCTGCCGCGCATGGCCGACCGTGAACTCCGTCCGATCGAGGCGCCGTTCGTCGCTCCCGGTCCGTCGGTGTAGCGGTACGAGACCGGCTCAAGGGGCTGATGCCCCAGGATGAGAAGGTGCTGCGGCTGGTGGGCGCACACCTGGGCGTGAGGAAACGCCCCCCGCATTCCCGGACCACGGACACGATCCGTGCCGCCGGGACACGGAGCGAACGCGGGCGACCAGCATGCCCAACACCGTCCGGGGCACGCGGCTGAGCACATGTCCTGGCAACAGGACTCACCCCCGCTCAGTCTTCAGGAACGGCTGGTCTACTTCATCGCCCGAGGCTTCGTGGCATCGGTTTGCGTGTGTATGCCTCGTGGGGCGGGCCGGCTGTTCTTGAGACCTGAGGTCTGTCCTCAAATGGCCTTCGCTGCGTGATGGAAGCCCTAATGATCAAGAGTCCGGCCTCCCTGGCCGCAGGACGGTTCATGACATCCTGTGATGTCACAGGGCGTCACAGGATGCCGATGGTAAGGGCGGACGTCCGGAGGTAGCGGGAAGATGGATCGATGAAGCTCTGCTTTCTGGTGGAGGAGCAATACCGCCACGACGGCATGCCGGTTGAGGTGATCCGTCAACTGATTTCTTGGGGGCACCAGGTGGACGTGCTGCGGCCGGGCGGTTGCCTGCTGCGCATGACTGAGGTGGTGCAGGCGAGCACCCATGACGCGTGGGTTCTCAAGACGGTCTCCGGCGGCCCGGGGCTCACCTTGCTCGAAGCCGCGGCCTCAGCCGGGATAACAACGATCAACGACGCCCGGTCGATACGAGGTGTACGGGACAAGGCGCTGGCCGCAGCCATTGGTCGCAGCCGTGGGCTTCCTCTGCCGCCGACCTACGCGGCGGCGCGGCCTGAGCTGCTGGCCGAGATCCCGGCGTCGGAATACCCGCTGGTGGTCAAGCCCGCCGACGGCAGTTCGGGGCGGGCCGTGCACCTGGTGTCGTCGCCGGACCGGCTCGCCACGTTGGTCCCCGAACTGGTGGGAGAGGGAATGCTCATCGCCCAGCCGTATGTGGCCAACTCGGGCATCGACGTCAAGGTGTACAGCGTCGGCGGCGAACTGTACGCGACCGAGCGCCGCTCCCCGCTCCACCCGGACCACTCGGTGAGGGAACGCCGCGTGCCGCTGTCGGCCGAGGTGGCCGCGATAGTTGCCCAGGTCGGGGTGGTCTACGGCCTCGATCTGTACGGTGTGGACGTAGTGCTGGGGCCGGACGGCCCCGTGGTCGTCGATGTGAACGACTTCCCCAGCTTCCGTCAGGTCCCTGACGCGGCGGCGCGGGTGGCACGAGCCGTGCTCGGGCTGGCCCGCACCGGCCAGACGGTCGGCGCGCCCGAGCCGGCCTCTGTCCGTCCGCCGGAACAGCACGACGCGGTCGGCGGGACGCCGTTGACACTCCTCCCGCACCCTGTGCAGGTCCCCGTGGCGACGGGCAAGAACATATGAGAATCGGCCTGATCACGCCCGATCCCGGTCATCCGCTGCTGGCCGCCACCATCGCCCTGCTCACCCCCGAGCATCAAGTGGAGACGCTGGACCCGAGAACGGTGGCAGAAGTCCCCGAGCCGCTCGCCAACGTCTACCTGCTGAAGTCGCGTACGCCACGTGCCCTGGCCCTCGCCCACGCCCTGGAGCAGCGCGGCGCCTCCGTGGTGAACTCGGCTGCGGCGACCGCGCTGTGCCAGGACCGCACGGCGATGGCGGAACATGCCCTGCGGGCCGGCCTCCCGTTCGCGGCCACCCGCACCTACACCACGCTCGCTCAACTGGCGTCCGGCCCGCGGCTCCCCGGCCCAGTGGTGGTCAAGAGCCGCCACAGCCGAAGGCACGACCTGGTGGCCCGCCTCGACAGCGACATACAACTGCGGGAGCTCGCCGCCACATGCCCACAGGAGCCGGTCGTGGTCCAGGAGTTCGCACCGAACAGCGGCTGGGACCACAAACTGTGGGCGATCGGCGACCAGCTCTTCGCCGCCCTGCGCCGTTCCGAACTCTCGCCCGAGGGTCGGGGCCCCACACTGCCGCTCACCCCTGGCAGCCTGCCGCCCGGCTGGCCCGCCGTGGTGCGCCAGGTCGGCGAGGTATTCGCACTGGACGTCTACGGCGTGGACATCATCGACACGGGCGACGGCGCCCCGCTGATCGTGGACATCAACGCCTTCCCGGGAGTCCGGGGGCAGTCCGGCGCTCCGGAGGCCCTGGCGGCACTGGCCCAGTACGGGCCCAACCGGTCATCGACTGCCGGCACACGGCGGGTTTAGCCACATCGATGGGTTGGCCCACGAGGACCAGAACGGGCCGGACGTGGGCCCGCTCAGCCATCAATTGGCCAGGGGGACCGGCCCAGTCCGCAGATCCCGACCATTGCGCTGTCGGCGGACGGTGCTCCACCTTCCTCATCGACGGTCACACGAACAGCCGGTGGGCTTCACACCCAGTGCTGAGAGCCGTCGCTTCTGCGTTGCGGAAGGTCATAGCGCTGCGCGGGTCACGGACGCGCACAGAGCCCGGTGGGGGTCCGAGAGGATCTCGGACCCCCACCGGGCCGTACCGTCGGGTTCGCGGGATATCAGTCCCGTGCGTCCTCCGGCAGGGTCACCAGCCAGCGCGTGTCCTGGCGCGGGCGGAGGTACAGGGCCCAGTACAGCGTCGCCACCGCCGTGATGCCGCCCGTCCACATCAGGTACGCCATGTCCTGCCGGCTCAGGATGTACCGCAGCACCACGATCAGCAGCACCGGCATCGCCGGCCACAGGGGCATCCGCCACGCGGGCGTGTCCTTGTGCGACACCTGGCGGGAGCGCAGCGCCGCGATGGCGACCAGCAGGTACATGCCGGTGACGGAGACGCCGGTGACGCCGTAGAGGGTGTCGAGGTTGACGAAGCACAGACCGACGGCTCGCGCCGGCCGCGCAGCCACTGCTCGATGCCCGGCGGGCCGTGCGGCCGGTGGCGGTGAAGCCCATCGCGCCGATCTTCTTGTGAAGCCGCCGGCCTGAGGGCCGGAGTGCTTCCGGCCCGGGCACGTCGTCGCTTCCACGAGATGCGCTCACCCGAAGTACGTCGTGGTCTTGCTGACCCATTGGGACAGTGTGATCTGCCTGGTCAGGGCCGCTCGGTCCGGCCTGCGGCGGTGGGGCAACGCGTGACCGTGTTCGGCCTGGGGGACCGCGCACATCGACCGGTTTCGGCCTGTGTCGGGGGCCAGGGCGTCGCGGAGAAGCGACAGATGCGCCGCCACGGCCGCGAGGCAGTCATGCTCGTCCCGGCACGCGTCGCAGGTTGCCAGGTGAGCCCCCACCACGCTCGCCTCATCGGGTGCGAGAGTCTTGAGCGCGTATCCGGCCAGCAGTTCACAGATCGTGCGGCATTCCCCGACGTCTGTCCTGTCGCCGTACTTCGCGGTCGGGCACTGGGCTTCGATCATGGCGAAACCTCCGTTCATGGTCTCACCATCTCCCGGGAACGGCCCCCAGCGCGTCGTCCCCGCGCAGCGATTCCCGGCTACCACCGCCGCGGTATCCGGCACACCGGCCTACGGCTGGGGCAGACTGCCGCTCGCCAGGGGCGGCGTCCATGCGGGCGCCGCCCGCACACCTGGTGTGCACGCTCCTCGACCCGCGACACCTGGCGAGGCGACGCTGCCGATGCAGCACGGGCCGTGCATCGATCACCCTTCACGCGGCGCAACGCCCACCAGCCCGGTGCATGCCCATGCGTCTCCTGCCGGGCTCGGACGTGATCACTTGCGTGCCCGGCTGCTCCATCCGTGCCCCTCAAGAGGAGCCGGGCCAACCATGCCGACGCCCAAGAACCGGGTCAGGCGGCAGTACCTCTCGGGCCCCAGCAACCGGGCAGCGGACGCCGCAGGCCCGAGGCCGGCGCACAACGGTGGGGGCTCCTCGTCTTGTGGTGAGGCCTTTCAGGCCGGCCCCGGGCCAAGCGGAACGGGCCTGTTCCTAGGTCACCGTGGTGCCGGAGCAGCCATCGGCGCCTCGGCGCGGCACAGCGGGTGCGCGAGGCCGCCGCGTCGCACGGCACCACGGTGACCAGGTCGCGACGGCCGCCCACGGCACGGGAGATCGCGGCGACCTCCAGGAACACGCTGCCCAGTTCGGCCTCACTGACGGAGCCGGATGTGTCGATGACCACGGAGACCCGAGGCGGTCTGCGTCTCAGGCTCGGCAGAACAGCGCCGGGCACCCCGGCCGAGCGCCGCGACGGCCGGCCGTAGGTGTAGTCCTCGCCCGCGCCGGCGCCGGCGGCTGCCGATCGGACCGCCGCTCCCAGCAACTCCCGCCACGGCTGCGGCGGGTGGAACGCCCCCCTCCGCCCACCGCTGGCCGTTCCGCCCCCTGCGGCGGAACGGCCGTCCCTGCCCCGCTACGCGGGCAACCGCCTACACCCCCGGGCTGAAGCCCGAGGCACCTGGCGGCTTGCCCGGTGGCAGGTTGCCCGAGGCCGAGTCCCACCGAGCCCGCGTCCCCTCCGGCGCTCTCGGGCGGTCGACGAAGACTGCCATGGCCGAGGAGTCATGAGGATCGGCCCGCGCTGCCCCGGGCCAGGGCCGGCTGATGGTCGGCCTGCCGAAGTTCGGCCAGCAACTCGCTTTGGCCGGCGAGCAGTTCGGTCAGGATTCGGCGAGCTGCGCGCAGGAGTTCGGCGACGTCGCCGCCAGCGAGCGCGTAGCTGACGGTGGAGCCTTCCCGAATGGACACCACGATCCCCGAGCGGCGCAGTACGGCCAGTTGCTGCGAGAGGCTGGACGGTTCGATCTCGATCTCGCTGAGCAGGTCGCGTACGGGGACGGGGCCACTCTGCAGCAGTTCCAGGACCCGGATGCGCACCGGGTGTCCGAGCATGCGGAAGAACTCGGCCTTGGCCTGATAGAGGGGGACCTGCATGGTGAATCGCTCGCTCCCTGCCGCGTTTGACGGGTTGTTTTCCGGACGCGACGACCCAGTTCGTGCCGCCGCGGGCAGTGTTGCGGACCGATCCTCGCGACTCCGGCCCCGCACGCCCATGAGATTGGCCTGATCTGGATGTGCCCAGATGAAGAAATCTTCAAGTTGTGGGTGTGCGGAGGTACGGAGGAAGCGGCTGCCTACACCTCCAGTTCGGCCTCGATGCGCTTGAGCTGGTGACGGGCCATGGCCAGGTTGGACTTCGCCCTGTCGAGAACGAGGTAGAGGAACAACCCATTGCCGCTGCGGCCCTTGATCAGCCGAAGCAAGTGGTATTGGCTCCCGAGCGTGATCAACAAGTCTTCGATTTCACCCTCGATGCCGAGGTGCTCCATGGTGCGCATCTTGGCGCGGATCACGTCCGTGTTACCCGCTGCAGCGACGGTCAGGTCGAGGTCCTTGCCTCCCCCCAGGGTGCCCAGCGCCATACCGCTGGTGTAGTCGACCAGAGCAGCTCCTAGCGCGCCCTCGATCGATGTCATTGTCTCCTTGAGGGAGATCTCCACATTGGCCATACCGATGTCTCCTTCTGGTCACTGCGTGAACGGGCGTCTCCTGCCCAGTTGGTGACCCGGACCTTACGTACTGTGTGCGGTGCGCAGCCGAGTTCTTCCGAGACTGCCAGGGAGAGCTCCGAGATGCTGTATGATGCGAGGATTTTGATCGTTCATATCCAGTGAGTGACCCCCTGTGCGAGCTCCTCGGCGGCGCGCAGCGCGACCCTGCCTTGACCGCTTCCGCTCTGCAGGAGAGCTGCCGTACAGGGTCATCGTCCGTGCTTCCTGGAGGCCTTGGTCCGCCGCCGGGTAAGCCGCCGAGTGCCTCGGGCTTCACCGCGAGGGGGGAAGGGGGTTTCCCGCGTGGCGGGGCAGGAATAGCCGCTCCGCCGCCGAGCCGGTCCGTCAGGTCGTGCAACCGCTTCTCGCTTTGGCGTGTTAGGCCGGCAATCGCCCCTTGTTCGGCCTTGACCACCTACGGTGAACAGGCCGTCTGCGGCAGTTGTCACTCAAGGAAAGGACCCAGCTTGTGCCGGCCGAACTCTCGGATGACCTGAAGAAGCTCATCGACACCACTCCGATCTTCGCGTCCGTAGCCACCATCCAGCCCGACGGAAGCATTCAGCAGTCGATCGTCTGGATCACTCGTGACGGTAACGACCTGCTGTTCTCCACGACCATCGGCCGCCGCAAGGAGCAGAACCTCCGCCGTGACCCGCGCGTGAACATTCTGATCAACCCGCCTGACGCGCCGTACACCTACGCCGAGATCCGCGGCACAGCCACCTTGACCACTGACGGTGGGACGCAGCTGATCGACGAGCTGTCCCGCAAGTACACGGGCAAGAACTACGCGGATTTCAATCCGGCGGCGAGCGCAGACGCGGAGCGGTTGGTTGTTCGCGTCACTCCCCTCAAGGTTGTCGGCTCCATCTGAGGAGCCGTGAGCGGGACAGAGCCGGATTGCGGAGACGGTGACCGTACCGTGGAAGATGTAAGAGTGCTCGTCGAAGTGCACGGCCACGGCTCGGTTCATTCGACGGGGCACCGATCAGCGCGCTGCGCCAGTACACCGAGCAGCAGAACCGACCGTTGCAGGTGGTGGACGCCGTTCCGCCCAGACGGCGGAACGGCTTTCCCTGCCCTGCTCCGCAGGAGACGGCCTTCACCACCGGGCTGAAGCCCGGTGCCCGGCCGATTACCTGGTGGCCGCAGTTTCTGGGTCTTGGTGGCGTCGCTGTCGAGGGTCGGCTGTCACCCCGGACACCGGGAGGGGCTCCGCGGATGACTGCGACGCAGCCTCAAGGGGGTTGTCAACAGTTCGCGGTGAGCGACCGGGAGTGCTCCGGTCTGCTGCTCAAGCGGGCCATGCGGTGCCGATCGTCGTCGTCGACGGCAGACTCGACACAACGGCGGCTTCCCCGGTAGGACGCACACTGGGTTGCCCTACCGGAAAGCCTCGACTCAGCAGACGGGAACGCCCGGCAACTGGGCGGCGGGGTTGTCGATGTAGATGTTGGAGATGAAGCCACCCTGGTCGCGGAGCTTGCTCCACCAGTTGTTTGGTGTAGCCCTCGGCGGTCACGGTGCTCCCCTGCTTCTGGCACAGCACCCGCTCTGCCGGTCAGGGCGGCCGCCGTCCGGAGGACCGCAGTGCCGCAACGAGTCCGGCGTCATGGATCGCACGCATCGCCTGGGGTGTGTTCGGCCTTCTCCTGCCCGCCTGGACGGTGTTCGAGGCGGTAAGGCACACGGGCCTCACCATCGCGTTCGCCATGATCGGGCTCCTCGTCCCCTTCCTGGCCAGGCTCGCGCCGGGTCTGGCTCCCGTTTGCCGTCATGGCGGTCACAGGTGAAAGACCACAGACGGGGCCGGCCGACGGCCATCAGGGCGATCGCGGCGACGTACCTGGCGTACGGCGACGACGCCGACGGGTCCGAGCACGGGGAAAGCGAGGGATCCCATCGCGGCACCGACCTGGTTGGACAGACCGCTGTCGAACGTTCACGAGATCCCGTCCGATCTGATCGATCGGACGGGATCTCGGTGTTTCCGGGGCCTGTTCGCAGGCTGTCCGGGCTCGGCCTTCGAGCGCTCAACCGCCTCGGCGGGGAAGCCGGCTTCGGTGCGGGCGTTGGCAAACGCCGCACCCCACTGCGACAAAGGTGGAACGATGCCTGCGTCACACACACAACAGGGGGTACCTTGATGGATCATCGCGGGGCGCGTGCCGCGGCGGTGTTCGATGCGCTGGGCGCCGAATACGAGAAGGCATTCGCCGGGTCCCAGGCACACCGGGATTCGCTCCGGTGGCTGCTGGGGCAGCTCGGCCCCGGCAGCCGGGTGCTGGATGTGGGCAGTGGGACGGGGCGGCCCACGGCGGAGACCCTCGCCGGGGCGGGCCACGAGGTGCTGGGGATCGATGTCTCCCCCGTCATGGTGGAACTCGCCACCCGGCAGGTGCCTACCGCCTCCTTCACATGTGCCGACATCCGCGAAGCCCCCCTCGACGAGGGCTCGTTCGACGCGATCTGCGTGTACTTCGCGCTGCTGCAGATGTCCCGCAAGGAGCAGGCCGAGCTCGTGAAGCGGCTGGCGCGGGCGCTGAGACCCGGCGGTCGGCTCGCCCTCGCCACCGTGCCTGTGGATGTGGAGGACGTCGAGGGCGTCTTCATGGGCCAGAAAGTGCGGGTGACCAGCTTCGCCGCCGAGGACTTCACCGCCATGGTGACCGGGGCGGGTCTGACGGTCGTGTCGGAAAACAGCCTCCTGTTCACTCCGGCCCACCCCGACGCCGTACCCGAGCCTCACCTGTTCCTCCACTGCCGCAGGGAGGAAGCACGGCAGTAGGGATGACCCGGCTCGGCGCGGGCGACGTCTCACATGGGTCGCCGCTGCCCGTACGGGCCCGCGCAGGCCCCGGTGAGCGAGCAGTCGGGTGCAGACACCGATCCGGGAACGGGACTACCTGTACTACCGGCGGTACTCCCGCCCGGCGTGCGGGGTGCAGATCGAGACGGAGGGGGCGCTGGGGGACGAGGCGCCACGGTGGAGTTTCCGTCCCCCTGGGACGTGCCCAGCAGCGGGCACCTCGCCGGCACAGAGCGTGGGGGGCGCGAAAAGGCCCGGGGCCGCCGAGGAGTCGGCGGCCCCGGGCGGTCTGCCCTCCGTCACCGAGCAGCCACAGCAGCATGCCGGGCTCGGTGACCGCGTCGATCAGCTGCTGTGCACCGGTGGCCCGGCAGACGTCACCGAGGAGAGACCTCACTCATCTCTGCCCAACCGTCCATGCCGGGAATCTCGGTGGAAACGATCCGCGGCTTGGTGGCCACCGCGTAGGACATGGCCTCCATGGCCTCGGCGAAGTGCGCGGACTCCACATGCTCCTTGCCCGCGGCACTGTCGCGGAAGGCCTCGACCAGAACGAACTCGTGAGGGGTGTCGACACTGCGGGACCACTCGAAGAAGAGGTTGCCGGGCTCGCGGCGAGTGGCCTGAGTGAAGTCGTCGACAAGGTTGAGCCAGTCGTCAGCGCGCTCGGGGCGAACCGTGAACTTGACCGTAATGAAGATCATGGGACTTCCTTTCGTTCCACGTTCACCCTATTTGGGAAGCCGGGGCAGTGGAGATGCGGGGTCGGGCCGCTCGGTCTGCACGGTGACCAGCCTGGCAGGTCGGGCAGCGGTCCGCGACGGGGGAGATGACCCGGCCGAGGCCGGGTCATCGGCGTGCGCGGCCTGTCGGCACAAGGCGTGATACGGGCCGGGGTCGAGCTCTGCGGCGGTGACCGCTCGGTGATGGGCTTTGACCTTCTCCATCGCCCTGAAGGGCGAGAATTCTCCGTCGGGCTGAAGCCCGAGGCACGTGGCGGCACCTGGCGGCTTACCCGGCGGCGACGCCGCACGGCGGAACGCGCAGGTCGCCGCCGGGCGGCCGACCGCGGACTTCGCCGGGCTGAGACGGGGCCCGGGCCCGTTTGCCGGGCCCCCGAAATCATGGGCCGGCCAGCAGCACCTCCAGCGCCACCGCCGTATCCGGGTAGCGACCGGTCAGTGCCACGCCCGGGGAGTCCGGATCCGCCGCCTCCCACGTCCCTTCGCAGCCCAGCAGACTCGCCACCGCATCGCACGTCGCGGGGTGGGCAGCGAGCAGTGCACCACCGCGGCTGCCGTCCGCGCGCCGCGCCGGCGGCATGGCTTCCGGCTCCGGCTTCGCCCGCCACGGCGGCACCCACTCGTCCAGCGCTGCCAGCCGGCCGGGGAAGATCCGTCCGGCCTCACGGATCAGCAGCGGGGCCGGCTCGGCGCCGCCCGACCGCAGGGTGGTGATCAGGGTCGGCAGCCATGGCAAGAGCACCGCGTCCGGCAGCCGTCCGAAGGCGTTCGACACCGCTTCCACGACGAAGTCGGTGAGGCTCGGAACGGGCTCCAAGGCATGGAGGAATCCGCTGAGGTAGCGCGGATAGGCGGGCACCACCAAGGGGTTGCCGAGCAGTTCGTCGCACCTCGTCCGCAGGTCCTTACGGGACAGATGCCCCAGGTGCGTCCAGGCCGCCCACAGCAGCACCGTCTTCGACGGGTCCTGCGGATGCGACTGGGCTACCGCCAGCTCCAGTTGGGTCCGGTCGCAGCCCAGCGACAGCGCCAGGCTCTCCATGCTGAACAGGAAGCCCAGCATCGCCGCCACTTGACGGACGGTGGCCCCTTCGTCGGTGAACGCCGTCGGCAGCAGGGTGCAGTAATGCGCGTATCCGGTCTTGGCGAAGGACTCGATCCACGACGGCAGCACCGGCTCGCTGGTGCGGTAGTACGCCAACAGCCTGCGCACCCTGCGCAGCACTTCCGGTGCGCCGTCGACGCTGCGTTCGGCCGAGAGCACCTCCAGGGCGCGTGTGCCCAACTCGTCGGCGAGGCGGCGGCTGCGCAGGTACAGGGTCGCGTCCTCGACGGCTTCCAGGACGGTCGCCGCGGTGGCGTGCGGGCCGTATGCCGCACGGCGCAGGCGCTGTTCCAGGACCTGCTCGATGCTGACGCCCTCGTAGCCGAGCTCGATGAGCGCCCGCTGATGGGTGCCCAGCGCCAGGTCCCACGACTCCTGGATCGGCCGCTCCCCCAGCCTCCGCTCGCCCATGATCGGCCGTGCGGCACCCTGCGGCATCAGGTAGCGCAGCATCCACAGCACGTCGGAGCATCGCTCCAGTTCCGGCTGGGAGGCGATGTTCAGCAGGGCCCGCTGTACGCCGCGCTGCTGGAGCTTGAGGTTCAGGGGCACCAGCCGGTCGTGCACGTCGCGGGCCAGGGGTGGCAGCGCGTCGTAGCCGACCTGGCCGGTCCGGTCGCCGCCCATCATGATCTCCACAAGGCGGCGCACGTCGCGCCGGCCGGGCACGATGTCCTTCTCGATACAGGTGACGGCCGCGTCCTGGAAGTCGTACGGCGTCGGCTTGGCCCGGTCGCGCATCCCGGCCAGCAGGATCGACGTCTCGAACACCGCGATGGCGTCGGCGGTGGAGGCGAGGTAGCCGTTGCGGCGCGCGGCGCGCACGATCTCCACCGACCAGCCGAGCAGTTCGTCCTCGTCCAGGCGGTCCAGAACGGGTGGTTGCTGCAGGAAGCCGGTCAGCCTGTCCGAGGGCGGGGGCGCCGATTCCGGAGCCGCCGCGGACGTGGTCTTCTTGGCCTTCGGTTTCTTCGCGCCCGCCTGTCCCGCCAGGCGGTAGGGCTCCACGCGTGTGCGCTTGACGTTCTTCGCCCAGACCGTCGCGGCGATCGACACCGAGCCGGCGGCGAGGCCGAACTGCGCCTCGATCGCCGCGTGGCTGGACGGGATCAGGCCGTGCTGCCACTTGGTGGCACTGCGCGGGCTGATCTCGAAGGTGTCGGTACCGTGGACGCCGAACTCCGCGACGCGGCCGGCCGCGTGGAAGGCGCCGCAGACGTAGAGGCAGTCCGCAGGATCGGTGCCGCTCGCGGCCAGGTGCTCGCGCATCCTGGTCCACATGTAACGCTCCCGGTCCTCGTCCACACGCACCCGCTGCGGATCCCCGGGGGCGAGGCGCCTGAAGAGGCTGCCGATCAGGAGCATGACCTGCCGGTAGGTGTCATGGTCGCTGTCGCCGAGTGGCAGTTCGACATACTGGTGCCACCACTCCGACCAGTGCCGCACCCGGCCGTGGCGCAGCAGGTGTTCCTCCAGTTCGGCGAAGCGCGGCCGCAGATCGCCGATCTTCACGCCGATCGCGTCGCCGTGCAGCGCGGCCTCCTCCTCGGCGGGTGACGCATCCGACGCCCCTGGATCAGCGCCGAGTTCGGTGGAGTTCGTCCCGCGCGCCTCCCACTGGAAGACGTGGTCGGAGGAGCGGTCGACGAGGACCAGTTCGACGCCCGGTGTGTCCAGTGCGTAGGCGATCGCCTGGTACTCGGCCGATGCCTCGGTGATCGGTGCGACCACCGACAGTGGGGACCACTCGGCCGGGAAGCCGTCGACCTCGGTCGCGAACGCCTGGACCGCCACCGGGAGCTTGCAGTTGCGCAGTTCGGTCAGCAGTGGGGCCATGTCCTCGCACAGTTCCAAGTACACGACTTTCGGCTGCTTCTCCCGCAGGCGGCGTGCCATCGCTATCGCCGAGGCGGGCGAGTGGTGGCAGACGGGGAAGATCTCCAGTGGCTCGCGCACCGCGCGGTCCACGTCGTCCACGAGGCCGAGGAGGATGCCCTCCAGGGCATCGGGCCCGTCGGCGAACGTCGCGGCGGCTTCCTGCAGCTGCGCGCGCAGTGCTTCGAAGGTCCCTTCCTGCGTGCTGCTCATGACAGGGTGGCGATCGCGTCGCGGCCGCCCTCCAGGAAATCCGGCCAGGATCCGCCCTCTTCCTTGCTGCGCGGCTCGACGATGCCGTGCAGGTACTTGTTGAGGATGGCCAGGTCCTCCGGCTCGCGCCGCGCCAGTGACCCGACGAGCGAGGAGGCGAGTGTGTGGGCGGTCAGGGTGCGCTCGCCGAAGAAGTTGCTGTGCAGGATCGCGTCCTCGAGCACGCCGATCTGTTCGGCGGTGGACAGTGCGGACTCCAGCTTCTCGTCATCGCTGCCGGCCGCGGCCGCCGAGGCACGCAGGTCGGCGAAGCTCTGCAGCAGCACGTCCAGCAACGTCGGCGGCACGTCCAGCTCGATCTGATGGCGGCGCAGCAGTTCCTCGGTGCGGAAGCGGACGATCTCCGCTTCGCTCTTCTTGTTCGTCACGACCGGGATGCGTACGAAGTTGAAGCGGCGCTTGAGCGCCGAGGACAAGTCGTTGACGCCCCGGTCGCGGCTGTTGGCGGTGGCGATGATCGAGAAGCCGGGCTTGGCGAAGACGATGTTGTCGCTGTCCAGCTCGGGAACCGAAATGTACTTCTCGGACAGGATCGAGATCAGCGCGTCCTGGACGTCGCTGGTGGAGCGGGTGAGTTCCTCGAACCGGCCGATCGTGCCGGCCTCCATCGCGGTCATGATCGGCGAGGGGATCATCGACTCCCGCGACTGGCCCTTGGCGATGACCATGGAGACGTTCCAGGAGTACTTGATGTGGTCCTCGGTGGTGCCGGCCGTGCCCTGCACGACCAGCGTGGAGTTGCGGCAGATCGCGGCGGACAGCAGCTCGGCCAGCCAGCTCTTGCCGGTGCCGGGGTCGCCGATGAGCAGCAGGCCGCGGTCGGAGGCCAGCGTGACGATGGAGCGCTCGACGAAACTGCGGTCGCCGAACCACTTCTGCGAGATCTCCCGGTCGAGACCGTCGGATCGCTCGGAGCCCAGGATGAACAGACGGACCATCTTCGGGGACAGGCGCCAGGAGAAGGGCTTGGGGTTGGTGTCGATGGACTCCAGCCAGTCCAGTTCCTCGGCGTACTTGATCTCGGCAGGGGCGCGCAACAGGTCGGACATATCAGGGCCTTTCTAAGCGAGAAACGTCTTGAGTTCGTGGACGAGCTTGCGGATGTGGCCGGAGATCACCGGCGTGCCGAGGTCTTTGAAGCGCTCCCGGAACCATGGGTTGACGCTGCCGCGCCCGGAGCTGGTCACCGAGCCGACCGGGATGAACTTGGCCCCGGAGCGGTGAATGGCGGCCATACTTTCGAACAGTTGCTCGCTATGCCATTCGTAGAAGTCGGAGATCCACACCACGACGGTGTTGCGGGGCTCAGCGATCTTCGGCTGGGCCAGTGCCATGGCGACTGTGCCGTCGGTACCGCCACCGAGATTGGTGCGCAGCAGGGTCTCGAAGGGGTCGTGCACCCACGGCGTGAGGTCGAGCGCCTGCGTGTCGTACGCGATCAGGTGGACGTCCACCTTCGGCAGCCCGGCGAAGATCGACGCCAGGATGGTGCAGTTCACCATCGAGTCGACCATCGAGCCCGACTGGTCCACAACGACGATCAGCCGCTGAGGGGTCGTCTTGCGCGCGGTGTGCCGGTAGTAGAGGCGGTCGACATACAGCCGTTCTTCCTCCGGGCTCCAGTTGGTGAGGTTCTTCCAGATCGTGCGGTCGAGGTCCAGGTTACGGAACACCCGTTTGGGCGGAACCGAGCGGTCCAGGGCGCCTACCGTGGCCTTCTCCACCTGGGTGCGCAGCACCTCGGCGACTTCGTCGACGAAACGGCGGATCAGCGCCTTGGCGTTGGCCAGGGCCACACCCGAGAGGTTGTTCTTGTCCCGCAGCAGTTGCTCGATCAGCGACATGCTCGGGGTCAGCTGCGCGGCGAGCTTGGGGTCGGCGAGCACCTCGCGGAGGTGCATCCGCTTGACGAGGTCGGCCTCGATGGCGCCGAGCTCCGCCGGAATCAGCCGGCTGAGGTCGGGTGTCGTACCGCGACCGCCGGTGCCGGTCGGGCTGACACCCGGTCCTGCGGCGCCTGCCCCGGTCCCTCCGCCGGCGCGGCCGCTGCGCAGCTCGCCGGGCTTGCAGCCGAGCGCACGCTCCAGCCAGCCCGCGTCGGACTGCCAGCGTGCCAGTTGCCCGGCGGTGACCGTGCCGGAGCCGGAGGCGAAGACGCCCAGCAGCACCTTCGACACCAGCGCCGCGCGCCGTACTTCGGCGGCCCGGTCGCGTGCACCGTCGTCGGGCTCGGGCGCCATCAGTCCGTCGAACTCGGCGGCGAGCTCCGGGTGGCGCTGCACGATCGAGTCGACGGAGGCCTGCGGGTCCAGCAGAGCAGGCGGCAGACCGATGTCCTCGACGACGGCGAGGCTCGCCGATTCCAGCGTGGCCTGCTCCTCGTGGTCGAAGAGGCGGGCGAGGAGCCTCCAGTACAGCACCTGACGACGGTTGTCGTGGGGGTCCGCCTCGGGGTTCTGCGGGGTCGAGTAAGCAGCCGATTGCCCGGTTTCAGCTGCTTGCCCCGTCGTGTGCTCGGTCATTTCCGCAGCAGCCTCCCGGCACGCTCCCGCAGCACGGCCACGGCGTCGGTGGCGGCCTTCTCGGCCTTGACGCCGGCCTTGTCGGCCGTGCCCCCGGCCCATCCCCCGGCGTGGATCGCGACGGTCTTCTTCCGCACGGTGGTTTCGACGGCGAGCGGCTGGACGCTGAACTTCCCGGCGTCCCAGCGGAGCAGGCCGATGCACGCGGTCGACGCCGCAACCGCTTCGGGGGTGAGCGGTCCGGCAGTCGGAATACGGTCGGTGTCGACGGCGAGAGGGTGTCCGGCGACGGTGAACGTCAGTTCGTCGTCTTCCCTCTGGGCGGCGTAGCCCTCCAGGAAGACGGGTACGGCGATGCGCGCCGGGTGCCGATCCAGGGGTGCCGTCGCCGGAGAGGTCGCCGTGGGCAGGGCCACGCGGGCGGTGGCGAAGGCATCGGCGGGCTCGCTCGGGCGTGCGTGCTCGTCGCTCCAGACCAGGTCGCCCTCGGCGGTGACGGGCATGTCGACGAGGTCCATCGAACGGCCTTCGCTGACGGCTGTCAGGAGCGACATGTGCGGGCGGAGCAGTTGCCAGAGGCCGGCTCCGACGATCGTGTCAGGCTTCGGCACGGACACGCCGGCACGTACCAGGCGGGGCGCGGCGCCGTCCGCGGGTTCGAACACCGCGTGGACCTGGGCCTGTGCGGCGGTCGCGTGTTCATGCACGTCGACGCCGAGGGGCAGGAGGCGCCCGGTGGCCGTACCGGTGATGGGCACGTCGGCCGCACCGGGCAGCGTCAGCAGCATCGCGCGCGACCACAGGTCGGCCCAGCGGCGTGCCGGGATGCGTTCTTGGGCCGCGCCGGGGCAGGAGGCGGCGAGTTCGGCGGCGAAACCGTCGAGGAGCGTCGCCAGGCGACGCATGGCCGGGTCCGGAAGCATCGCTGAGACGACGTGCGCAGCCCCGGAGACCACGTCGTGATCGATGCCCTGCCACCCGGAGCGCGCCAGATCGGACAGCCAGGAGCGGGCAGCGGCGAGCAGGTTCGCCGTTTGCTGCCCGCCGGGCGCCGGGAGGATCTCCTCGCTGCGGGGCCGACCGGCCACCTGCTCGACAAGGGTCATCAGCGCATCATGGACGGAGCCCAGCAGTGCGGTGCGGGCGGCGGCGAGGGCGACGAAATGGTCTTCGCTCGCGGCTCCGACCGCCGCCTTCTCGGCCGCCTCGGCGACCCTGGCGGCCAGCGGCGTCCCCGCGACGGCGTGGGCAAGCTCTGTCAGGCCGGCGGCCGGGGCGGATTGAGGACGGAGCAGGCCGGCGACAAGAGTCCGGTCAAAGGCATCGACTGCCGCCAGGGCTTCGTCGAGCCCGTCGATGGTTTCGGCGAGCAGGTCGGCACGCTCCCCCACGCTCGAACCGAGCTCGCGCGGGGGCACCCCCATCGCCACCGCCCTGGTGGGCGGGAACCACTGCATCTCCGGCAACGGCGCTGTGGTCGCGGCGAGTTCCAGGTAGGCCAGGTGGCGCAGGAACCGGCTGAAGACCGGGGCGGCGGCCTTGGTGTCCCCCTGTGGTGGACGTGTGTCGCTCATGCCGGCAGCGATGGTCTGCGCGCTCGGCTCCCCGTCCACGACCTCGACCCTCAGGTAGCGGGCGACGCGCTCGGCGCCGTACTGCAGCACAGCCTCGTTGATCAGGGCCCGGATGTGATTGCAGAAAGAGCCCCGCGCGCCACCGCAGGGCCGGTTGTTGTTGGTGCTGCAAGCGAACGCGTAGGTGCCGGCCGCGACCGACGAGACATAGACCCGCTCGATGTCGGAGCCACTGGACACCACGCCCTGCAAGCGTCCGTCGGCCAACTCGACGAACGGGACCTTGGCGAGCTTGCGCAGCCGTGCGGGTGGTATCACCCGTGCCGTACTCGACCTCTCCCAATCTGGCAACGCAACCATCTCCTATGCACCAAGGGGACGTCCGCGCCACAACGGCGGGACACGGCTGAACATACTTGCGACCACTGACAACGCCGATCGCGGACGCACGCCAAGAGGCGCGTGCGTGAGCTGAGGCCGGTAGGGCCTACGCAGGCACCGGCGGTTCCTGGCGGGGTGGGCGGCCGCAACTCACTGAAGAGTTCGCGGCGTTCGCCGGGCTGCTGGGCATCGCTGGCACAGTCGGCCGGCCATCGCGCGGCGACCCGCTTGAGCTGGCGATTTCCTTCGGGTTCTCAGCGGCAGCCGGCCCCAGGGCCTGCAGACCACCTTCCTCCGACCGGCCCCTCGCAATGGTCGGCGACCAGCGGGTGCTGCGCGGCAAGACCGAAGTCGCGGAGAGGGGTTCGCGCCGGCCGTCTTCCATGCCCGAAAATGGCGGGACGCTCCTTGTGGAGCGCCCCGCCACGAGATGCCTATGCCGGGCCGTCGGGATCAGGTTGCACTGCTGCGCAGCTTCGCCAGGGTGGCCGCGGTCAAGGGCCGGGGAGTGCTGTCGGGGTCGATGAGAACGACGCTGCAGGCGGCGGCGTGGGTGAGGGCGGTGGTGAAGCTTCCGTCGGCGAACTGGGCGAGGGGGCCGCGCGGCGAGCGGCCGACAGCGACGGTGCCCGCGTGGATGTCGGCGGCGTGCTGGGCCAGGGCGCGGCCGGCGGCGGCGTGGTCGCCGACGCTGGTGAGGATCTGGCCGGTGGCGGGGATGCCTCGGGTAGTGAGCCGGTCGAGGTGAGCGGTGACGGCAGCGCGGGCCTGGTCGGTGGTCTCGGTGTCGACGGCCTGTTCCTCGACGACAGCGGTCTGCTGGACGTGGACGATCTCCAGAGGGCTGCCGGTGTCGAGGGCGAGTTGTGCTGCGGCGTCGACGATGGCGGCGGCCTTGTCGTGGGCGCCGACGGCGACGATGAGCGGCGGCCGGTCAGTGGCGGCCGGGGCACCGACGGGGGTGAGGGTGAGAGTGACGGGCTCGCCTTCGCCGGTGTGCTGCTCGGCCTGCCGGAGCAGGCGGTGGCCGCTGGCCAGGATGGGTATCGCGAGGACGAAGGTGGCAGCACCGAGGTAGAAGGGGACGCTGAGGTCGGTGGCGTCGGCGAGCTTGCCGGCGACGAAGGGGGCCAGGCCGCCGCCGATGAAGCGGAGGAAGCCATAGGCGGAGGATGCCACGGGGCGCTCGACCGGGGAGACGAGCATGACTGCCTGTGTGGTGAGGGTGTTGTTGATGCCGATGAAGGCACCGCTGACGATGACCGCCACGATGACCACGACGGGAGTGTCGACGCCGACGGCGATGACGGCCATCACGATGCCGAGGCAGAGCAAGTTGGCGTACAGGACCGGGGCAGTGCCGTAGCGGGCCTGCAGGCGTGGCGCGAAGAAGACGCTGAAGGCCGCCACCAGCAGCCCCCAGCCGGTGAACACCAGCCCGAGCTGGTGGGCGCTCAGCTCCATGGGATAGGGCGCGTAGCCGAGCATGGTGAAGAAGCCCCAGTTGTACAGCAGGGCCATAATGCCCATGGTCAGCAGGCCGCGATGGCGCAGCGCCTTGAGCGGGGCGAGCGGCGAGGTGGGCCTCTTCGGCTTGGGCAGGTCAGGGACGAAAGCGAGGGTCGCGGCCAGGGCGATGGCCATGAGGACGGCGACACCGAAGAAGGGGCCGCGCCAGCTGATGGCTCCCAACTCGCCGCCGAGCAACGGGCCGACAGCGATACCGAGACCGAGGGCCGTCTCGTACAGGATGATCGCGCCGCCGAAGCCGCCGCTGGCGGAGGCGACGATGACCGCCAAGGAGGTGGCGATGAACAGGGCGTTGCCCAGTCCCCAGCCGGCGCGGAAGCCGACGATGCCGCTGATGGAGTCGGTGGTGCCGGCGAGGGCGGCGAAGACGACGATGATGGCCAGGCCTAGGACCAGGGTGCGCTTGGCGCCGAGGTGGCTGGATACCCAGCCGACGATCAGCATGGCGACGGCGGTGACGATCAGGTAGCTGCTGAACAGCAGGGAGACCTGGCTGGGCGAGGCGTGAAGACTCTCGGCCAGCGCGGGCAGGATCGGGTCGACCAGACCGATGCCCATGAACGAGATGACGCAGGCGAACGCGACGGCCCAGACGGCCTTCGGCTGCTTGAACGGGCTGGCAGCCTTTCCGTGCGGTGCACTCATATGCGGTTCTCTTTCGAGCGGTTGTTGTGAATGGGGAGCAATGTGGGGTGCAAAGGGGGTCAGGATCGCGGCTGGCGGTCCTGGATCGCGCGGGCCAGGGCCGGAAGCGCGACCTTCACCGCGTGCTGTTCCGGCTCGGTCAGCTCCTCGATGAGCTGGTGCAGGGCCTGGGCGCGCTCGGCGCGTCGCTGCCGGAAGATCTCCAGGCCGGTGTCGGTGACTTCCACCAGCACACCCCGTCCGTCGCTGCGGTCGGCGATGCGCCGTACCAGGCCCGCACGTTCCAGGCGGGTGACGAGCTGGGTCATGTTCGGCTGAGAGACGCCTTCGGCCCGGGCCAGTTCGGTCAGCCGCTGCGGGCCTTCGCTGCTCAGGCGAGCCAGCACGAAGGAGGCCGCGCTGCTCAGGCCGCCGGCGGTGGCGCTGCGGCGCACGTAACGGATCATCCGCTCCATAACGATGATCAGGTCCTCCGGGACCTCTGGATCCATAACCCGCTTATGCATAAGTGCATTATGCATTTAGATGTAGCGTGAAACAAGATGGCTGGTACCGCCAAGGCCACCACGGACGACGCCGCCGCCGTCCAGGGCGGCCGAGGGACCCTCGGCAGCAGGCAGGAGACCGTCGGCACCGCCGACCACCGCGGGGGACAGACGGCCACCCGCGCGGTTGTCCGTGCCGGCCCCAGATCAGCAGCAGCGCTCCCAGCACTCCCCGAGCCAGGCGCACCGGCATGGAGGTGGAATCGTCGTGTCACCAGCGGGCTCGGTCGTCACCATGCATCTCCCCTCGACGCCGAGCGCTTCGACGAGGCCGGTCCGTTCACATCCTCCCCCTGACCTCTGTCCGGCCGTTCCCCTGCGCCGGACGGTTCCCGTTCCGGTACGGCGAGAATCACCGAGGAATGCAGCCGGGCGCTGGAGCCCGGCCGGTTCGGGGGCGCCGCCGTGGCTTGCTTTCGGCGCCGACGAGAAGAGACGTCACTCTGCGTCCGCCGCGCTCGGTGAGCGACGCCCATCGCCCTGGAAGATCCGGTCCAGGTGATGCCCCAGGACAGCGGTGGCGGACTGTGGACTGCGCTGGCCGACGAGGATGCTGGTGCCGAGTCCCGCGGACATGGCGAGCAGGCTGATCGCCTCCAGTCGTGCGTCCAGATCAGGCCGCGTGAGACGCGCGTCCCGCGCCTGCTGGAGCAGGCCGGTCACGGCCTCCTCCGCAGCGTCGGGGTTCTTCATGAACGGCTGGGCGGCGAGCGCGCCGTCGGTCACGGACAGAACGGCGTACGAGGTGTAGACGAGGTGGAAGGTGCGGCTCTCCTCATCGGTCGGCAACGACGCCATGAGCATGGCCTCGATCATCGCGCGCGGCCCGGGGTTCTCCCCGGCAGCCCTGACCCGGGCGGCGACCCGCTCACCGAAGCCGACGGCCAGGTGTTGCAGTCCGTAGAGCAGCAACTTCTCTTTGGTCTGGAAGTAGTACTGCACCAGCCGTAGTGACACCCCTGCCTCTGCCGCCACATCCCGCATCCCCACCGCATGCAGGCCACGCCGTCCGGCGACCCGGACGAGCGCCTCGGCGATCTCGGTGCGCCGTTCCTCGTGATCCACGCGCTTGGGCATCGGCCGCATCTCCCCTCGTCGGTTCCTACCTGTGGACCCGCCCAGGCCCTCTTCATGGTACAGCCGTACCATCATCGTGATACGGTCGTATCACGAAAGCGAATGCTCCAGGAGGTGGCCGTGACCGAATCCACGACCCGCGCCCGCGCCGATGTCGGCCGCTATGTGAACGATGCCTTGCGCGACCGGTACTTCGCGGCCTGCGACGCCGTCTACGCGATGGGGGCGCCCATCCGCGCCGAACTCGACGTGGAGACCAGCTTCGGCACAACGCACGTCTACCGGTACGGCCCCACGGACCCTGCCGCCGAATCCCGCACCCCGGTCGTGCTGGTGCATGGCGCGGGAACCTGCTCCGCCATGTGGTACCCGAACACCGCAGCCCTCAGTGCCGACCGCCCGGTCTACACGCTCGACACTCCCGGCGACCCGGGCCGCAGCATCCAGCGCGAGCCCATTCACCAGCCCGAGCGCGCTGCCCAGTGGCTGGACGAGGCGCTCGCCGGCCTCGGCCTCGACCGCGTCCACCTCGTCGGCTCCTCCTACGGCGGCTGGCTCGTGCTGAACCAGGCGCACCGCAGGCCCGGCCGCCTCGCCTCGGTGACCCTGCTCGACCCCGGCGGACTGGAGAAGGTCGGCCTGCGCTTCTTCGCCTGGATCTTCGCCAGCCTCTTCGCGACCTTCGCACCCAAAGCGCTACGCCCCCGCCTGGCGGCCTGGCTGGAACAGCCGGTCCTCATCGTGCCCGAGCTGCGCACGATGATCAGGGCGGGCGTCCGTGCCTACCGCATCCGGCGCCCAGTTCCCCTGCCCCTCGGCGAGGACGAGCTGCACACCATCCGCACCCCGCTCTACCTGGTGCTCGGCAAGCGAAGCCTCCTCGTGCACCCGCATCGCCAGGTCGAGCGTGTCCCGCGCCTGATACCGGACGCCCGCGCCGAGATCGTCGAAAACACCGGTCACGGACCCCAGATCGACCACGCGGAGCAGATCAATGCTCGGATGCTGAGCTTCATGGACTCCATCGGCTGACAACTGCCGACACCGACGGGCCCAGGTGTCGGCCCCGACCCCGGGGCCGACACCTGGGCCCCTTCCGCATGAGCGCCAGAGAGACGTGCCGACCGCACCACGCAACCGCCAAGGCCCAACGTGACCCGCGCCAGGAGGCCGCCGTCCCTTCTGTGCGTTACTCTCCGTACATACACGCCCGAGCGTGGGGAGGTCCCCATGAGCGAGTACGACGAGTACCCCACCCCCTCCCAGGCCGAGGGAGAAGATCCCGAACCCGTCGAGGAACGGCACCCCGACACCCCCCGGACCACTCCGTCACAGGCCGAGGGAGAGCGCACCCCCGACGACGAGACCTGACTCCCCCGCCAGGTCCAGCGCCCGCCCGGCCGCCGCCCATCGGGATGGACGGTCTGCGCACCCCCACGCCGAAGACAGGCGGCCTGCCGATGGCCGCCCGCCGCCGGCCACAGGCGCCACCCGCCCCCGGACCAGGCATCGGCCGGGCACCAGCCGCGCCGGCAACACTCCGAGCAGCGGCACAACTGGTGCCACTGCTCCTGCCCCCTACGACAGGACGGTCACGTCCGCTATGCGGGGACCGGATCGGGCATGTTGACGAATACCCACGCCGAGCGTGCGCGTTGGCGCACGTTGACCCCGGCGACGTGGTCGGCCGACCCAGCGAGGCCGCAGCGCGGGCAGCGGAAAGTGTCTCGAGTCGGGCGGTTGCCGCGCTCGGTGTGGCCGCAGCGCGGGCAGCGCTGCGAGGTGTAGGCCGGGTCCACCTCGATGAACGGGACCCCGGCACGCTTCGCCTTGTAGGCGATGAACGCGCCGAGCTGGTGGAACGGCCAGGAGGACAGTCGTGGCCGGCGGCGCGTAGGTGAGCCAGGACGTGGTCGTGGCGGGCGGCGGTGATGTCGTGGGTGCTGCCGGGCCGGGCGGCGGATATCCAGATCAGGCGGCCCCTCTCGTCGGTCAGAGCGAGGAAGTGCAGGCCGCGACGGCGGTGTTTGCCGGAATAGTTCCGACGGTTGGCCCTTCCCGTGCGGCGCTGGGTGGGAATGAAGGTGCCGTCGATCAGGATGACCTCCCCGCCCCGCGCGGCGAAGCATCCTGGCCGACACGGCTCACCGTCTGCTGGTGGCCTGACGGCCCGGCGTCACTTCAGGTGTCGGGTGAAGAACTGGGCCGCGGCGTCCCCCGCGAACTGCGGGACGCCGGTGTGCCCGCCCATGTTGGCGTGCAGGGTCTTCTCCTTGGAGCCGAAGGCGTCGAACAGGTCCAGGGCCGCCTGTCGGTCGTTGCCTTCGTCGTCCCACTGCAGCAGGACGTGCAGCGGAATGGTGACCTGGCGGGCCTCCTCGAACATGGCGCGAGGGACGAAACTCCCGGCGAACAGAACGGCGGCCGAGATGCGCGGCTCGACCACCGCCAGCCGGGTCCCGATGGAGATCACTCCCCCCGAGTACCCGACCGGGCCGCCGATCTCGGGCAGCGACAGGAGGGCGTCAAGGGCGGCCTGCCATTCCGGGACCGCCTTGTCGACCAGGGGGAGGATGAGGGCGTCGATGATCTCGGCGGTGACCGGTTCGCCGGCCTCCAGTGCCCGGCGCAGGTCGGCGCGGGCCTGCTCGGCGGCGGGCCAACGGGGCCGGTCGCCGCTTCCGGGGAGTTCGATGGTGGCCGTGGCGAAGCCGTCCGCCGCGGAGTGCCGGGCTCGGGCCACCAGTCGGGGGTACGTCTTGCGCAGCCCGAGAGGAGGGGGGCTGAGCAGGATCAGCGGCGCCGGTGCGGATGTGGATGCGGATCCGGGCGTCCACAGGATGCCGGGGATCTCACCGAGGGTGAATTCGCGCTCGAGGACAGCGTCGTCGAGACGCTGTTCAGAAGTGAACTGCATGGTCGTGCCTTTCGGGAGTGCCATTGAACGGCGCTCCCGGACGACCTATCGCCCGACCGTGACCCCGGAGGGGAGCACCCATGTCGATACGTTCACGGATACCACCTCCTCGCTCTCTTGCACGGCCTCCGGAAACGTAGCAGTGGCCGCCATGGTTCCGCCAACGGGTTTTTGCGGAGGCTCCGTGGCCGAACACCACGGCGTCGGAGTCACGCCTGTCACTGGTCGGGAAGCGCACGTCCGCCACCGATTCGAGCACCGAAAAACCGGCAATCAACCGCTGACGGACGATCTACTACGCAGACAGCCGCCCATGACCAGCGTGAGCACCCTGAGCACCGGTCACACCAGCCCCTTGACCTGTGACTTCAAGTCGGCGGAGGCCCGTGCAGTTTCGTGATCTATCCATTTGGCATCCGCCACAAGATCGCGAAGTCAGACTGGAGCACCAAGCCGACCCATCGGGTGCGGGCATGCCCTAGGCGTGCGGTACCACTGCGACGGGGCCCCGGCAATGGTGCAGGGCCGCGTGGGTGACCGCACCGATGCGCGGCCCGAGCGGGATGCGGGAGATCCTCCGCCCCACGACGACGAGGGAGGCGCCCGACGACGCGTCGAGGAGCACTCCGGCCGGGCGGCCCATCTCGACCTGCTGGACGACAGGCTGGCGGGGGAACTTGTCCTTCCAGGGCGCAAGGTACGAGGTCAGGGTCTCGCCGGCGACCGCGAGGAGCCGCTCGCGCACGCCGGGGTCACGCACGGCCGAGTAGTCCCCGAAGACAGCGGGCGGAGTGACGCCGTGGACGATCCTCAGCCGCGCGTGTTGCCGTTCGGCGGACTCGAAAGCGTAGGCGATCACGTCGTCGTGGGGTTCCTGGAGGTCCAGGCCGAGCACGACGTCGGCCTCCGGCGCGGGAAGCGAAGTGTCCTCGTCGTCCCCTCGAACCACCACGACGGGCCGCTCGGCGCGGGCCAGTGTCGCCTGGGACACGGACCCGACGAGGAATCCGGCGAGGCCGCCGAGGCCACGCGAGCCGAGCGCCAGGACGGCCGAGCGCCCCGCTTCCGCGGACAGCACCGCCGCAGGAGGCCCGTCGGCGCGTTCAGCGGTCACCTCGACGTCGGGATTCTGCTTCCGCACCAGGGCCGCCGTCTTGGCGAGCACCTCATCCGCGCAGGCGCGGTGCGTCGCGGGGTCGGCCAGCACCCCGTACACCTGCGGCTGCCAGTCCCAGGCGTACACCAGGCGCAGCGGCAGTTCGCGCCTGCGTGCCTCTCCCGCAGCCCACGCGGCGGCGGTCAGGCTCTCGCGCGATCCGTCGACTCCCGCTGTCACACTCTGTGTCATCGCGCCTCCTTCGGTACGGTCACTGTGTGCTGTCCACTGTGCCCGGGCAGGTCACGCGCCGCATAGGGCCGGTCGGCCCTGGTGGCCATCCGGGCGGCCCCTGTTGACGCCTTCCCCGACGCGCCGGCTCCTTCACGGGAGTACGAGCTGGTTCAACCGGAACGCTGAGCAGCCCGACCTGCCTCTGCGCCGGCGCGGCACCCCGACGGTCGAGTCCTGAACGCGGCCACGCGCGGCGAGTGGACGAAGACGGCTCGATAGAGTACCGGCCGTCATCGCCGAACACAACCGCGCAAGGCCGAGATGCCAGGCTTTCGCTGCGTCCACCAACGCGCTGTTATGGGCGGCGAGTTCGGTATAGGCAGCCCTTGCCGGCCCGGAAGCCGAGCGTGCCCGCCGAGTCCTGCCCCGCCCTCTGGTGGAACCGCCCCCTACAAGAGTGGGGGGTGCAACTTCATTATGAACCATGTGCATACCGGCGACCTCGACGGACTCCTCGGCATCGCCACCGGCGTCCACCCCATCAGCGAGCTGTACGGCGACGCCGAGGCCACCCTGGTCCACGACGTGCATACCGCCTCACCGGTCAGCACTTCCGCCTCACCAACAGCCGGATCACTTCCATCCTGCTCATCTTCGACGCCGCTCCCTGGCAGGCCGTCATGGCCGCGGCAGGCCCGTCGCCATCCTCGCCCTCACGCCTGACGCCGACAGCCCCTGACCGCCACCTGGGCGATGGCTCCTGCCGGCCTCGGTGGTTCCGCCTCGATGAGGACCCCCGGCCGTCTGTGGCCGGGGCCCTTCGCCGACGGCTCAGGAACCGTGGCACTCGCTGTCGTCGCCGCCGGACAGGCACTGCGACTGCGGTCCGCTGTAGCCGGGTTCCGGTGCGGGAGGGTGGTCCTCGCGATACTGGCCGACCAGGCCGACCGCCGCGCCGAGGATGAGAAGAAGTCCGACGAGGGCCTGGACACAGGCAGTGACGAACGCGCGACCCTTGTAGGCGAACAGCGCCGTGACCAGCACGACAAGACCCGCGACAACGACGTGGACGGCCGGCTTGGTCATGCTGACGTGCGTGTGGTCGGCGCCGGTGTCGAAGAACGCATACCCGGCCGCGTCCATGCCGCGGTACAACGCGATGAGGGACACGATGGCGTCGACGGCGAACAGGACGATCGCGAGGACGATGTCCGCTGCCAGATGCAGGCGGCGTCGATCTTCCACAGGCCGCGGAAGTGTCGTTGTCATGGCACAAGCGTCTCTTTGACGGGACGCCACGGCCTGAGTACGGATACTCAGGTTACTCTTCGCCGATGGCCGCCCAACCTTTGGCTGTGAGCGTGCAGCTTGACAGGACCGGCCTCGTCCTGGCGCAGGGCCCTGATGAAGATGCGCCCTACTGTTTTCCTCGTAGCCAGGCAGCGGAGAACGCGCGACGTCCTCTGTCCCTGGCCGAGGCGCTGCACGCACGCATCCGGCCCACCGGAACAGCTGAGGCGGTGCTGCGGGAATGGACGACCGGAATGCCGGACGAGCAGTGGAACCAGCTGATCGCCAGGCCGGCAGCGGCACGTGAAATTCAGCGGGAAGCAGAGCTTCATCAACGACGCGGCAGAAACCGGCAGAAAGTGCCCGCAGCCGGCCTCTACACCGGCCGATGCCCCGGCCTCACCTTCGTCGACCGGCTCCTGGCCGCCCTCCTCTACCAGCGTCACCGGCTCCCGCAGGTGACCATCGCCCCGCTCTTCGGGGTGGTTCCCCAGAGCCTCAACCGGGTCATCAGCCAGACCCGGCGCCTCCTCGTTGGGCCGCTCTTGGTTTTTGGTCGCGCAAAAATCCGGGGGACAAGGCGTTAGGGTCGCTCGCCTGCTCGCTCAAAGAATCGACCCACCTCCCCCTCCCCCCCGGCACGCGTGAACGCGTTAGGTGCTGGTGTGGTTTGACGGTCCGAAAGAAGCCCCGCCGGGTGTCCGGCGGGCCGATGCGGCGATGTTTGTCAGGCGCGCCAGTTGTGGCCGCAGTCGCGGCACTCGTAGCCGGTGACGACGGTCTTGCCGCCGTCGTAGGAGTAGGCGGTCAGGTCCCCGCACAGGTCCTCGCTGCCGCACTCAGGGCAGGTCTCCGGGTTGTCGGTCATGGTCGGTCCTTCCGGTGGTGGGTCCGCCGGCACTTCGTGCAGGCGGACCCGACGGGTGGTTCGGCTCGAGGTGGGGCCGGGGGGCTCTCCCCGGGCCGTGCGTGCGCGGGTTGGACGGTCTCACGGGTTCCACGCGCGTGCGCGCGTTGGGGGGGGCCAGAAAGTCCAGAAACTCAGGTCGGCCGAGGCGCTGCGGCGGTGCGGGGGTTGAGGAACATCGGCGTCGGATCGTGCGGCAGCGGTAGGTCGGCGCGATGCCGCAGATAACAAGGTCGCTTCACGCCCCGATCGGACTACGTTCCGAGAGGTCGAGAGCCGTCGTACCGCAGATATCAGGGCAAAATCTGCGGTAAACAGTCAGCCGGCTCGCCGCGCTGCTACACGTGCACCAGGCGTTACGTAGCGGAAGGCGTGCGCAGCGGTGTACGGCCAACCTCGATGGCTTCTGCCGCCTCCTCCTCGTCGTAGCTGACGGTTCCTTCGCCGCCGCACTCGTCGCACTTGTCCCCGACGAGCTCGGGTTCATCGTCGTCGGTGCCCCTTATGACTTGCAGAGACCCGTCGCCGTCGCATTCGTAGCAGGTGAACTCGTACTCGCCGGGTGCCAGTTCCATTGCGTTGTTCCTCCCCAGGAGCGTGTGGACTGTGATCCTAGCCAGCCGCTGAGGTAGATCGTCACGGAGTTGGATGCTCCTGACTTTTTAATCAAGCCCAGACGCACGGTTCGCGGCCGTAGCGTCCAGGGTGTCGGTCGGCCCGTGAGTCAGACAAAACCCGGCGGAGAAGCCATCACACATCCCCACTGTCAGCCGTCCCCGGTACAGATGGCGGCCTCGGGTTCAGTCACCAGTGATGGTTCGCCGGGGTGTGGCAGTGACGGCGCGGACCCAGCTCCCGGCGAGGTCGACGGCCGCAGCCTTGCGCGTGGGGCATCGCTGGCCGCGGATGGTTCTTTGCCGCGGCCTCCTTGCGGATCGCCTGCTCGGCGATCCGCCGAGCCTCAGTCTGGTCGTACTTCCCGCCGACCCGCTTGCGGACCAGGCCCCGGTGATGCTTCGCGGTCCGCCCGGGCGCCCAGCGTGGCCCTGTGGGATGAACCGGAAGCAGCTGATCCGATACGGATCAGGGCCGGCGCAATCGTCATCCGTGACGAGCGGATGGTGCTCATCGGCTTCGAAGAAGACGGCGAGCAGTTTTACGAGATCCCGAGCGGCGGAGTCGAGCACGGAGAGACGCTGCACGCAGCGGTGATCCGCGAGCAGAGAGAAGAGTCGGGCTTGGCCGGAAGCGTGGTCAGCGAGGTGGCACGCGTCTGGAAGGACAATCGACGTGAGCACTGCTTCCTGCTGAATACCGAAGGGGAACTCGGCGCTCGGGAAGAACTCGACAACCACGGCGGTAGGCCGACGTGGGTTCCACTGAATGAACTGCCTGCCACACCGGTCTGGCCGCGGCGGCTGGCCTGGCGCATCGCTCACTGGCACAGGGCGGGCTGGCCTATTCGGCCGGCCGAGATCGCCGATGGTATCCACGACCTGCAAGCCCCCTGCAACTGGTAGGAATTCGGCCCGGTGGGGCTGCGTCCGTCGAGGTGGTGTGCCGGTTCCACCTGATCCAGGGGTATGCGAGATGCTCTCCCGCCAGCCGGCCGGCCAGGGTCGGCGGGAGTGGGCGCAGCCCCCGGGGAACTTGAGCCGGCCTCCGAGGCCGACGCCTTGCACTCCCAGCAGCAGGTACATCGGCCCGATAGGACCACCACGGCGCCCCAGGCGGGGCTGGTTCTACGGCCGAGCGAAGGCTGCCCAGCACGACGTTGCCGAGTCAGGACAAGCGGCACGGGTGGAATCGGTTGGAGTGGATGTTCCCGAACGACGCCGGGAGGCGCGAGATGCCTTGATTCGGTCGGACGGTCAGGCTCTGGCCCTTGTAGTTGACAGTGTTGTACACGGTGACGCACCGGCCCCAGAGATGGCCGCCCGTGTGCCACGTGGCGGCGCTGTTCCACACCGAGAGGCCGCCGTTGAAACCGACGTAGGCCGTCGTCTCCGGGTACCACGGGAAATCCTGCGCGACGAGGCTCACCACGCCCGTGTAGTCGGGGTCGGTCCAGCCGCACACCCATCCGGACGTACAGTGTCCGGACGAGGTGGATGCGCCGGTGGAGTCGGCCTGTGCCGTGGGGGCGAGGGCGATGCTCGCAGCGATGAGGGCGGCGGCCGCCGCTGCGCTTCTCCTGATGTTCATGGTGGCTCCTTGTCCGTGCCGGCCGGGGCGGGGCGGCGGACCTTCGGCACCGGGTTTCGGAGGTTGCCAGGAGCCACGGGGCTTGTAAGGCCCCCGGCGGCGGGGGAAGTGGCAGCCGGACCATGTCTCCGAGAGCGGAGTCTTTACGAACTGTCCCAGCTTCGACGCTAGGGCCGGCTGCGGGGGGCCGCAACCTGTGCGACGGCAGGCTGTGACGGCCCGGCAGGATGCCGGCGGCGATGCGGTCGCAGACGGCGGAGGCCAGTTCCAGGTCGTGGGTGATGAAGACCATCGCCAGGCCACGTTCGGCGCGGGCCTCGTCGATGATGGCCATGACCTCGGCCTGGGTGGCACGTCCAGGGCGGTGGTCGATTCGTCGGCCAGCAGGAGCTTGGGCTCGGCGGCCGGCGCAGCGGCGAACTCGTAGCCTTCGACGGTGAGGTTGGCTCCGTCGCGGATGCCGATCTCCTCGATCTCGTCGAAGAGTTCGTCCGCGGCGTAGCGGGCGAAGACGTCGGACAGGCCGGGCACATGTGGGAAACGGCCTACGCACGGCTGCCGGCCACCTCACACCCGCACATCGCCGCCACCGCCGGCCTGATGGCCGCACGGATGAACCACAGCGCCTACCCGGCAGCCCTGGACATGCTCCTGGACAGCGCGGCCACTCAGCTCGCGCGGCCGGCACAGAAACCGACGCCACAATCCGCACAGCCGTAAAGCTTGGCTGGGCGACCCGAACCGGTTGCGAAGGCGACGCCTTCTTCCCCACCCGGCTGGTGGCATGCCGCCGCCGGAACACTCCCTGTCAGTGGCGCGGGATAGGTTCTGTCGCACGAAGAAGCGACCATCGGCAGCAAGGGCACATCCCGTGAGCATCGACATGCACTTTCGCGCCGTTCCGGCCGAGGAGATCCAGGAGGATTTCAACCGACTGACGGAGTTCATGCTCGCCGCATGGGACAAGCACAGCGAAGAGTATGCATCCGGTGTCAGCACCTCCATCAGCAAGGCTTTCAGCCACGTCAACGACTTCTTCACCAAGGGATCCGACCGTGGCAGCGGCCCGAGCGGGCCGAGCCTCCTGCCCGTTTACGGCGGACGCCACATAGAGGACCCCGCTCACATCGATCTCGGTTTCCTGATCCTCGACCCGGACCAGGTGCGCGTGGCGGCGGAGTTCCTGCAGACGCCGTTCGACACGCTCTGGAAGGTTGACGGAGCCCAGCTGTACGGATGGAACGAGGCGGAGATGAAGCACTTCCACTTCGGCCTGCGGGCCTTCTACCAGCGCGCGGCCTCAGCCGGCCACGCCGTGATCAAGGTCGTCTGGGCTTGAGTGTTCAGCACCCTGGGTCTCGGGAGCGCTCCGATGTGCGCGGGTGCAGCCCTGCGGGTACAGGTGGCGTCATTCCGCAGGGCCGTTCCAGCTCAGGACCGGACCAGGACCTTCAGTGCTTCGCGCTGGTCCATCGCCCGGTAGCCGTCCGGGACTTCCTCGAGACCGATGGTGCGGTCGAACACGCGACCCGGCTCGACCTTGCGGTCGAGGACGTCGGGCAGGAGTTCGTCGATGTAGGTGCGCACCGGGGCGGGGCCGCCCGTGAGGGTGATGTTCGGGCCGAACAGATGCCGACTACGCCCCAGAAGCAGCCGTTGCGGGCCGACGTGCTCGCCCCTCTCGGACGGCGCCGTGCCGGTGCCACTCGCCGGGTGGGGTGTGGATCGTGTCGGCCGGGCGCATGACGGTCTCGCCGCCGTGGACTGCACCGGTCCGATCCCCTCGGTCGCATACAGCATCTGCCCGATGGCATGGGTGTGCCAGGGGGCTGAGCTGCTCCGCCGTGCTCATCAGAGGCGGGGCAGCTCGGGGGTGTACCCGGGGTACGCAGCAGTGGGCCAGCGCGTTCCCGCCCTGAGGCCTACCGTCGACATATGAGCGCGATCATCGTGGTGCACGAGGTCGACAGACCTGTGCCGGGGCTCTCCCCCGCGCGACCGGCCGCGGAGCGGCCCGTCCGCCGGGTGCACGCGGCGCCGGCCGACGCGGGGGATCCTTCCTCCCCCGGCCCGCGGACCTTCTGCGGCAAGGACACCTTCGCCATGGAAGTGGCCGTGTGGAAACCCGCTGAGCATCCCGGTTCGACGTGGTACCCACCGGAGTACGCGGATCGCGTCTGCGACGCCTGCGCCCTCGCCATGGAGAACTGACTCCGCGTGTCGTCGGCGGGAGCCCGACGACTGAGGCATGGCAGCTCCCGCGCCGCGAGCGCCTTCCGCCCGCGCTCCGACGTCGCGCGGCGCTTCGGCTGCCGGTAAGCGGCAATCATGTGGCGGTTCTCGTCGCCGGGTCCGTGCCCGCCGCTACGCGCCCACGCCGTGATCGGCCAGCGGCCCTACGGTGAGGCCGGACCGACGACAGGCGGTGACCAGGCCGGGCAGTGCTTCGAGGGCGGCCTGCCAGGAACCGGGGGCGCTGGTGCGGTCGCTGTCGTGGAGCAGGACGGTCCCGCCGCCGCGCAGGGTCGTCAGAAGCTCCACGAGTACGGAGTCGGGGTTGGCGTACGAGGTCCAGTCGCGGCCCCAGGCCGACCACAGCACCGGGCGCAGGCCGGCCCGTCGGGCGGCGGCCCAGCGGCCGCCGGTCAGGATGCCGTACGGCGGCCGGTACCAGAGGGGCCGGGTACCGCTGATGTGGTGGATCAGGTCCGCGGTGCGGGCCACCTCGCGGGCGTCACGCCGGGGTGCGGGCAGCCATGGGCGATCGTGCCGCCAGCCGTGTACGGCGAGTTCGTGGCCTTCCGCCACGACGAGGCGGCCGAGGTCCGGATGGTCGGCGAGGGCGTTGCCGAGAACGAAGAAGGTGGCCCGGACGGAGAGCCGGTCAAGGGCGCGGAGGAAGTGCGGTGTGGAGGCGGGATCGGGGCCGTCGTCGAAGGTGAGGGCCACATGGTCCCGAGTGCCCCGGCCCTCGAGGGACGGGAGCAGCCTGCGTACGGGGGGCAGCCAGGTGGCGGCGGGGCCGATGTGCCAGGCGGTCGCGGCGCCGAGGACGCCGATCGCCGCGGAGGCCGGCAGGGAGGGGGTGTTCACCAGATCTGCTCCTTCTCCGGTCCTGCCATCAGCGGCGATCTGGCCAGCTGTACGCTGCCGGCGACCAGCAGGGCCAAGGCCGCGACTTCGGGCACGACACGGGGGCCGAGGGCGATGCTCTCGTCGAAGAGCACCGCTCCGAACACGACGCTCAGCAGCGCGTCGCCGAGGGTCAGGGCGGGCTGCGAAGCGACCAGGGTGCCTGCCCGCAGGGTGACCTGGAGCAGCAGAAAGCTCGCCAGGCCGATGATCAGAACGGCGTACAGCTGCCAGGACGTCCATACCGCACCCACCCCCTCCGGCAGCCGGCCCAGCGTGTCCTTGACCAGGACCGCCGTGACCGCGAAACCGATGGCCGTCGCGCAACCGAGCACCGCGGCGCGCGCTGCCGGGCGCAGCCGCACGGACAGCGCGAGCAGCGCGGCGACCGTTGCCACCGTCGGCACGGTGATCCGGTGCCAGCGGTCGGGCGGGACGGTCGTCAGGCCCTCGCCCGGATCGGTGAGCACCAGGAACGCCGCCAGCCCGAGTGCCATCGCCGCGAACGCCCACCAGGTGCCCGGTCCGGGCCTGGTCCGGAACACCAGGCTGCCCACGGCCAGCGTGAACAGCAGTTCCGTCGTCATGATCGGCTGCACCACCGCCAGGGGCCCTGTGGCCAGGGCACCCGCCTGCGACGCCCCCGCCATGGCCATGGCCGCGGCTCCGGCCAGCCATACCGGCCGCCGCACCAGCCTCACCAGCCAGGACAGCCGTCCATTCGCCGTCACGGTGGCGGGTTCCACGGCTGCCGCACGCCGCTGCAGCACCGAGGCGACCGCGTTCAGGAAAGCGGCCAGCACGGCCAGCGCAACCGAGAGCATGACCCTGCCCGTCCGTCAGCCGAACCGCGTGGCCAGTCTCCTGAACAGGCTCGGGACCGTCCCCGACACGCGTACGGGCAGGTTCAGCCAGGTCGGCACGTACACCTCGTCCCGGTGGTGCCGCAGAACCCCGCAGACCGCGTCGGCCACGCGCTGCGGCGCCACCGGACGGGGCCAGTCGCGGTGGTACGGCACCCCTCGGGTGGTGAAGAACGGCGTGTCCACCACTCCTGGCAGCACCATCGACACGTGCACCCCGCTGCCCGCGAGTTCGTAGCGCAGACTGTCCGCGAACGGCACCAGGGCGCCCTTCGACGCCGAGTACACGGCTTCCCCCCGCACCCCGAGGCGTGCCACGAGCGAGCCGATCAGCACCACATGGCCGCGGCGGCGGGTCACCATCCCGGGCAGTACCTCCCGCACCAGCCGCAGTACCGCCCTGAGGTTGGTGTCGAGCACGGGGTCGATGCTGTCCGGGGGCATGGTGGCAAACGGGCCTGCCCAGCCGATGCCCGCCGCAGTGATCAGCACATCCACCCGGCCCGAGTGTCTCACCGCCTCCTCCGCCAGCCGCGCGCAACCGCCTTCCTCCGTCAGGTCCCCAGGAATCGCGGTGCCTGCCGTGTCCGCCGCGACACGGGCCAGACGCGTCTCGTCGCGCCCGTTCAGCAGCAGCTCCCAGCGGCCCTCGGCGGCCAGCCGTTCCGCGGTCGCGGCCCCGATTCCGGAGGATGCCCCGGTGATCAGCACCACCCGCCGGGCATGGGATGCGCGGGGGGTGGCCTTCCGGCGCGAGGAGCTGGTGTCGTGCCTGTCGAGCATCTGCCGTCCTTCGGATCCGCCGAGGCTGCCGTCGTGCCGATACTCCGCCGGAGCGTGCGGCGCGTGTGGCAGGGGTACGGCGCAGCCGCCCGTTTTCCACCCGAACAGGCGCGGTGCGGGTGTGCCCGGGGTGCGGGGGCCGGGCGCCGGCTGTTGGCTTGTGGGCACCCCGTCCTTGGAGCCTCATGGAGCGACGCCTTCTGATCGTCAGCGCGAGCATGGGTGCGGGTCATGACACCGTGGCCGGTGAACTGGCCCGGCGGCTGCGGTCCCGCGGTCACCGCGTGGCCCGTTGCGACGTACTCGAGCTGCTGCCGCGCGGTGCCGGGCCGGCCCTGCGCGAGTCGTACCGGCTGACGGTGCGCCACTTTCCCTGGCTGTACGGCGCCGTCTATGCGGCGTTCTTCCGCGACGGGCCGGTCCGGCCGGGCACAGCGCCCCTGGCGGTGACGGCGGAGCGCCGGCTGCTGGACACCGTCGCCGAATGCCGAGCCGACGCCGTGGTCGCGACCTTCCATCTGGCGGCGCAGGTCACGGGAAGACTCAGGGCGAGCGGCACGCTGACGGTGCCCAGTGCGGTCTTCGTCACCGACTTCGCGGCACACCGGCAGTGGGTGCACCCCGGCAACGATCTGCACCTGTGCGTGACCGGGACGGCGGCGGCCCGGGTGCGCGAGCACGGGGGCCGCTCGGCGTTTGCCACGGGGCCGGTGGTGCCGTCGGAGTTCCGGCTCCGTGGCAGGGAACCCGTGCACTGGCCGAGGGTCCTGGATTCGTACGCTCCGGGGCGCACGCCCGTGCTGGTGAGCACCGGAGCCTGGGGAGTGGCCTCGGACCTCGCGGCGACGGCGCGGCTGATCGCGGACACGGGCTGTCTCCCGGTGATCCTGTGCGGCCGCGACGATCGGCTGCGGCTGCGCATGTCGAAGACGCCGGACGTGCTGGCGCTGAGCTGGGTGACTGATCTGGCCGATCTGATGGGTGCCGCAGGCGCACTGGTGGACAACGCGGCCGGCCAGACCGCGGTCCAGGCACTCGCCGCCGGTCTCCCGGTCGTCGGATACCGGCCCATCCCGGGTCATGGGGCGGAGGGCGTTCGCGCCATGGCGGCGGCCGGAGTGTCCGCGTACGCGCCTGATGCCG
The DNA here is from genome assembly GCF_039536205.1 of Streptomyces sannanensis. Taxonomy (GTDB): domain Bacteria; phylum Actinomycetota; class Actinomycetes; order Streptomycetales; family Streptomycetaceae; genus Streptomyces; species Streptomyces sannanensis. Next base: position 6,720,856 of record NZ_BAAAYL010000001.1, on the reverse strand, counting down.
GCGCGCTGCGCGACCGGCTCACCGCTCTCGTTCACCCCGGCCCGGCCCGCGAGCGGCAGATCACGGCCGGGGCTGCCGTGTTCACCTCCGACATCGCGCAGATCCTCCTCGACTCGACCGGGGGACAACGGGCCCATCCGTAGGGCCGAGGTTCGCGTACCGCCGTCGCGGGGAAAGGGCAGACCGTGCGCCCATCGGTCGCCGTCGCCGGAGCGGGCGGCCGCCGCGGCGGCCTGGTCGCGCGAGGCCGCTGCGAGGCGGACCTCACCATGCGGCTGCTCGGCCGTGTGCCGTCCAGGCTGCCGCTACTTCCCGGGGCGGCGGCGGCGCCGTCCGCCGTATACGGCGACGGGGCGTCCATGCGGCGCGCCCTGGAAGGTGTGCACACCTTGTTCCTCGTCTCGGCGTACGAGGGACCGAGCGGGTGCGGGACCATGGCAGCGCCGTCGACGCCGCGGTCGCGGCGGGAGTCGGGCGGATCGTGTACGTGTCGTTCCTCGGCGCGGCGCCGGACGCGACCGTCACCTTCGCCCGCGACCACTGGTACACCGAGGAGTACCTCCGCTCCACGGGGCTGCGCCATACGTTTCTGCGGGACAGCTGGTACCTGGGGGCTGCCGGCCATGGCCGGCAGCGACGGTGTGATCCGCGGCCCGGCCGGCGACGGACGAGTGTCGGCGGTGGCACACGAGGACATCGCCGATGTGGCCGTAGCCGTGCTGTCGGGCGAGGGGCATGACGGTGCCGTGTACGACGTCACCGGGCCGGAGGCGCTGACGCCGGCCGAGGCTGCGGAGGAGCTGAGCCGGTTCGCCGGGCGCACCCTGCGGTACGTTCCCGAGACACGCGAGGAGTCCTGTGCCTCACGGGCGGGGTACGGGGCCGAGGACTGGGAGGTGACCGGCTGGGTGACCTCCTACGAGGCTGTGGCCGTCGGCGAGATGAGTGCCGTCTCCGATGTGGTGTCTCATCTGACGGACCGTCCGGCGCGGTCCTTCGGCGAGTATCTGACGGAGCATCCCAGCAGCTACGTCATCTGCTGCCCGGTGGCTGAACAAGCCGGGTCGTCCATCCGGACGTACGCCGGACGAGTCGCGGCTCTCTTCCGGGTAGTCGACGACACATGCCCCTGAAGCGTTTCGGGACGCACCACGTGCACGGGTTCCGGTACCTGCATCGCAGGATCCTTGCCTCTCCGATCGGCCTCGCTTATTACCGCGGCCGTGAGATGGAGCTGATGCATCGCGCCATGGGCTTCGCCGCGCTCGGGTTCCTGACCCTGGTGCCGTTGCTGATCGTCGTGGCAGCGGCCGACCCCGCGAGCGGAAAGGGGTTCGCCCGGTGGCTGGGGCAGGGTCTGGGGGTGTCGGCGTCGTCCCAGGACGAGATCGCGCGTCTGTTCAACGTGCCGGAAAGAACATGGAAGCAGACGACGTCGTTCGGTCTCGCCGCGCTCGCGGTGTTCGGGGTGACCTTCGGATCCGTCGTGCAGACCGGTTACGAAAAGGTCTGGGACCTGCCGGCGGCCCGCTGGCACACCATGTGGCGGCATGTCGTCTGGCTGGCCGTGCTCGTCTTCTCCCTGGTGCTCTTCGTCAACATTCCCCCGCCCAGGGAGAATCCGCTCCGGGCGATGCTCATCGGGCTGAGCGATCTGGTCGGCACGTGCCTGTTCTTCTGGTGGTCCCAGTGGATCCTGCTCTGTGCCCGGATCCGCTGGCGGGCCCTGCTGCCCGGGGCCGTGGTGACCGCGGTGGCCCTGCTCGGCCTGAGGATCTTCTCCCAGCTCGTCTTCTCGCCGCAGATCGCCTCCAACGCGGTGATGTACGGACCGTTCGGAACGGTCCTGGTCCTGCAGTCCTGGCTCGTGGGGATCGGCGTGGTGGTCTACGGAGGTGCGCTCGTCGGGCGTCTCATCCATGAACTGCTCACCCAGCGACGGCTTCGCCGGAAGTACGACGAGCCCTGAGGGCGTGGGCTCAGCCCAGGAAGTCGACACGGTCGATCAGCCCGCCGCGCACCCGGTAGGCGGCCAGGACCCGGACCGGTGTGTCGTCGACGCCATGGGCGATCTCGTGGTCGACCGCCCAGTCGCCCTCGGTGAGCCGTCCGGCGATCTCCGCCCGGCAGCGGTCCTCGGCGAACTGTGGGGCGTACGTCTCGTACAGCGCGTCCCGGCCGTGCAGTTCGGCGCACCCGATGCGAACGGGGCGGGCGCCTTGTTCGGCGCCCGCCCGCGGCGGTTGGTGTTGCAGTTGGTGGGTCAGGCGGCAGCGGCCTTGCGCTTGGCGGTGGTGCTGGCCAGCCGGAATGACTGAGACGCGGGGCCGCTCACCCGGCCTTCTCGGGTCCGTGCCAGACCGTGGTCGTGTTGCAGAATTCCCGGATGCCGTGGCCCGAGAGCTCCCGGCCGTACCCGGAGCGCTTCACTCCGCCGAAGGGCAGCGCAGGGTGGGAAGCGGTCATGCCGTTGAAGAACACGCCGCCCGCCTCCAGGTCGCGTACGAAGCGGCGTACCTCGGCCTCGTCCCGGGTCCATACGTTGGAGCTCAGCCCGAAGGGCGAGTCGTTGGCCAGCGCCACGGCCTCGTCGACGTCCGTTACCCGGTAGAGCGTGGCCACCGGCCCGAACGCCTCCTCCCTGTGGATCCGCATGCTGTCGGTGATGCCGGCGAGGACCGTCGGGGCGTAGTACCAGCCCTGTTCCAGTCCCTCGGGGCGCTGCGCGCCGCACAGGACCCTCGCGCCGTGGCTCAGTGCGTCGTCCACGAGGGCCTCCACATCGGCGCGGCCCTGCTCGGTGGCCAAGGGGCCGACGTCCGTGGCGTCGTGCATCGGGTCACCCACGGTCAGCTCCTGCATCCGTGCGGTGAAGCGTTCCGTGAACGCGTCATAGACGTCCGTATGAACGATGAACCGCTTGGCCGCGATGCAGGACTGCCCGTTGTTCTGCACCCTGGCGGTGACCGCGGTCCGGGCGGCCTGATCGATGTCGGCGGACGGCATCACCACGAAGGGGTCGCTGCCGCCCAGTTCCAGGACCGTCTTCTTGACCTCGTCACCGGCGATCGCCGCGACCGACCGCCCGGCCGGCTCGCTCCCGGTCAGTGTCGCCGCGGCCACGCGTGGGTCGCGCAGGATGCCCTCGACGGCGCCCGCGCCCACCAGCAGTGTCTGGAAGCACCCTTCCGGGTAACCGGCCCGGCGGATGAGGTCCTCCAGGTACAGCGCGGTCTGCGGCACGTTCGAGGCGTGCTTGAGCAGTCCGACGTTGCCCGCCATCAGAGCGGGGGCCATGAAGCGTACGACCTGCCAGAGGGGGAAGTTCCAGGGCATCACGGCCAGGATCACGCCGAGCGGCCGGTAGTGGACGGTGGCGCGGGACGCGCCCGCGTCCTTCACATCGGCGGGTGAGGGGTGCTCGTCCGCCAGGAGTTCCTCCGCGTTCCGCGCGTACCAGCGCATCGCCTTGACGCACTTGGCCGCCTCCGCCCGGGCGGCCGCGATGGGCTTGCCCATCTCGGTGGTCATGGTCCGGGCGATGTCCTGCTGATCCTGTTCCAGGAGGTCGGCGGCGCGGTTGAGGAGCCGTGCGCGTTCGGCGAAGTCGGTGGTGCGGTATGTCCTGAACGCCGCTTCGGCGGTCGCCAGGCGCCGTTCGATCTCCTCGGCCCCCAGTGGATCGAACGTCTTGAGCGTCTCACCGTTCGCGGGATTCACCGTCGCGATGGGCATGACTGCATCCTCCTCGGCCTCGATGCTTCGACCCTGCCGCGCCGGGCCCGGCAGCGCAACGCGGGGAGGCGAACCGAGCCCGTAGTGAGCCCCCGGTCCGGACGCGCGTCAGGAAGCCCCTTGTGCCGTCCAGCCGGGGACCTGGAAACGAGGCGTGAGGTCGGCGGTACGGACCTGCTCTCCGCAGGCCCGGCACATGATCGCCGGGTCGAGGTCGGCACCGCAGGAGTGTTCCCAGACGAGCGGCGGGACGTCCGCGAGGTGGCGGTCGCCCCACTCCTTCAGCATGAGAAGTACGGGCCGCAGCTCCCGGCCGACCGCGGTGGCGTGGTACTCGTACCGGGCCGGGCGCTCGTTGTAGAGCTTCTTCTCCAGGACGCCCGCGTCCGCGAGCCTGCGCAGCCGTGCGGCGAGCACATCGCGGGGCGCGCCGATGTTGCGCACGATCGAGTCGAAGCGGTTGACGCCGAAAAGGACCTCGCGCAAAACGAGCAGCGAGTACTTCTCCCCGATGACGCCGAGTGTGTCGGCGATGGAACAGGGCCGTGGAATGCCGGATGACGCCATGACGTCCACAGTAGATCAGTGCGGGCCCGCTTCCCGCGGAGCACGGCACCGGATCAGCGTAGGCTGACGTCACCGTACCGGAGGCAGCGCACATGACCGCCGAGAACGAGATCCGCCAAGTCGTCGTCATCGGCTCCGGGCCGGCCGGGTACACGGCCGCGCTGTACGCAGCCCGGGCCGCGCTGAGGCCACTGGTGTTCGAGGGCTCGGTGACCGCCGGTGGTGCGCTGATGCTGACGACCACGGTGGAGAACTATCCGGGCTTCCGTGACGGCGTCATGGGTCCGGAGCTGATGGACGGCATGCGGGCTCAGGCCGAGCGCTTCGGTGCCGAGATGGTCCGGGCCGACGTGGTCGCCGTCGAACTCACCGGTGACATCAAGACCGTCACGGACGCCGAGGGCGCGGTCCACCGCGCCAAGGCCGTGATCATCGCCACCGGTTCACAGCACCGCACACTGAATCTGGCGGGCGAGGAGGCACTTTCGGGTCACGGAGTGTCCTACTGCGCGACCTGCGACGGGTATTTCTTCCGGGACCAGGACATCGCCGTGGTCGGCGGTGGCGACACCGCGATGGAGGAGGCCACCTTCCTCTCGCGCTTCGCCACGTCCATCACCGTCGTACACCGCCGTGACACCCTGCGCGCGTCCCGGGCCATGCAGGAGAGGGCCTTCACAGACCCGAAGATCAAGTTCGCCTGGAACAGCGAGGTCGCCGCGATCCACGGCGAGCAGACACTCGCCGGGCTGACCCTGCGCGACACAAGGACCGGTCGAACGTCCGAACTCCCGGTCACCGGGCTGTTCGTGGCCATCGGTTACGACCCGCGCACGCAGTTGTTCACGGACCAGCTCGATCTGGGCGAGGGCGGCCATCTCAAGGTCGACCCGCCGTCCACCCGCACGAACCTCCCCGGCGTCTTCGCCGCGGGCGACGTGGTCGACCACCTCTACCGGCAGGCCGTCACCGCGGCCGGCACCGGCTGCGCGGCCGCGCTCGACGCCGAGCGCTATCTCGCCGCCCTCGCCGACGGAGAGTGAAGGCGAAAGGGTCCGCCGGGACGTCCCGGCGGACCCTTTCGCGTGCTTCTTCAGCGAGGTGTGGCCGCCGTCCCCGCGGCCACGGCCCGCGCCCCAGGCCCTGTGGGGCTCCAGCACGCGTTCCGCGAGGTGGCCGAAGACCAGGCCGTAAGCGGTCCACAGGGTCACCTGGACGGCGAGTGCCGCAAGGCGTCACGGCCGCGGAGCCGAAGGCGGTCTCTGCCTGGATGACGGACCCGGGCTGCGCGCCGCACGGTGGAGAGTCGCTGCCGGCGGTGTGCGAGCGGGTCGGCGACTGGCTCGGCACGCTGGCCGGCGAGCCGGGGAGGGTGCTCGCCGTGGTCGAGCCCGAGGTGGTCCGCGCGGCGGTCGTACGAGCACTGGGAGCGCCTGAGTGCACGTTCTGGCGGATCGATGTGCCGCCGCTGACCGCCATCGAGTTCAGCGGCCGCGGGGGCCGGTGGAACGTACGTGCCGGGTGGCCGCTCGCGGACTCGGGGTGAGCGGCCGTCAGGGGCCGCGGCCGCTCCGGTCCGTGCCCGGTTCGCGCGCGGCCGGGCCGCTGCCGGATTCGCCGGCCGCGCCCGGCGCCGCCGACTCCGTGGGAACGGCCGGAATCGCACCCCGCAGGCGGGCCAGGTCGGAGGGCCGCACCTGGATGGCCACGAGAGCGATGAGCGTGGCGACGACGGTGAACGTGGCCCCGATGATGAAGACCGCAGACACTCCCGAGGTGAGCACCTGGTCGGCCCAGGTGCCGGGCAGCCGGCCGGTCCGCAGGAATGCGATGCGCTCCGCCGGTGCGGCCCGAGCGAGAAAGTGCGATATCAGGTCTTGCACCTCGTTGCGGCCGGCCATGCCGAAGACCGTGACAAGAATGGAGAGTCCGAGCACTCCACCGACCTGCCGGTGGGCGTTCAGCAGGCCGGCGGCGGCACCCGACTCCCGCGGGGAAACTCCGGAGAGGGCTGTCAGCGTCAGGGACACGAATTCCATGCCCATGCCGAGACCGAACAGAAGCATCGGCCCGAGGAGGCTGCCCAGGTAGGTGGAATGGACCTCGACCAGGGTGAGCCAGGACAGCCCGGCCGAGCCCAGAGTGCCGCCGGCCACCATGAAGGGCTTCGGCCCGAATCTCGGCAAGAGCCGGGAGGCCAGCGCGGCGCTCACTGCGATGGTGGCACTGACCGGCAGGAACGCAAGACCGGCCCGCAGGGGGCTGAAGTCGAGGACGTTCTGCACGAACAGCGTCAGGAAGAAGAACATGCCGAAGATCGCGGCCGCGTGACTCAGCATGATGGCGTAGGTACTGGCGCGATTGCGATCCGCGAACATGTGCAGCGGCGTAATCGGCCGGGTCGAGCGTCGCTCCGTCACGATGAACGCCCCGAGGAGCACCACCGCGGCGGCGAACGCCGCGAGCGTGAGCCCGTCACGCCAGCCGGTCTGCGCGGCCCGGATGAACCCGTAGACGAGCAAAGCCATTCCGGCGGTGGAGGTCAGCGCCCCGGTGAGGTCGAAGTGTCCCGGCTGGTGCGCGGACTCCTTGATGCGGCGGGGCGTTGCGAGGGCGATGAGCACACCGATCGGCACATTGACGAAGAAGATCCAGCGCCAGTTCAGCCACTCGACCAGAACGCCGCCCACCAGCAGCCCGATCGCTCCTCCCCCGGCGGAAACCGCGGCGAAGGCGCCGAAGGCCCGGTTGCGAGCTGGGCCTTCGGCGAAGTTCGTGGTGATCAGCGCGAGTGCGGTCGGTGAGGCGACAGCCGCGCCGCTGCCCTGCAGGGCACGAGCGGCAAGGAGCTGGCCGGAGTTCTGCGCCAGACCACCGAGCAACGATGCGACAGCGAACAACAGCACACCGAAGACGAAAACGCGACGCCGTCCGAGAATGTCGCCGGCCCGCCCACCGAGGAGCAGCAGACCACCGAAGGTGAGCGCATAGGCGTTCACGACCCAGGAGAGGCCGGCGGTGGAGAAGCTCAGAGCCCTCTGGATGTGTGGGAGCGCGACGTTCACGATAGTGATGTCCAGTACCACCATCAACTGGCAAGAGGCGATGACGAGGAGTGCGATCCCGCTTCCGCCGCCACGCTCCCCGGCCGCTGTCTCGGGCCGCTTCGGGCCGTTCGCCGACGCGGGCTGTGAGCTCGTCATGGCGCATCGTGCCCTCGTGGAGGGTCGGTGAGCGCTTCCGCCCACCCCATCCTTCGACCCTATGCCCGGCCTCGGGCCGCGACCAGTCGATCAGCACGGCCCACACGGCTCTCGCGTCCGGGCGCGGCGTCCGGACAAGTGCCGGTTGCGGCCCGAATCTCCCTCCTGCTCCTTCTCGGCCGGTCCGGTCCCCGGCCGGAGGGGAACCAGGCGGCGGAGCCGCTGGCGTACGGCGACTACTGGATCGACCTGCGCCCGGGGGGCGGCGGAAGCACAATGGAGGTCGCTGGCCTGATCCCCTGATGTGTCTGGGCAGGCCCCTGCCGCGCCGCCTCCGTCCTCCTTCCCTGCCGCCCCGGGCGTGCCGAGACAGGGACGCGGAACGGAGCCGGCCCGACACAAGGAGATACGGGCATGCTGCTGCCGGACAAAGGCCTGGTCGGTGCGCTTCTCTCCCGGTACCGGACGCTGGAGAGCCAGGTACTCGCCGATCCGGGTGATCCGACCGTCCGCAGGCGGTTCGAGGACACGGCCTACACCCTTTGCGTGCTGATGGGGCAGCGCACCGCACGGGAGGCCGTCCAGGAGGCGGAGCGGTACGTCTTGCGCCGCCGCGCGCGGCGGAGGGCTGACGCCCCGTAGCTGTCAGGCGAGGAGCGCGTGGACGAGCGCCTCGCAGAAGGCCTTCACATCGGCCGGCCTCCGGCTCGTGATCAGCGTGCCGGGGGCCGAGTCGTCCACCGCCACCTGCTCGTCGACCCAGGTGCCACCTGCGTTGCGGATGTCGGTGCGCAGGCTGGGATATGATGTCAGCGTCCGTCCGCGCACCGCATCGGCCTCGACCAGCATCCAAGGGCCGTGGCAGATCGACGCGACGGGCTTGCCCGCGGCGACGAAGTCCCGTACGAAGGCGACGGCCCGGGAATCCTGGCGCAGCGCGTCCGGATTGGCGAGCCCTCCGGGCAGCACCAGGGCGTCGAAGTCGTCGACCGTGCTCTCGGCGACGGTCCCGTCCACAGGGAAGGTGTCGGCCTTCTCCAGGTGGTGGAACGCCAAGATGTGGCCGGGCCGGGTGGAAAGCAGTTGCGGCGTTCCCCCGGCGGCGGTCACGGCCCGCCAGGGCTCGGTCAGCTCGGCCTGTTCGACGCCCTTGGGCGCCATGAGGAACGCCACTCGCATACAGCCCACGCTACCCGAACGTAGTGGCCCGTCCTCGGCGCCGGGCACCTCGCGGCGCTCCGATTGCGCAGCACCTGCCGGAGCCGGGACTCGTCGGTGGTGATCCGCTCCAGGATATCGGGCGCCGTGACCACCCGGAACTCCAGCTCCCGCTCGCGCGCCACGGGCTGGAAGGTCGCCCCGACATGCTCTGCGAACTGGCGCAGAGGGAACGGCTCGGGGTGGACATCCATCTTCCCGGCCTCGACCTTCGAAAGATCGAGGATGTCGTTGATCAGCTGGAGCAGGTCGGATCCGGCGGAGCGCGGGTGACCTCGGAGGTGTCCAGCGACAACTGGTCGGCCATGCCGTTGTAGACGGCCGCTATCTCGCCGAGGAGGCCTTCGGCCTCGATGGGCAGGCGGATGGAGAAATCTCCGTCGCGTACCGCGGTCAGCCCGGCCGGCTGCTTCCCGAGCCCTTCCTCACTCAGCTCTGCCGTGGGCCGGGCGGGCCCGTCCCGTGGAGTGCGGGCGGCTTCTGCCATGGCTGACCTCGCGCTGTCGTCGGCGCCACAGTCCACTGTGGCACGTGGGGACGCGACGGACACATGAATCCTTGACTCCGGGACGGTTCCGGTGCGCACCGGACGCCGAAACGCACCCTTGTACATCAAAGCGGGTGATATGGGTAAGAAAGCTGTAGTCGGGGGTGCTCGTACGGCGGTCTCGTCGAAGGAACCTCATGTCCAGCCACCCGCAAACCGGCCGGGCAGCCCGTGAAGCACTCGCCGGGCTCCCGGAGATTCCCGATCCGCTGTCCGTCAGCACGATGGATGCCAGGGCGCTGTCGACGTCCCTGTTCGAGCGTCTGAGGGCGCTGGAGGAGGGCACACCGGAGTATTCGTACGTCCGTAACACCTTGGTCGAGCTCAATCTCAGCCTGGTGAAGTACGCGGCCACGAAGTTCCGCAGCCGCAGCGAGCCCATGGAGGACATCATCCAGGTCGGGACGATCGGACTGATCAAGGCCATCAACCGGTTCGACATCGACCGTGAGGTGGAGTTCACCTCCTTCGCGCTGCCCACCATCGAAGGCGAGATCAAGCGCTTCTTCCGGGACACCAGCTGGGCCGTCCGGGTGCCACGTCGACTCCAGGAGCTCCGGCTCGATCTGGCGAAAGCCTTCGACGCACTGGAGCAGCAGCTGGACCGCACTCCGACCACGGCCGAGCTGGCCCGTCGGCTCGGCATCAGCGAGGCGGAGGTGGCGGAGGGTGAGCAGGCCGCCAACGGCTATGTCGCCCGTTCGCTGGACGCACCCGTCAACGACGACGAGGCGCTGAGTTCGATGACCTGCCGCCTCGGCCGGGAGGAGCCGACGCTCGACACGATCGAGTCCGTCGAGTCCCTCAAACCACTGATCGCCGCTCTGCCGGAGCGGGACCGGATCATTCTGTCGCTGCGGTTCTGCGAGGACCTCACCCAGTCGGAGATCGGCACACGTCTGGGCATCTCCCAGATGCACGTCTCACGGCTGCTGGCCCGAACCCTGGCGAAACTGCGGTCCGGCCTGCTGGACGACGACGCGCCGTCTACGGGCGAGGACGCCCGCGAGCCGGCACTCCACTGAGCGGAGAGGCCACCTCCAACCAGACCGTCTTGCCGCGCCCCCGAGGTGTCGATCCCCAGCTCCGCGCGAGCCGCGCGAGCACGATCAGACCGTGGCCGCCCGGCAGTGAGGCGTCACAGGACGGGCGGGGCCGCGGGTGCACCGGGCTGTCGTCGGTGACCTCGATGCGCAGACGTTCATCGGTGCAGTTCAGCATCAGTTCCCTGGGGCCTCCGGCGTGCAGACAGGCATTGGTGACCACCTCGGACACGAGCAGCAGCACATCCTCGACAACCGCTTGCTGCTCGTCGTCCGCGGCGGGGATCCACTTCCAGTCCGTCAGGGCGTCCCGGCTGAAGTCACGGCACCGGCCGACCACACCCTTCGTACCGGACAGCGCGAGGCGGCGGGTCCGCCCCTGCGCCCGGAGGCCCTCATCCATGACGCCCTCCGTCATCTCTGCCGCCGGTCCCCCAGAGCCTCCTCGAGACTCGCATGCACCCGGAACACGGTGTCCGCCCCGGTGATCCCGAACATGCGGGCCACGGGCGGCTGCAGCGCGACGAGTTCCAGCCGGATGCCCGCGTTCTGTGCGGCCAGCCTGCCCCGGAGCAGGGCGTTCAGCCCGGTGGAGTCGCAGAATCGCAGGTCCGAGCAATCGACCAGGATCCGGTCGGCTCCGGCCGTGATGCCCCGCGTCAGCGCGTCGCGCAGCGCCCCGGCCGTGTCGTGGTCGAGTTCACCGCCGAGTGCCAGCACGACCGTGCCGGGGCCGGACCGCACATCGACCGTGAACCGCGGGCCACGGGTGTCCTCACCGTCCGGCTTCCCGGTAACTCCCGGCGCCATGCAGAGTTCTCCTGAATTGAAGGACATACATAGAGTTACTACGACTATTACGTGTTTATGCAGTCATAGCCAGTCGCCACCGGGGTAGACGCTGAAGCCGGAGAAGGAGGAGCCATGCCCCGCGGATCCAGCCCCAAGCGTGAACGGCAGTACGAACACATCAAGGAGAGCGCGCTCGAGCGCGGCGAGAGCCTCGACCGCGCCAAGGAGATAGCCGCCCGCACGGTCAACAAGGAGCGGGCGCGGGCCGGCGAGTCGAAGAGCACGAGCCGCACCTCGCTCGAGGACATGTCCTCCGGGCGGCGCGGCGGACAGCGCTCCCACAAGGGCGCCCAGGGCCCGACGTACGACCAGCTCTACGCGGAGGCCAAGCGCCGGAACATCGAGGGTCGTTCCAGGATGAACAAGAAGGAGCTCGAGCGGGCGCTGCGCCACTGACGCCAGGCGCCGCTGCCCGCGCATCGGGGCACCTTCGGCGCGAATCCAGCCCCGACGCGAATCCTGCCCCGAAAGGATCGAGAATCGGAAGGAGAACCATCAAGAATCACCGGCCGACGGCTGACCTGGCCGGGATCTGGAGGCTTCAGCCATGGACGGAGCCGGACTTTCCGATCACGAACAGCGGATTCTTTCCGAGATCGAATCAGATTTGCAGGGTGACGAGACCCTGGACCGAAGAATGCGGACGATGCGCTGGGGGCACCCGGTGCCACATCTGCCGACGAGGATGCCGAAACCCAGTGGCCTCACCGTCTCGCTGCTGGGGGCGCTGTCGCTGACGCTGCTCATAGCGGCGGTGGTCACCACGGCCCAGGCCCTGATCTGGGCATTCGCGGTGGTCTGGGCCGTGACCGTGCTGGGAGCGTTTCAACTGGTGTGCTGTTGGATGAAGCGGACCGGGGACAGGGGCACCTGACTCCGGGTTTCATTGCCGGGAGCACGCATTCCCCTGGCTATGCTTTGGTTTCAGGTGTGTCGGTCCAGCGGCGAAAGATGGCTCGTCTGATGAAAACCTCCCACGAAGTTCCGGCCGGCGACACCCCTCAATTCGAGCTTCTGAGCGTGTCCCTGCACGCCGAGGGCCACGTTGAGATGGCTGTCCGGCTGCCTGTTCCGGGAGAGGCCGAATCCGCGCCGCAGACCGCTCCTTTCGTCCTGAAGGAGGGCGCGGAAATCCGGGTCACGCTGATCTTCCGCATCGGGAAGAGGCCCGTCGAAGGCCTCAAGTTCGTGGAGGAGCGAAAGCGGCACGGCTCGGGCATCGCCACAAGTGAGGTGCTGTTGGGGAGTTATCGACCCGGCGGCCCGTACGAAGTGGTGCTTCCCGCCGAGCACCTCCCGACCGGCCATCTCGCGCGTGACACCTATCAGGTGACGGGGACATTCGTCGACACCGACGGCCATGTGCTGGGCCGTGAGACCCACAGCTTCGAGATCGCGAAGGCCTGGGACTGAACAGGGCGCCTCACATGTGACGGTTCGCGTAGTACTGCTCGGCGAGCCGGATGGACGCCACATCGCTGTCGTGCTGACCGCCCCGGTGACCGGGCGCTGCCTTCACCTCGTCCTTTGTGCAGTTCACGTACACCGTGCGACTCTCGGAGTCGATGCGCGACACGACGCCCGCGGGGAGCAGCACCTGCCTGCCGAAGATCCAGGGGCCGGTGTCCACGACGATGCAGGACCGGTCCACGTCCTCGGAATGCTTGCCGATCCTTCCGACGGAACCGTCGGTCGCCTCGATCTGGTAGCCGATGAGCTGCAGGCCCGGCGTGCACCCCGCTCGCTCGGGATAACCCCGGATTCCGGTTCCCCCGGACCTCCGCTGCGGCTACCCGGAGCCGCCCGGCTCAATCCGGCTCCGGCACGACCGGTCAGAAGACGGACCACCCCCATCGTCGTGAACGCGTCCAGGGCCTGGACGGCCGCGACGGAGTTGCCCGCGGGGTCCAGGGCGGGGCTCAAAGCGCACCGGGCGCCCTTGCCGGGCACCACGGCCAGGATGCCGCCACCCACCCCGCTCTTGCCGGGCAGGCCCACGCGGTGGGCGAAGTCGCAGGCGGCGTCATAGGTGCCGCAGGTGAGCAGCACGGCGTTGACCCGCTTGACCTCGCTGCGGGACAGCGGCCGGGAGCCGTCGGCGCACAGTCCGTGGCAGGCCAGGAAGCCATCCGAGAGGGCGAGGTCGCGGCAGCTCGCGGAGATCGAACAGGGAGCGTAGTAGCGCTGGAGGACGGTGTCGACGGGATTCTCGAGATCGCCGTAACCGGCGAGGAAGTGTGCGAGCGCGGTCTTGCGGTGGCCGGGCGCCGGTCCGCTCTGGCTGTGGCCCCGTCGGTCGTCCGCGAGTACGCGGAACGACGCCCGGGCATCGGCGGCGATGCCTCCGGATGGGGGCACGGGGGCCGTCCGCCGCATGCATCCTTTCCCAGCGCCCCCCGGGCTGACCAGCGCCGACGCCGGATCACCAGGCTTTCGGCCCATCAGATCACCCGTACTGCGGTTCCTGTCGTCGCGGCCGCGTCGCACGATCTCCCAAGCGGTGCAGGAACGACATGCAGGCCGACGGAGAGAGTGGACAGACCGTGAGCAGTGAAAGCGGCGCCTCGATGATCACGGCGGCGCAGGCCGGCGACCAGTGGGTCCAGGACGAACTCGTCGCCGAGTACCTGCCGCTGGTGTACAACATCGTCGGCCGCGGGTGCACGGCGTGTTCCGGGCACTCTTCCGGCCTGATACCGGCCGAGGAGTTGCTCATCGGGCTGGCTCTGGTGCCGCCGGCGGCTCTCCCGATCGCGCCGGACCGGACGGATCGCGCGGCCCGGACCGCCGTCGGCCTCACAGCGCGGACCACGCCTCGGGCCGCCCGTCGCCATCGACTGCGCCCCCGGCGCAGGATGGTGCTGATCGCCGGGGGTGCGGTACTGGCCACCGGGGCCGGTGTCGTCACCTTCTCGGTGGGTGCTCCGGACAGGAGCCGGGAGGTCGTGCGTTCCGCGGAGGCGCCGCGTACCCCCGATGCGGACCCGCCGGTGACACCGACCTCGGCCTCCCCCGCGCGCGGCCCCGTGGCCAGAGCCGGCTGGAGGACGTCCGCGTCACCCACGCCCGCGACGTCACCTCTGGGCCGTCCCGCCCCGGCCAGGGGCGCCGCGGCGCCGGTTCGCGCCAACGGCCAGTCTTCGTACGTGCGGCAGGTCATCGCCCTGCTCAACCGCGAGCGGGAGAAGCATGGCTGCGGACCGCTGCGCGCCGACAGTCACCTGCGCACCGCGGCCCAGCGGCACTCCGACGACATGGCGGCCCGCGGCTTCTTCTCCCACACCAATCCCGACGGCACCGACCCCGGTCGGCGCATCACCGTCACCGGCTATGAGTGGAGTACGTATGGCGAGAACATCGCCGTGGGCCAGAAGAGCCCCGAGCAGGTGATGAAGTCGTGGATGGACAGCCCCGGCCACCGGGCGAACATCCTCAACTGCGCCTTCAAGGACGTCGGCATCGGCATCCACTTCGGCCCCGGTGGCCCCTGGTGGACGCAGAACTTCGGGGCCGGCGGCTGACGGGGCTCGTACGGGTTCCAGCTCTTCAGCGCCGACGATCACCTGCTGGGTGCATCGGACCGAGGCCCGGCATCAGCGAGGGCGAGACTCGTACAGCGTCGTGTGGTACCGGCCCGCGCACTCCCGGCCCGCCGGGTCGGCACCGTTGCTCCGTACCGCTTCGACGGCGTGGCGTTGCTCGTCGGGTCCGGTGAACAGGCGCTGGGGATAGGTGATCGACAGGTCCGCCTCGGTCCTCAGCCCGTGACCCGCGAGCCGGTCGGCGATGGGAGCGTAGGAGACGGTACGCAGGACGAAGGCGCTCACCCAAATGGGTTGCCGTGCGCAGCCCAGCAGCGCGTCGAAGGTCCGGTGGGTCACATAGCTCCCGCCGCCGGTGAGAGTGATGAGACCGACGTCGGCCACCGCACGCCGGAGAGCGGGGCTGGGCGGGTCCTGCTCCAGGTTCTCGGCGAACGCCGCATCGAGCAGGCCGACCGCCAGGGCATAGCGCAGGGCGTTGCCCGCGATGTCGAGGCCGATGACGGGCGCGGCGCCGGGGCGGCGGCGGGAGGCGTAGAACTCCTTGTCCCAGTCGATCAGCTGATCCGTGGTGCACCGCGCCGCCTCGGGACCGGTGTAGTGGTCGTACAGCTCGGCCAGGGTGAGGTCGTGGTTCAGCAGGGCGGCGTTGATCCCGTACGAGCAGCACAGGTCGAGGACGGCGGTGGGTGCGCCCGTGGCTCCGGCGGCGGTGCGTTCCGCGTACGTCCGGCGGAAGACGGCCTGGGCGTGGTGCGGGATCTCATAGACCAGCGGGGCGAGGCGGCTGAAGTAGGCCCTGGGGTCCTGCTGGTCATAGATGTCCTCGAAACGCGTCTTGCCCCCGTTGTTGCCTGCGCCCCCGGTCCCGCTACGGATCATGGACGTTCCCTTCCCCGTACAGCGTAACGAGACGTCGGTTCCGCTGCAGCCTGCGCCCTGGCGGGCCGGAGCTGCCTGAGGAGCGGGCGCACGGCGGGACGCGGGCTCCGGTGACGAGCCGGGTCACCGCGCCGCGGGCAGCGCGGAAACAAGCAGGAAGCGGCGGCGGCGCGGGCCGCGGTAGAGCAGGGCCTCCCAGCCCAGCCGTTCCAGGACCTCGGCGCACCCGCTCAGGCGGGCCTCTTCGTCGGCTGCGGCGCCGCTGCCGGCAGGGCCCAGCCATTCCACCCGTACCGAGCCCGGCTCGTCCGACGGCGCCACGCGGTACCCGGTCGCGGTCCGCCGTCCGTCGGCGTCGACGGCGGACGGCGGGATGCCGTGCGACTCCAGGGCCAGGGCGACCGCCCGCGGCATGCGACGGCGCTCCCATTCCGCGGGAGTGGCGGCGGGATCGGGGGGTGCGGTGTTCGTGATCCGGCGGACCTGAAGCAGTCCCTCGAACGCCACGCGGACCTCGGCCGCACGTGCCGCGGTGTCCTCCGTGGGCAGCGGGCCGTCCCCGGTCGCCACAACGAACCCTTCCAAGGTCTCTCCCCCTTCGTCCGGATGACGGCCATTCGGCCGTCCGCAGGAAATTCCCCACCCGCACAGGTGACTGACACCGGCGGCTCCTGCCACCGACGCAAGGATGACAGCACGGAAAAGGAGGCGTGACGATGCGGCAGGGTACCGTCGATCTTGCTGGCCCGCTGTTCTGGCAACTCCCGCCGGAGGAAAGGCACAAGGCCTTCGCGCTGCTGCGCGGTCTGGACTCGCCGGCGTACTTCACCGAGCGTCCCCGCGGCCGGTGGGGGTCCGGACGAGGGTTCTACGCACTCGTCAGACACGCCGATGTCGTTGAGGCGAGCCGTACGCCCCGGGTGTTCACCAGTGCCCCGGGAGTCACCACACCCGAACCGGCGCGCTGGGTAAGGGCCTTGTTCGGCGACTCCATGGTCAATCTGGACGGGCCCGAGCACGCCCGGCTGCGTCGGATCGTCTCCCGTGCCTTCACTCCACGACTGCTCGCGGAGGCGGAGCAGGACATTCACCGGGTGGCCGCCCGCGTCGTCGACGAGGTGATCGGGCGGCGGCCGGACGATTTCGTGACGGCCGTCGCCTCGCGCGTGCCGTTCGAGGTCATCTGCAATCTGATGGGCATCCCGGAGCGTCAACGTCCGCCGATTCTCGACCAGGTGAACCGTGTGTCCGAGAACGTGGGTGTCGCGCGCGGGGCGCTCCCGAGGTTGCGCATGCCCGGCAGAGGTCTGCGTGCGCTGGCACGGGTGCAGGCGATGGTGGCGGAGACCGGACGGGAGCGCCGCCGACGCCCGGCCGGGGACCTGATCTCGGCGCTGGTGAACGCCGACATCGACGGCCATGCGCTGACGGGCCGGCAACTCGGCGCGTTCTTCTCGCTGCTGTTGGTGGCCGGGGTGGAGACGACCCGTAACGCGATGGCGCACGGGCTCGCGCTACTGACCGACCATCCCGGGCAACGGGCCCTGCTGCTGTCGGACTTCGACCTTCATGCGGAGGGAGCGGTGGACGAGATCGTGCGGCATTCGACTCCCATCATCCAGTTCCGGCGCACGGTGGCCTCGGAGTACCAACTGGGCGGCCGGACCTTCCGGCCCGGCGACAAGGTCGTGTTGTACTTCGCCTCGGCCAACCGTGACGCCGCCGTGTTCACCGATCCCGACGCCTTCGACATCACGCGCAGCCCCAATCCGCATCTGGGATACGGCGGGGGCGGCCCGCACTTCTGTCTGGGCGCGCATCTGGCCCGGCTGGAGATGAAGGCGCTGTTCCGGGAGCTGCTGACCCGGTCGCCGGATCTGCGTGCCGTGGGCGGACCGGTACTCGTCCCGTCGAACTTCGACAACCGGGTCAGGTCGCTGCGGTTCGTGTGCGGCCCGCCGTGATCAGACCGTGCAGCCGGTCGGCGGCTGCACGGGGCGAAGGCCGGAACGTTGATGCGCGTGTCGACTTCGACCAGGTCGACCGGGCTGCCGTCGAGTGCCACACGCAGCGCCGCGAAGAGCGCCTCGTCCGTGGCCGGGTCGTGGTACGGGTCCCCGGGGGCGCCCAGGGTGGGCAGCCCGCGCAGCGGCAGGAAGACCGCCGCCGGTCCGGTAGCTAAAGCCGGTGATCCCCTCGAAAGAAGGACTGATGGAGCCGGCAGCCGACGAACTTCGGGGGGACGGATGCGAACGGCCCCAGCTTCACCATGTCGAGCACGCCCAGGCTCACCACCTGGGGAACTTCCGCCCGTCCGGCGGCACTCAGCCGGTTGGGACCGGCCGAGAGGATGCCTCCCACCAGGTCGTCGGCCAGCTCGCTGAGCGTCAGGTCGAGCGCTCCTGCGAAATGGCGCGCTCCGGCCAGGGCCTCCAGTGACCGGCCTCCCTTTCCGGTGACATGAAAGACCAGCACCTGGTAACCGAGTCCCGTCAGCCGTTCCCGCGCCGCGTCCACTCCGGCGTGGTCACACCCACCATCGTCGCCGCGACCACCGGCCGGTCACCCGAGCCCAGCTCCTCGGGGCTGAGTGCGCGCGGGAGGGCTGCGAAGCCCCGGGCCATCGCGGCGATCGCGTCCGCGGCGTTGGCGAGGCTTGGCTCCGGACATCGCCCCGTGCGGCGCCGAGGGCCGAACACCACAGGTCGCGCGTTCGACTGACGCCGCGTGGGCGGGCCGTTGTCAGACCCGTGCGAGAGGGTGGACCGCACCACACCTTCGGCGGGAGAGGACCAGATGACCGGCATGACCGACCGCGAACGCGCCGCGGCGCAGGCGTACGTACGGCTGTTGGAGACGGCACGGGCAGTGCTCACCCAGGGCCCGGGGAACGCCCCGGCGATGGTGCCGCTGCTCGCCGCACCCATGGCCGATGCGGACGAGGCGCTTCAGGCAGCCGGACTGGCGGGCAACGAGGCGGGATACTTCCGGCTTGTCGCCCGCCTTCGTCCCGAAGTCCAGCAGGACATGGACATATGACGTGCCGCGGCCTCACACTGGGCGGGTGACCATGGCCCTCGCTGAAGCCGACAAAGTCCTTGCCGACAACTTCGCACCCTGGGTGCTCGAACTCGGCCTGTCCGTGGTGGAGACCGGCGAACGACACGCGGTGCTGCGGCTGCCGTGGTCGGAGCGGCTGGCGCGGGACGGGGGCGGCCTGTCCGGGCAGGCCCTTATGGCGGCCGCGGACACCGCGACCGTGATCGCGGTGGCCTCCGCGCGCGGCGCCTACGGGCCGATGACGACGGTGCAGCAGTCGACCACGTTCCAGCGGGCCGTCGTGGGCGCCGATGTGCTGGTCGACGCCAGGATCACCAAGCTCGGCAAGCGCATGGCCTTCGCCGACGTCACCATGACGGTGGAGGGGGCCGACGAGGTGGCCGCGCACGCGTCCGCGGTGTACGCGCTTCTTGGCTGACAACGGAGACCGCCGGCCCTCTCACCGGGCGTGTGGGTGGCTCCGCCACTGACACTTCGGTCATCGCGATCGGTCGTCGTAGAGTCGTGGCATGGCTTCCCAGGAAGAAACCGTCCGCGTCGACAGCTGGCTGTGGGCCGTCCGGCTCGTGAAGACACGCTCGCTGGCCGGCACCGCCTGCCGGGCCGGGCACGTACGCGTCAACGGTGAGCGTGTGAAGCCCGCGCACACGGTGCGGGCAGGCGACGAGGTACGGCTCCATCACCTGGGCCGCGAGCGCATCGTCGTCGTGTCACGCGTGATACGCAAGCGTGTCGGGGCATCCGTCGCCGCCGAGTGCCTGGTCGACAACAGTCCGCCGCCACCGCCGCGGGAGGAGGTCGCCGTGGCCGGCGTGCGTGACCGTGGCGCGGGGCGTCCGACCAAGCGCGAGCGGCGCGACCTGGAGCGGCTGCGCGGCCGGTGACTACGGTCCGGCCGCCCCGCGTCGGCGCACGCCCCGGCGCAGCCGGGTCAGCAGGCTTCTGCGCCGCGCCCGCCCGCGCCCGTGCGGCAGGGTGCGGAGGCGGTCGGGGCGCGGCGCGGGCCGGTCGGCGCGGGCTTCGTCGACGGCGAGCGCCAGGCTCACGCGGTACCAGAGGATCTCGTCCGGGTCGTCCGCGAGCGACAGGCGGTCCACGTTCTCCCCTGACGTCGCGGAATCCCTGCGGCCCGGCAAGAGATCCGGGCGGAGCCGGGTCAGGTGGGCCCGCTCGTACGGATCGTCGACGACCTCGGCCAGCTGCACCGGGTCGAGCACACAGGCCATCACGGCGGCCCGCTGCCAGGGGTCGTCCGTCCGGCGCAGCAGGAGGCCGATGCATCGTCCGCGCCAGTTGCGCGGACGACGGTCCGTCCCCGACTCCAGATCCTCCCGTACCCGGCCCGGCAGCCTGCCGGTGAGCAACTCGGGGTGTTCATCCGCGAACATCTGCAGTTCCTCGGCGAGATAGAGCCAGACGACCGCCCGGTACCTGTTGAGGCAGCACCTGACCGGCGTGAGGTGGCCGGTACGCGCCAGGGTGGTGAAGCGGTTCCGGCTGACGCCGATCAGTGCGGCGCCCTCGGCCGTACCGACCACCCGGAGTCGCTCGCGCAGGGACTCCGGGAATCCGTCCGCGGCGCGGAGTCTGTCGATCTCCTCGCGCGGGACACGCTGTCTGCCTCCGGCCTCGTCGGCCGTGGTGCGGATGTGCCCCAGCTGCACTGCGAGATCGAACTCACCGCGCCTGAGCCCGAGTTCCTGCGCGCCTCGGGCGGCCGGCAGCGACCTGGCGACGGTGCGTGATGTTTCGGTGACGGACATGAGCCCTCCCCCGTGAGTGTTGAATACTCTCGGTGACGACCGTAGCCCGGTGTGCCCCGTCCCGCCCGGGCCTGTGGAAAACTCCACGGCCGGGCGGGACGCGCAGGTCACAGCTCCCGCTGCCGTGCGGAGACGCCGAGGTGCTCTCCCACTCGGTTCACCAGGAGTGTCATCTCGTACGCGATCTGGCCGATGTCCGCACCCGCGGTGCTCAGGACGCACAGGCAGCTGCTGTCGCCGGCCGCGGTGACGAAGAGGACTCCGTCATCGAACTCGATCATGGTCTGCCGTACCTTGCCCGCCTGGAAGTACTGGCCCGATCCCTTCGCCAGGCTGTGCAGTCCGCTGGAGACAGCGGCCAGATGCTCGGCGTCCTCGCGCCCCAGACCTTCGCTCGCACTGGTCACGAGCCCGTCGCTGGACAGCACGATGGCGTGCCGTACGTCGGCGACCCGCTTCGCGAGGTCGTCGAGCAGCCAGTCGAGCCGGCTGTCCCGTCTGTTGCCGGATTCCATCTTCCTTGCCTCCCCGTTCGGTGGTCCCGTGGCAATAAGCCTTCCTCAACCGAGCTGCAGGATCAAGAAGATGATGGTCACTCGGGCGGCCTGCGGCATATGCCGGAAGCACCACCGTATCGAGTGTTGCCGAATCCCTTACAGGCCCTCTCCGCCTATGCAACAGTCGTACCCGGTCCACCATCCAGACCTGGCCTGCCGCGCCTGCATCGGAGTACGACATGCCGTCCCATCTGTACGACGCGGACCGTCCCGCCCCACAGCCTCCCGAGCGGGGCTCGGTGGACGCGCTCATCACGCAGACCCGTCGGCTGCGCGGTGACATGGACGCGGTCAGACGGGAGGCCGTTCTGGAAGACGACGCCGAGGGACGCTGGCAGCGGGCGCTGTGCGACCTCGCGATGCACCATCTCGACGACATCCGGGCTCATTTAGGGCAGCTGAAGGAAGGTCTGCCGGCCGCACCGGCGGACGACGAAGCGGAGCCGGCGGCGTACGAGGAGGACCTCTCCGCTCCCCCGCCGAGCTCCCTGCTCAGCCGGGTCGGCAGCGCGGAATGGAACCTTCTCACCGACGAGGTGAGCTGGTCGGACGAGCTGTTCCGGATCTTCGGCAGGTCTCCCGACAGCGGTCCCATGTCACTGGACGAGTTGCCCTCCATGGTGTTCGCCGAGGACCAGCCGCTGCTCACCGCGATGGTGACGGACTGTCTGGTCGACGCAAGGCCCATCGACGGGGAGTTCCGGATCGTACGGACCGATGGATGTGTGCGCACGCTGCACATGATGGGTGAGCCCGTGCTCGACTCCGACGGCTGCACCGCGTCGATGTGGGCGGTATTGCGGGATGTCAGCGAACTGCGCAGAAGCCAGCGCGTGGTGCGGGAGAGCCGCGTCTCCCTCCAGCGTGAGCGCAGAATCGAACAGACCGAGCACAGAGTCGCGGTCGAGTTCCAGGAGGCCGTGCTCCCACCGTGGCGGGGACCGCTGCGGCTCTCCCACCAGGGCCCGGCCTCCCTGGATCTCGCGGCGCACTATCTGCCCTCTACGACCAGCACGCTGATCGGAGGGGACTGGTACGACGCGCTGGAGCTGCCGGACGGACGGTCCCTGCTGACGGTCGGAGACCTGACCGGCCATGGAGTGACCGCCACCTCCGGCATGGCCATGCTGCTGGGAGCCTTGCGCGGCATGGCCGTGGCCGGCGTCGAGCCCGGAGACCTGATGGGCCATCTCAATCATCTGCTGGAGACATCGGTGCAGCCCGCTCTCGGCAGCGCCGTGTGCTGCCGGTTCGACTCACGGACCGGCATCCTGTCCTGGGCACAGGCGGGCCATCCCGCCCCGCTGCTGTTCCGCGGCGGGACGGGACGCGAGCTGACGGCCCCGGACGGCGTGCTGCTCGGCGCCACCTCCGGTGCCGTGTACGGGCAGGCGGAAGAACGCCTGCTCCCCGGGGACCTGCTGGTGCTGCACACCGACGGGCTCACCCGGCGCGGCGCCTCCGACACACGAGGGCAGAGCAGGCTGCTCGGTGTGGCGCCACGGCTGGCAGGGGCCCGCAGCGCTCAGGAATGCCTGCGTCAGATGGTCGAGGAGTTCGGCGAGGCCGAACGGGAGGACGACACCTGTGTCCTGGTCGCCCGAATCGGCGACTGACGGGCGCCACCCCAACAGGTGGCTTCCACAACAGACAGCGGAAAAGAAGGGGTTGTATGTGACTCACGTACACCCCCTGCTCAGATGTCAGCGTTCCCGGCGGGCTTGGACGGCCTGTTCGGCAGTGCGAGCTGGATCTCCCGACGGAGGTCCTCGATCTTTCCGTAGCCGGCGTACTCACCGGTGAGCCGGTACATCTCGCGCAGCCGGTCCCAGGTGCGGTGCGAGGAGGTCTCCCCCATCGACACCAGGGCCAGCCGGGCGTAACGGTCGGCCTGCTCGGGGTCGTCGGCGATGAAGCAGGCCGAAGCCATGGAGAGATAGTCGAAGATCTTGGACCGTTGGCGGCCGTTGGCGCGCAGCTCCAGCGCCTGCCGGGCATGGCGCTGCGCAATGACGGCTGCGGTCGGCTCGTGTTCGGCGAGAGTGCGGTAGGCGAGGGCCTGCATGCCGTGCAAGTCCGCCTCGTCGAACATCTGCATCCAGCTGGGCGACGGTACATCGCCCTTGTCGGAGACGAAGAGTTCCTCGGCCTCGCCGAGGGTACGGCGCATCGCCTGCCCCCGGCCCATGGACGCCTGCGCCCATGCCTCGATGGTGTGCAGCATGGCGCGGGTGCGCGGCAGGGTCTCGGCGCCGGAGCCCGACTTGGCGAGCTTCATCAGGTCCAGGGCGTCGTCGGGGCGGCCGAGGTGGACCATCTGGCGGGCCGCCCGGGACAGGGCCTCGCCGGCCCGTGGGCGGTCCCCGCCCTCCCGCGCCGCGTGCGCGGCGATGACGAAGTACTTCTGGGCAGTCGGTTCCAGGCCGATGTCGTGGGACATCCAGCCGGCGAGGACGGCGAGATTTGCCGCCACGCCCCAGAGTCTGCGCTGGAGGTGCTCCGGGTGGCGGTAGGCGAGCATGCCGCCCACCTCGTTGAGCTGTCCCACGACCGCCTTGCGCTGGAGACCGCCGCCGCGGGAGGCGTCCCAGGCACGGAACACCTCGACCGAACGTTCCAGGGCCTCGATCTCCTGTGACCCGACGGGCGCGGCTTCGTAGCGGTCGAAACCGGCTGGGTCGGCGAACAAGGGATCGTCGATGCGGGGGGCGTCTCCCGCAAGGGCGGGATCGGTGTGCAGCCAGTCGTACATGGCGCTGCTGAGTGCGGAGCCTGCGGTGAGCGCAGCACCCGCGCCCACCAAGCCGCGTCGGTTGAGCATGAGGTCCATTCCCGTGAATTCGGTGAGGACCGCTGCCGTCCGTTCGGGCGCCCACGGCAGTCCGTCGGGGTTCTGTACGTTCCCGACGCTCCGCCGTCTCCCCACGCGCCCGTTCCGGTCGAACCCGAGGTCCTCGATGGTCACGACACGGCCGAGTCGCTCGGTGAACAGGGCAGCCAGCACCCGGGGCACGGGGTCGCGGGGCGTCTCGCCCATGTCGATCCAGCGCCGGACCCGCGAAGTGTCGGTGGCCAGCTGCGGATGGCCCATGGCCGCCGCCTGCCGGTTCACCAGTCTCGCGAGTTCCCCCTTGGACCAGCCGGCCAGGCCGAACAGGTCCGCCAGGCGGGTGTTGGGTTGTCCGCTCACGTCAAGCCCCCAGGTTCTCGGCTGAGTTGACAGTAACCCCGTGTCAGATGCGGCGGGACTATTCGCCAGGGTTCGCCAGGGTGCGCCAGATGGTGTGCCACCCGCGGACGGGTGTCAGGTAGGAACGCGCCGCCCCGCCCCGGCAGCCCTCCGCATTCCCCAGGGTGCGGCCGGAAGCCGGAGCGGGCGGCGCCTCTCAACTCGTCGGCGCACGAAGGGTTCTGTCGCCCATGTACACAGCATCATCCTCCGTGTCCGCCCAGCCGCGACCGCTTCGTCAGTTCCCGGCGGGCGGCGGGCCGTATCTCGACCCCGCCCACGCTGCCGCCGCGGCGCCGGCCGTCGGACGGCCCCGGCTCCGGCCGGGTGCCGCCGGCCAGCCGCTCAGCGGGAGAATCGACCTGTCCGGCCCCCAGGGCGCCCAGCTGCGCATGGCGATCGCATCGGTCCACCGGATCTGTCCCGAGTTCAACCCGGTGCAGGCTCTGCGGCGCAGCGGCCGCTCCGTGCTGCTCGTCGGATCCACCGGACGCAGCACCGCCGTCGCCAAGTGCTTACTGGACCACTCCCCCGCCTGGGTCGAGCGGTTCCGTCATGAGATAGCCGCCTATCGCGCCTTCGTCCGGCACCGTCCACCGGTGCGGGTGCCGCGGCTCATCGCCGCGGACCCCGACAACTGCACACTGGTGATCGAGCGGACACCGGGCCGGGCGGCGGCCCTCACCCGGCACCCGGCCGAGGCTCCGCCGCGTGCCGATGTGCGGGCCGCCCTCGGCGCGATCAGCAGGGTCAACTCCTGGCGCCCGCCCAACGGGGTGTTCGGTGCACCGCTGGACTATGCCTCGCGGATCGCCCGTTATCACGAGTTGGGTCTGTTCACCGACCGTGACCTGGGGGATCTGCAGAAACTGCTGCACGGCCTGGCGCACACCGGCGGGCGGCAGGGCGTGGGCCAGTTCTGTCACGGTGATGCGCTACTGTCCAACTTCCTGCTCTCGCCGACCGGTCCGGTCCTGGTCGACTGGGACCATGCCGGCTGGTACCTCCCGGGGTACGACCTGGCCACCCTCTGGGCCGTCATGGGTGACGCGCCGGCCGCGCGGCGGCAGGTCAGTCAGCTCGCGCAGGCCGCGGGCCCCGCGGCGCGTGATGCGTTCCTGGTCAATCTGATGCTCGTACTGACCCGGGAGATCCGTACGTACGAGACGGCCGTCCAGCGGACCATGCGCGAGGCGGCTCCAACGGGTTCCGCACCGCTGCCGCCCGGTGTCCTGTCGTCCGGCGAGGAGCAGCGGCTGCTGCTGCGGCGGCTGCACGACGACTGCGCCCTGGCGCGGAGGGCCGTGCGCGCGGCCGTGGGGACTCGCTGACCCGGGACGGGGGGGAGTGTCGGCGCCTGGTGAACCCGTGTTCACCAGGCGCCGACGCATATCCGGGCAAAGACATTGGTCCATTCCATTGACGCGCCGCAGGCCGTTGACGTGCAAAATCGTCGCCGCTGGGCATGATTGACGGATCGCCCGGAACCCGATACCTCTGTATTCGAGTTCGGCCCCGCACATCCCTTCGCGCATCGCACGTCCATTCGCGCATCGCACGTCTCTGGAGGCTGCCTTGCAAGGATCCACCCGTGTACGTCCACTAGGAGCGGCCGGCGCCCTGGCGTCGGCCGCTCTGCTGCTCTCCCTGGTGTCGGCCACACCGTCCTCGACCGCCGAGCCGCCTCCGTCGAGTGCGCTTCAGCGCGACTTCGCCGCCGCGGCCGCGCAGTACCAAGTGCCGCAGAGCGTGCTGCTCGGTGTGTCGTATCTGCAGTCGCGCTGGGACACCCACGGCGGAGCGCCGAGCGTGACGGGCGGCTACGGCCCCATGCACCTGACCGACGCACGGACGGCTCTGGCCGAGGCCCCGCACCACTCGGACGGCGACGAGGACGCACGCGGCGACGACGCCCGTCCCGCGCGGACCGGAGCCGAGCGGGAGCTGCCGCTCCCGGCCGAACTCCCCGGCCGGCTGCGGACGCTGGAGCGGGCTGCGGAGCTCACCGGGCTGCCCGCCGAGGAGCTGCGGCAGAGCCCGTCGGCGAACGTCCTGGGCGGGGCCGCGCTTCTCGCCGCCGCCCAGCGGGAGTCGGGCCGGCCGTTGAGCGACGACCCGGCGGAGTGGTACGGCGCGGTCGCCCGCTACTCGGGTGCCGACGACATCGCGACCGCCACGACGTACGCCGATGACGTGTACGACGTGATCCGCTCCGGTGAGCAGCGCACCACCGACAGCGGCCAGCGGGTCGAGCTGCCCGCCTCCCCCGGACTGGCGCCCGACACCGCCCAGGCGGACGGGCTGGGGCTGCGTACCCCGGCGACCGGGCCCGTCGAGTGTCCGTCCAGCGTGGCCTGCGAGTGGATCCCGGCACCCTACGAGGAGTTCGGGGACGGCGACTACGGCAACCACGACAAGGCCGACCGCCCGGCGAGCCAGTCCATCGACTACATCGTCATCCACGACACCGAGGCGAGCTGGGACGTCACGCTGAAGCTGGTGCAGGACCCGACGTATGTCTCCTGGCAGTACTCGCTGCGCTCCTCGGACGGACATATCGCCCAGCACCTCCGGCTCAAGGACGTCGGCTGGCACGCCGGCAACTGGTACGTCAACGCCAAGTCGGTCGGCCTGGAGCACGAGGGCTTTCTGACCTCACCCGACTCCTGGTACACGGAGGCGATGTACCGCACGTCGGCACGCCTGGTGAAGTACCTGGCGAAGCGGTACGACATCCCGCTGGACCGGCAGCACATCCTCGGGCACGACAATGTGCCGGGTCCCGTGACGGCCAACATCCGCCAGATGCACACCGACCCGGGGCCGTACTGGGACTGGGCGCACTACTTCCAGTTGCTCGGTCGCCCCTTCACCCGTACCGCGGGCCCAGGCAGCGCGGTCGTGACCATCCGGCCGAAGTACGAGCGACACCAGCCGCTGTACACCGGCTGCACCCAGGCCGGCCAGGCCTGCCCGCCGCACGGCTCGGGCGCGGTGCGGCTGCACACGGCCCCGGCGGAGGACGCGCCGCTGGTGAAGGACATCGGTCTGCGGCCGGGCGGCCAGAACTCCACGACGGGCGTCAACGACACCGGTGCCCGCGCGTCCACGGGCCAGCAGTACGCGGTCGCGGAGCGCCGCGGCGACTGGACCGCGATCTGGTACCTCGGCCAGAAGGCGTGGTTCCACAACCCGCCGAAGCAGCCCACCGCGGTGGAATCGAAGGGCCTGCTGCTGACACCGAGGGACGGCCTGACGGAGATCCCGGTGTACGGCCGCGCCTATCCGGAGGCGTCGGCGTACTCGTCGACGGTGCCGGTGCAGACGGTCTCCCCGCTGCCTTACAAACTGCTCGCGGGCCAGCGGTACGTGGTCGGCGGCAAGGCGGCGCCCGAGTACTACTGGGCGCCGACGTACGACACCACGGGGCATCAGGTGGTCCGCGGTCAGGAGGGGTACTACGAGATCCAGTTCGGACACCGGATCGCGTATGTGAAGGCCTCCGACGTACGGCTGGTCGTCAGCCCTGCTGGAACAGCTCCGCCGGGAGCGGCTTGAGGAGCGCGTACAGGTCGTCGGTGATGGGCCGGTCCCAGCTGGCGATGGTGACCAGCACGTTGTCGCTGCGGTCGAACTGCACACAGGAGATGCGGCTCTCGCTGAGCTTCAGTCGGCGCACGATGAGCAGGTTGTCGCCCTGCATCACCGGCATGTCCTCGACTCCGACGACCTCGACCGGCTCGTCGTTCTCGAGGGCGAGCAGAAGCTGTGCGACCTCGAAGGGGATCTGCCCTTCTTCGACCTCGCGGGCCGGGGAGCCCTCCGGCAGGTTGCCGATGATCATCGCGGGGCCGCGACCGCCGTAGAGGTCGTAGCGCAGGAACACACCCTGGCAGCTGCCGTCGGGTGCGGGCAGCAGGCCGGCGCCCAGATTGCCGGGCCAGTCACCCGGGTCCATGGCCAGGACGTCGAAGTCCGGGCCCGCGGGTGTGGCGGAGCTGCGTCGGCGGAGGAAGGACATGCTGCCATGGTACGGGTCCGGGGGCGGTTGGCGTCTCCGGCCCCCGTCCGACGGGCCATGGGCGCGGGAGCCGCATGGACGGCGCGACCGCCCCGGCGGCCCGGGGCCCTCGCGGGCCTCCGGCCGCCGGGGCGGTGGCGCTGAGCACGCCGGGGCGCACGGGCGTGCCCGGCCCGCGGCGTGCAGGGACTTCGGGCCGGGATCAGGGCTGCTTTTCCGGCCGGACGGCCGCGTGCTGGTCCAGAAGTTTCGACAGTCCCGCCCGGTCTGTTCCGATCTTGCGGTAGACGCCGGAGAGCAGCAGTTCGACGGTCCGCTCGCGGGTGCCGAGCTCCGCGGCTATACGGGTGTTCTCCAGACCGCGTACCACCCGCTCCGCCACGGCGCGCTCCTTCGCAGTGAGCGATTCGGTGCCTGCGGAGCGCGGGCGCAGGGGCCGCAGTCCGCAGGCGGAGAGCTCGTCCCGGGCACGAACGGCCAGGGCGTCTGCCCCGCACTGGGTCGCGCTCTCCATACCGTGCACGAGCAGTTCGGCGGCGTCCTGGGGAAGCCCCGCGCGGCTCAGTGCCACGCCGTGGTCGACGAGTGCGCAGGCCAGTTCGTACGCCGCGGGTGATCGCTCCAGATGCTGTACGGCCTCCGCCATCAGGGCCAGGCTCTCCGCGCCGGTGGTCACCTTGGCCGCGGCGTGCAGGGCCTGGCCGATGGCCGACGGCGTGCCGAATCGGCGGGCGAACTCCACACCCTCCTGAGCCAGGGCCTTGGCCTCCGCCGGATCGGCGTGGGCCAGCGCCTCGGCGAGCAGCAGCCGCCACGGACACCACCCCGTATTGCGCATCCTGCGGCGCTCCAGCCTGAGGCCGACTGCCCGCAGCCGGCGCTCGGCGTCCCCTCTCAGACCGGAGGCGAGCAGCAGCTCGCTGTAGACGGTCTCGGAGTCGGGGAAGGAAACGGCGTTGGGGACGATCTCTCCGTAGGTATAGGTGTCGGACACCTCCTGAGCCTCCTCGACCCGGCCACGGGCGAGCAGGATCTCGATCAGGATGCCGACGGCGTAGAACTGCGCCGGGACTCGCTGCCCGACCCGGTCGGCCACGGTCAGACCGGCCTGCACGAGTTCCTCCGCCTCGGCAAGTCGTCCGCGCCGGAAGCGGATGTAGCCGAGCAGGGTGAGGCCGAAGGACAGATGAGCCCCGCGCCAGCCCTTGCGTTCGCACTCCGCGATGCCCTGGGTGAACAGCTCGTCCGCGCGTCCGGGCTGGTCGCAGTACATGAAGGTGAGCGCGACGAGAATCGGGACCTCGAAGCCCCAGTTCTCGTCGGTCCAGGACAGTCCGCCACTGAGAGCCTGCTCGGCGTAGTGCAGGGCGGTCTCGGCAGGCTCACCGCGCACCATCGCGTCCCAGGCCCGCATGCCCAGGATGTAGCGCTCCGCCTTGCCGCGCCCGGTCAGATGGTCTGCGATTCGGGCCAGCCGCCGGGAGCGCGCCGGCGAGTCCTCCTCATCGGCGCAGAAGGCGTTCCACATCAAGCTGTGGGCCTGCATCCGCAGCCGGGTTCCGGCGCTGCTGGACCGTGCACCCTCGTCGGCGACAGTCCTGGCAGCCTCCGCCAGCCGGTCCGTGTGGGCCAGCGCCTGGGCCAGCCGCACGGTGATGGCCTCCCGCAGGGCCGGGGCGATTCCGGGCTCCTCGAGGGCGGCTTTGAGGTGGTTGACCGTGGTGGCGGGTTCATGGAGAAGGGCGGAGCACCCGAGTTCGAAGAGCACCTCGGCCCGTTCGTCGAGCGCGGGCGGCTCGCGCAGGGCGCGGGTCAGGCAGCGCTGGGCTGCTTCCGGCGCGCCGGCGCGGAGGTACTCGCGGGCTGCCGTACGCAACTGCTGTACGGCCCAAGGGTCGTTGTCCGGATGCATCTCCAGCAGATGCCGGGCCGCCGCGGTGGCCCCGAGGCCGGCCTCGCTGACGGCAAAGGCGGCCTGGCCATGCATGGCGACCCGCAGCGCCGGGGGTATCGCCCGGTAGACGGCCGTGCCGATGAGCGGGTGGAGGAAGTCGAGCCTGTCCGAGGCGTCCGTGTTCGCGGTGAATATGCGCGCGGCGCGAAGCTTTTCGACGGCGTCCGCGGTGACCTCGGCGCCGAGTCCCGCGACGCTGCCGGCCAGCGACAGCCGTCCCTCCGTGCCGAGTACGGCGACAGCCCAGGCGAGCCGCACGGCCGAAGTACCGAGGCGTTCGAGCCGCTGGACCAGTCCGCTGCCCTTCACGGCGGAGGCCAGCTCGCGGAGCTCCGCGCTGTTGGCGTCCTGCGGTTCGATGCCGTGTTCGCAGACCTTGGCGATCAGTTCGACGGCTTCGAAGAGATTGCCACCCGTGAGCGCCCAGCATTCCCTGGAAAAGGGACCGT
Organism: Streptomyces sannanensis; assembly: GCF_039536205.1. Classification (GTDB taxonomy): domain Bacteria; phylum Actinomycetota; class Actinomycetes; order Streptomycetales; family Streptomycetaceae; genus Streptomyces; species Streptomyces sannanensis. Next base: position 6,690,234 of record NZ_BAAAYL010000001.1, on the reverse strand, counting down.
CGGCGCTCTCTCCCAGCCTGTCGCGCAGCAGGTCGCCGACCCCGGACGGAGTCAAGGGCGCGAGTTCGAGTGGACGTGAGCCGTTCCGTTCGGCCAGTTTGCGGAGCTCCGCGGCATGGGCGGGAAGTTCCTCCGGCCGGTAGGCGACGACGATGAGCAGAGGCAGATCGTCGGCCCGCGGGGCGAACGAGCTGAGCCACGCCATGGATTCGGCGTCGGCCCAGTGCGCGTCGTCGAGGACGAGCACGACGGGACCACGCTGGACGGCGAACCGGGTGACCACCCAGTCCAGGCCGTCCCGCACGCCCTGCGGGTCGGGTGTGCTGCTGCCGTCGCCGGCCACCAGGCCTACGGCGGGCGCCACGATGTCGTACCAACTGCCCAGGATCTTCCGGTGCTCCTCCTCGGACGCCGTCGCCAGCACAGGCTGCACAAGCTGGCGTACGACGTGGAAGGCCACACCCTGTTCCTGCTCACCGCCTCGGGCCGTCAGAAGGGTACAGCCGCGTGCGGCGGCCTTCCTGCGCACCTCGGCGACCAGGGTGGTCTTGCCCAGACCCGCCGCACCGGCGATGGCGAGCAGCCCTCCGCCTCCTGGGCCCCGGGCTTCGGCCGATGCACCGCACAGTTCGTTCAGCATGCCGTCGAGCTGCAGAAGTTCCGCTTCCCGCTCCAACAGCGTCCGGCGCGTGGAACCGCGCCGGCTTCTCGTGTCCCCCACGACGACCGTCCCTATTCGGCAGTAGATCCGAGCCTACGCCTCATACCGTTCGCCGTATCCCCCCGAGTTCCGGACTCGCACCCCTGATGACCGTGAATGCACCGTTTCTGCCCCAACCTGCTGAGGAGAGAGCGCCTTTGAGGGGTACCCGGATATTTGGTCCGCGCTTCTTGTGCCGCATTCCGCTCCGGCGCACCATGGTTTTGACCGGTCGGCAGCTCCGCCCAGGTTGCTGCGTGCGGCAGTTGAAGGAGGCGGAGCTTGGAGACCCATCGCATCCGTGCACTACGGAACGGACTGGTCCGCACCCCCTTCCCTGCCCGGTGTCACCCCGGTCACGACCACGGGCGCCTGCACACACTCCAGTGGCTGGACCGTTTCGGCATGCTGAGCGGGGAACGGGCGACGGCCGAGTACGACGCCATGCGCCTGGAGCTCCTGATGGCGTACTTCTATCCGGACGCCGGCCCCGAGGATCTCCGTCTGGCGAGCGATCTGATGGGCTGGTTCTTCGTCTTCGACGACCAGTTCGACGGCTCGTTGGGGCAGCGTCCCGAAGCGGTCGCACGGCTGGTGGACTCCGTGATGCGCGTGATGCACGAAGACACGGTCCGGCCGCACGAGTCCGGCGACCCCCTCGCCGAGAGCTTCCGCGATCTGTGGCAACGTGTCTCGAAGGGCATGCCGCCGCTGTGGCGGAACCGGTTCCGGGACCACTGGCGTGACTATCTGACCGCCTATCACTGGGAGGCGCTCAACCGGACCCGCCAGGGCACCCTCCCGCTCGCCGGGTTCCTTCAGGGACGACGCGACTCCATAGGGGTGCAACCCTGCCTCGACCTCGTCGAACGAAACGGCCGCTACGCCCTGCCGCGAGAACTGCACCAGGGTGCTCCGCTCGCGGAGATGCGGAAGATCACCGCCGACGTGGTGATCTTCGTGAACGACATCGTCTCCGTGGACAAGGAACTCGCCGCCGGTGACGTCAACAACAGCGTCATCATTCTGCACAAGGAGACGGGCCGGACCGTCGACGATGCCGTGCGTCATGTCGCGCTGCTGGCCAACTCCCGCCTCGCGCGCTTCCAGGAACTCGCCGCGGGCATCGGCGGCACCCTGGGCGACATGGGTGTTCCCGAGGATGTGCGTGACCAGGTCGACCACTACGTGGACGGCATGCGGATGCTCATGAGCGGCAATCTGGCCTGGTCGCTCCAGACGGCACGCTACAGCGAAGAGGGCATCGCCGCGGTGAGCCAGGGCCGGGAGCGCCCGTGGGCGCATCTCTTCCGGGAGAACGCCCGGTCCTCGTGACCAGGCCGCCGAGCGCGGGCGGGCTCCGCGGTCATGATCGCCGGATTACCGGCAGGACCGCGGTGCCCTTGCGCGGCCGCGGTTCAGGTCAGATCGAACTGGCCCTCTCGGGCGCCGATCACGAAGGCGCGCCATTCGGCGGGGGTGAAGATCAGCGACGGGCTCTCCGGACGGCCGCCGTTGCGCATCGCGATGAACCCCTCGACGAAGGCGATCTCGACGTCGCCCGCCCCCTGGCTGCCCGACTGCCACTCCGCGTTGCTGAGATCGAGGTCTTCCGGCTTGTCCCAGCCCATGAGCGACTGCTGGATGGTGCTGTCGGCCACGTCCGTGCTCCTCCCGGTTCGTCGTCCCGGGGGCCAGACTAGTCATCGCCCCCGGGAGTCCGACAGGCCACGAACGGCCCGGAAATCAACGGGGGCGCGGCTCGGCACCCACAGCCCCATGGCGCCGCCGCGCGTCCGGGGAAAACCGGCTCAGGTCTCCGGGACGAGGCGGTTGCCCGCAAAGACGCCCAGATCCTCGCGTTGAAGTGCTCTCCCGCGTCAACTACTCGGCCCTGAAGGACCGAGCTGCTGCCCCGCTCAGGCGGGGCGCTTGCGGCGGCGCACCACTGGCGGCCAGGATGCGATTCCTCCCGGGCGCGAACGCACGGGGTTCCTCGCAAGAACAGGCTGAAGGGCGGAGCACTGCGCAAGATCAAAGGCAGAGGCTGTCCTCGACGCCGCGGTCGGGGCCGCGAGCTGCTCCGCGCCGACCGACAGCGCGAGATGCTGGATCCCGCCGACGGTTTCGTGTGGGTTGCCGCCGGCCGGGTTGGATACCGACGGCCCGGACGCCGGGCGTGACCAGGACGAGCGTGGCGATCCGCTGCGGGTACCGGGCGGCGTAGAGGGTGGCGAGATTGGCCGAGGCCGAGTGGGCCAGCACATCGATCCGGTGGAGACCGAGGTGCTCGCGCAGCGCCTCCACGTCGTCGACGTGCCGGTCGCACCTGTACGTCCCCGGGTCGGCCGGGGCCGCGGAGTCGCCCGTGCCCCGCAGGTCCAGCAGCACCAGCTGCCGGTGCGCGTCCAGACCGCCCAGGTCGCCGAGGTAGGCGGTGGCCCGCATCGGACCGCCCGGCAGGCAGATCAGCGGCTCGCCCTTCCCCCGCAGGTGGTAGGCCAGCTCGGTCCCGTCGTGCGCGATCAGCTTCGGCATACGCAAGATCCTTGCAGTGTGCAGCGATCAAGACAATGTCCGCCGGTGATCGGCCCGCTGCGAACCCTTGACGTCGGCGGGAGGCTGCTGAATAACTGTCTCCGACACCTCTACCGAATGATCGGTTGTCCGTTTTGGGACGGGAGTACGACGCATGACGGATCTGCTGGACGCAGGAGAACGACTCAGCCGGGAGGAACTCCAGGCGCTGCAACTGGAACGGCTGCGCTCCACACTGCGGCATGCGTACGACAATGTCGCCTTCTACCGGGAGGCCTTCGACAAGGCCGGGGTGCACCCCGATGACTGCCGGTCGCTCGCCGATCTCGCCCGCTTCCCGTTCACCGTCAAGACCGATCTGCGCGATCACTACCCCTTCGGGATGTTCGCCGTCCCGGAGGACCGGATCCGGCGTATTCACGCGTCCAGCGGCACGACCGGCCGGCCGACCGTCGTCGGGTATACCGAGCGCGACCTGGAGACCTGGGCCGATGTGGTGGCGCGCTCCATCCGGGCGGCCGGCGGGCGGCCCGGGCACAAGGTGCATGTGTCGTACGGATACGGGCTGTTCACCGGCGGCCTGGGAGCGCACTACGGCGCGGAGCGGCTCGGCTGCACGGTCATTCCGGCTTCGGGAGGCATGACAGCGCGCCAGGTGCAGCTCATCCAGGACTTCCGGCCCGAGATCATCATGGTGACGCCGTCGTACATGCTGACGCTGCTGGACGAGTTCGAACGGCAGGGCGTCGATCCCCGTACGACCTCCCTCAAGGTGGGCATATTCGGCGCGGAGCCGTGGACCGAGGAGATGCGGCGAGAGATCGAGGAGAGGTTCGCCATCGACGCCGTCGACATCTACGGGCTGTCGGAGGTGATGGGCCCCGGAGTCGCGCAGGAGTGCGTCGAGACGAAGGACGGGCTGCACATCTGGGAGGACCACTTCTATCCGGAGGTCGTCGACCCCGTCACGGGCGAGGTGCTCCCGGACGGGGAGCGGGGTGAGCTGGTGTTCACCTCGCTGACCAAGGAGGCCATGCCGGTGATCCGGTACCGGACCAGGGATCTCACCAGGCTGCTGCCCGGCACTGCCCGGGTGTTCCGCCGGATGGAGAAGATCACCGGGCGCAGCGACGACATGGTGATCCTGCGCGGGGTGAATCTCTTCCCGACCCAGATCGAGGAGATCGTGCTGCGCACGGCCCATGTCGCCCCGCACTTCCAGCTGCGGCTGACCCGCGAGGGCCGGATGGACGCGCTGACCGTACGGGCCGAGGCCCGTACCGGGGCCACGCCGGAGCAGCGGGCGGCCGCCGAGACGGCGATCGCGACGGCGGTCAAGGACGGGGTCGGGGTGTCGGTCGCGGTCGAGGTCGTCGACCCCGAGACGCTGGAGCGGTCCGTCGGCAAGATCAAGCGGATCGTCGATCTCAGGCAGGCGTGAAACGGTCCCTCAGCTCGCGCTTGAGGATCTTTCCGCTGGCATTGCGCGGCAGCTCGTCCACGAACAGGACCCTCTTGGGGGCCTTGAAGTGGGCGAGTTTCTCGCGTGCGTGGGCGAGGAGTTCGTCCTCGGTGACCTCGCCGCGCGGGACCACGACCGCGGTGACGGCCTCGATCCAGCGCTCGTCGGGCAGGCCGATGACCGCGGTTTCGGCGACGCCCGGGTGGGTGTAGAGCGCGTCCTCGACCTGACGCGAAGCGACGAGTACGCCACCGGAGTTGATGACGTCCTTCACCCGGTCGACGACCGTGAGGTACCCCTCCGCATCGCGCACCACGAGGTCCCCGGAGCGGAACCAGCCTTCGCGGAACGCCTCCCTGGTCTCCTCCGGCTTGTCCCAGTAGCCCTTGCACAACTGCGGTGAGCGGTAGAGGACCTCGCCGGGGGTGCCGTCCGGAACGTCCTTGCCGTCCTCGTCGACGACCCGTGCTTCGACATGACGCACCGGCCGGCCGCAGGAGTCCATCCGGCCCTCGTGCTCCTCGGGCCGCAGCACGGTGGCGAGGGGGCCGATCTCGCTCTGCCCGAAGCAGTTGTAGAAGCCGAGCCCCGGCAGGCGTTCGCGCAGCCGTTCCAGTACCGGTACGGGCATGATCGACGCGCCGTAGTACGCCTTGCGGAGGAAGGAGAGGTCCCGGGTGACGAACTCGGGGTGGTTGGCCAGACCGATCCAGACGGTCGGCGGTGCGAACAGACTGTCTGCCCGGCCGGCCTCCACCAGGTCGAAGATCTGCCCGGGCTCCGGTGCGTCGATGATGATGTTCTCCGCGCCGACCGCGAGATACGGTAGCAGGAAGACATGCATCTGGGCGGAGTGGTAGAGCGGCAGGGAGTGGACGGGCCGGTCGGTCTCCTGGAGGTCCAGGGCCTCGATGGCGCTGGCGTACTCGTGGACGAGTGCCCGGTGCGTCATCATGGCGCCCTTCGGCAGCGCCGTGGTGCCGGAGGTGTAGAGCAGCTGGACCAGGTTCCACACATCCCGGTCCGGATCGAAGGGCTGCGGGGTGGCCAGGGCCTGGAGCAGTGATCCGGTGTCGTCACGAAGTGGCCGTACGGTGAGGTCACCGGGGACGCGGCCCGCGAGGTCCGGGTCGGCCAGCACCAGCGAACTGTCCGACTGCCGCAGGATGTAGGCCAGGTCGTCACCGGTCAGATTGTGGTTCACCGGGACATGGACAAGACCTGCCCGGGCGCAGGCGAGGAACGCGATCAGATAGACGTCGGAGTTGTGGCCGTAGGCGGCGACCCTGTCTCCTTCCCGCAGCCCGTGCTCCTCGGTCAGCACGGCGGCCGCCGTGGAGACCGCTGTGTCCAGTTCGGCGTAGGTCCAGGACCTGTCGGCGTAGCGCACCGCGGTGCGGTCGGGAGTGCGCTGTGCGCTGCGGCGCAGAACGCCGTCGACGGTCCGGCTGAGGAGTCCTCTCATGGCTGGATCCTGCGGGCCGCGCCGGGAAGGGTCAAGACCTTGGATACCGAACTGCATGTTGACACCCGTACCGGTGTGCTGAATGAGGACAGGCGCAACAGCCCTTTCGAAGCTCCGTCCACGGCTTCACGGAGACGCTCGGCATCTGGAACAAGGCCGAGGCCGCGTGGAATCCGGCGGCGGGCGGATACACGGAGGTCGGGAACGGCTCCAGCTGCATCCAGGCGGTGGGCTGGGACAGCAGCCGCTGCCCTGTGGCGCGGACGCTGCTGATGTACTCCCAGTCGTCGAATCCGCGGTCACCGCACTACGCGGACCAGACCCGGCTCTGCTCGAGGAGCGCTGGGTGACCTCGCGCTTCTGCGAGAAGGACATCCTCGCCTCGCCCGCGCTGCGGGTGGAACGGGTGCGCGAACGCGGCTGAGCGCGGCGCTCGGCGTCTTCCCCGCCGTCGCCGACCGACGGCGGGAAGGACGGCGTCGCACGGCCTCTCCTGCCCGGCTCTGCCCGCATGGGGTGCAGATCGCCGCAGCCCCGCGGACGAAGGAAGGATTTTTCTGATGTCATGTCAGATGAGGATTGCGGGCGGTGCAGGAGAGGAAGAAAGTTCCGGCAGTTGCCGGTGGTCCCGAAAATTGCTTTCAGGGGGTGGCGTGATGGGCGGGTTCAGCAGACGGCGTCTGGGCGGCGGAGTGCTGGCACTCGGCGGAGCCCTGGTCCTGGCCTCGGTGCCGGTCGCGACGGCGGCTCCGGTGACGGGCAGCGACCCGGGGCGGGGACGGCCGGGCCTGCGGCGTGGCTCCGCCGAGTCGGCCGGACTGCTGCCGGCCTACCTGGACAAGCTGGTGACGGACGCCGAGAGCTTCCTCGGCCCCTCCCCCGTGCACCCCTGGTACGCGGGTGCGGTGCTGCTCGCGGGACGGGGCCGCACGGTCGCGCTGCACCGTCCGATCGGCATGGCGGTGCGCTACTCGGCGTACGACCAGCAGACCGACACCGGGGTGGAGTTCCCGGCGGAGCAGCGGATACCGATGACCGAGGACACGGTCTTCGACCTCGCGTCCGTGTCCAAGCTGTTCACCTCGCTGCTCGCGGTACAGCAGATCGAGCGCGGGGCGCTGGAACTGGAGGCGAAGGTCGCCGCGTACCTTCCCGAATTCGGGGCGGCCGGAAAACAGGACATCACGGTACGGCAGCTGCTCACCCACACGTCCGGGTTCCGGGCATGGATCCCGCTCTACAACGAGCCCGGCCGTGAGGCAATGCTGCGTCGGCTGTGGAACGAGCCCCCAGCGAGCCCGCCCGGCACCAAGTACCTCTACTCCGACCTGAATTTGATCACACTTCAGCTGGTCCTGGAGAAGATCACCACTCGCCCTCTCGATGCGCTGCTCCACGACGAGATCACTGCTCCACTCGGGATGCACCGCACTCGCTTCAACCCGCCCGCCTCCTGGAAACCGAAGATCGCCGCCACCGAGGACGCCCGGCGTCCCTGGTCGGGCCTCGACCGCGGACTGGTGTGGGGCGAGGTCCATGACGAGAACGCCTTCGCCCTCGGCGGGGTCGCGGGCCATGCCGGCGTCTTCTCCTGCGCCTGGGACCTCGCCATCCTCGCCCGGACGCTCCTCGACGGCGGCTCGTACGGACACGCCAGGATCCTGGAGCCCGAGTCCGTCGAGCTGATGTTCACCGACTTCAACACCGCCTTCCCCGGCGACGAGCACGGCCTCGGCTTCGAGCTCTACCAGCACTGGTACATGGGTGCCATGGCCACCCCCCGCACCGCGGGCCACACCGGTTTCACCGGCACCAGCCTGGTCATCGACCCCACCACCGACTCCTTCCTCGTCGTCCTCGGCAACTCCATCCACCCGGTGCGCAACTGGCGCTCCGGAAGCGCTCCGCGCGTCGCCGCTGCCGACAACCTCGCCCGCTGCGTCGCCGTACGCCCGCCGCACGGCAGCACCGCCTGGTTCTCCGGCATGACGAACGACACGGCGGCCACGCTCACCCTCCCCGCCCTGGACCTCGGCACGGCCGACCCCCGGCTGCGCTGCTCCCTGTGGTGGGACACCGAGCCCGGCTCCGACGTGCTCTTCCTGGAGGCCTCGCCGGACGACGGGGTCACCTGGCGAGCCGTGCCCTTCACGACCGTGAGCAAGGGTGAGGAGCCGCAGCAGTATCCGGCCGGTTCGGTCAGCGGCTGGTCGGGGCGTGTGTGGCACCGGCTGGAGGCCGGCCTGGCGGACTTCGCCGGCGTCCGGGTGCGGCTGCGCTGGCGCTACGCGAGCGACCGGCGCTACACCGGCCGCGGGGCGTACGTGGACGGCCTGCGGGTCCTCGACGGGCGCCGCACCCTCTTCGACGAGGCCCGGCCGGAGGACGCCGCCCGGATCGAGGCGGCAGGCTGGAGGCCTTCCGCGGACTGAGCTATCTGCCGAGTACGGCCATCGCGGCGTTGTGGCCGGGGATGCCGCTGACCCCTCCTCCGCGTACGGCGCCCGCCCCGCACAGCAGTACGTTCGGGTGCGCCGTCGCCACGCCCCACCTCCCCGTCCCGGCCGTCTCGTCGGCGTACGGGAAGGCGAGGGCGCGGTGGAAGATGTTGCCTCCCGGCAGCCGCAATTCGAGCTCCAGGTCGAGCGGGGTCCTGACCTCGATGCAGGGCCTGCCGTCCTCGTCGAGCGCGAGGCAGTCGGTGATCGGCTCCTCCAGATGTGCGTCCAGTTCCGCGAGGGTGGCCTTGAGCAGGGCGTCCCGTGCCGCGGCGTTGTCCCGGGCGAAGAGGCGGGCGGGAGTGTGCAGTCCGAAGAGCGTGAGCGTGTGGTGACCCCGCTCGGCGAGTTCGGGAGCGAGGATCGAGGGGTCGGTCAGTGAGTGACAGTAGATCTCCGACGGCGGGGCGCTGGGCAGCCGGCCCGCCACGGCCTCTTCGTAGGCGGCAGCCAACTGTCCGTATCCCTCGGCGATGTGGAAGGTGCCGGAGAACGCCTCGCGTGGGTCGACCGACCGGTCGCGCAGCCGCGGCAGCCGGCGCAGCAGCATGTTCACCTTGAGCTGCGCGCCCTCGGCCGCCCCCGGCGGCGGTTCCTCGCCGAGCAGACCGGCGAGCGTCTCGGGCGAGGCGTTGACCAGGACGTGCCGGGCGGCGACCGCGCCCTCCCCGGCATCCGTGCGGAAGGCGACCTCCGCGTGGCCGCCGTCGGTGTCGATCCGGATCGCCTCGCGCCCGGTGGCGATCTCCGCGCCCGCCTCGCGCGCCGCGGCGGCCAGCGCGTCCGTGAGCGCGCCCATCCCGCCGACCGGCACGTCCCAGTCACCGGTGCCTCCGCCGATCACGTGGTAGAGGAAGCAGCGGTTCTGGACCAGGGACGGGTCGTGGGCGTCCGCGAAGGTGCCGATGAGGGCGTCGGTGAGGACGACTCCACGGACCAGGTCGTCCGTGAAGCGCCGTTCGACGGCGACACCTATCGGTTCCTCGAAGAGCATCCGCCAGGCGTCGTCGTCATCGACGCGTTCGCGTAGCGCGTCCCGGGTCGGGAGCGGCTCGGTGAGGGTGGGGAAGACCCGCTCGGCCACACGCCGCGTCATCCCGTAGAACTCCCGCCAGGCCGCGTACTCGGCGTCGGATCCGGTCAGTGCCCTGAAGGACTCCCGGGTGCGGTCCTCCCCGCCGCCGACCAGCAGCCCCGTCGCCCGGCCGCCGCGCACCACCGGGGTGTAGGAGGAGACGGACCGCTTGCGCAGGGTGAACCGCAGGCCCAGGTCACGCATGATCTTCTCGGGCAGCAGCGACACCAGATAGGAGTAGCGGGAGAGCCGGGCGTCGACACCGGCGAACGGCCGGGCCGACACGGCCGCCCCGCCGGTGTGCCCCAGGCGCTCCAGCACGATCACGGACCGCCCGGCGCGGGCCAGATAGGCGGCGGCGACAAGACCGTTGTGGCCTCCGCCGACGATCACCGCGTCGTATACGTCTTTGACGAACTCGGCATGTGCGGGCATGGCCCTTGGTAGCACGCGCGGACGGCTGGTGCCAGGGGGCAGCGGCTCAGGCACGCCTCCGCAGCGCCGCCACCCGGCGGTAGATCTCCACCGCCTCCCGGCCGCGGCCCAGCTGTTCCAGGCACTGCGCCTCGTCCCCGCGGCTGGCCAGCGCGTCGGGGTGGTCGGCGCCGAGGACCCGTTCGCGGGCCTCGGCGACCTGGCGGTAGACGGTCAGCGCATCCGCCCAGCGGCCCAGCCAGCCGAGGCCGACGGCGACCTCGCGGCGGCTGACGAGCGTGTCGGGGTGGTCGTGGCCGAGGACCCGCTCGCGGATCGCGCACACGTCGCGGGCCTCGGCGAGAGCCTCCTCCCAGCGGCCCAGGCGGCCCAGATTGACGCCGAGGCCGTGCCGGGCGCGCAGGGTCTCGGGATGGTTCGGACCGTGCACCCGGGTGCGGTCGTCGACGAGCGAACGGTACAGCTCCAGGGCCTCGGTGCTGCGACCGAGGCGGCCGAGGCTGATGCCGACCTCGTACCGGGCGGCGAGGGTGTCGGGGTGGTCGGCCCCGAGCGCCCGTGTGCGGGCGGCGGCCACCTCGCGGTAGGTCCGGAGCGCCTCCGTCCAGTTGCCCAGCTGGCCCAGCGCGTACGCGACCTCGTAGCGGGTCACCAGGGTGTCGGGGTGGTCGGGGCCGAGGACCCGGGCGCGGGCCTCCGCGACCTCGTGCGCCATACGGTAGGAGTCCTCGAGACGGCCCAGCCTGCCGAGGTTGAAGGCGAGGTTGTGGCGGCAGCGCAGGGTGTCGGGGTGGTCGGCACCCATGGTGCGCGCGCGGGCGGCGAGCACCGCGGAGTACACCTGGTGCGCCTCGAAGTGCCTGCCGAGCTGCCCGAGGACGTAGGCGGTCTCCTGGCGTGCGGCCAGGGTCTCCGGATGATCGGCGCCCATGGTGCGTTCCCGGCCGTCGGCCACCCGGCCGAACTCGCGCAGCGCGTCGGCCGCGCGCCCGGTCCTGCTGAGCGTGAACCCGATCTCGAAGCGGCTGGCGAGGGTGTCGGGGTGGTCGGGGCCCAGCAGATGCTCGCGCTCGGCGGCCACCCCGCGGTGCACCTCTCCTGCATCCTCCCAGCGGCCGAGCCGCGCCAGGCCGAGTCCCGCGTTGTGCCGCCCCGTCAGGGCACCGAGCAGTTCGGGCGGTGGGGTGGGGCGTTCCGGAGCCGGCGGGCGGTCGCGCCGGACCTCGGAGGTGGTCCAGGCGCCGGTCAGGCCGGCGCTGGGGTCGGGCGGGGTGGCCTTGAGCGTGGACGTGGAGGCGGCGGCCGCCTTGTGTCCGGTGGTCATGCCGCGGGTCCAGGACGGCAGCCGGGGAGCGCGGGGCACGGGCTGCCCGGCGGCAGTGTGGAGCACCGGTTCGGGCCGGTGGCCGGCGGGATGTCCGGCGGCCAGCCGTCGCGCGAGGTCCCGGGCGTCGGCGGGGCGTTCCTCCGGGGTCTTGGCGAGCAGATCGAGTACGACCCGGTCGAGGAACTCGGGGAGGTCCGGGCGGTGGCTGCCCGGCGGCCGGGGCGGGGTGTCGCGGTGGCCGACGAGGACCGCCCAGGCGTCGTCGAGGTCGAACGGCGGGGCGCCGGTGGCGATCTCGTACAGCACGCAGCCCAGCGAGTAGAGATCGCTGCGGTGGTCCACGGGCCCGCCGCCGATCTGTTCGGGCGACATGTAGTGGGGTGTGCCCATGGCGATGCCGGTGCCGGTGAGCCGGGCGGTGAAGCCGATGTCATGGCCGAGGCGGGCGATGCCGAAGTCGCAGATCTTCACCGTGCCGTCGGCGAGCCGCATGATGTTGGCGGGCTTCAGGTCGCGGTGCACGATGCCCTGTTCATGGCAGTAGGCGAGGGCGGCGGCCACCTGTTCGGCGATGTCCAGGACTTCGGGCACGGGAAGCGGGTGGTGTTTGTTCCCCTCCAGCAACTGGCTGAGGTTGCGCCCCTCCAGTAACTCCATGACCAGATAGAGGACGCCGTCCTCCTCGCCGAAGTCATGGATGACGGTTACCCCGCGGTGCTGGAGCGCGGCGGCGACCCTGGCCTCGCGCCGGAAGCGTTCGCGCAGCACTCCGGAGCGGGTCTCCTCGCGCTGCATGCCCAGCGGCTTCAGGCACTTGACGGCGACGCGACGGCCGAGGGACTCGTCGTGGGCCCGCCATACTTCGCCCATTCCGCCGCGCCCGATCAGTTCGAGCAGCCGGTACCTTCCGTGGATCAGCCTGGTGTCCCCCATTGCGTGCCGTCGCCCCCGTCGTTGTCTCCGGCTCGGTTCGCCTCCGGGGGGCTCCAGCGTGCGCCGACGGTCGATCGTGCTCGGCCCTCGCTCCTCGGGCCTGCACGCGTTCTCCCTTTCGGCGCCCGCGCCCCCCTTTGGCTCACTCGCTCCGCCGATGCGCCCTCGTCGACCCCGCTCCGTCCAGTATGGCGGCCTGTCTGCGAAGTTTGTACGGTGCCGGGCGGCTTTCGGGGCCGAGCCTCGCCATGGCCCGCAGGATGTGTTTGGGCGGGAGTTGCCAGCGCACACGTGCGGGAATGCAGCGCAGCAGGGTGCCGGCGAGCGCGAGTTGACGGGTGACCGCGGCCGGTGCAGACACGGGTCTGCCGTAGAGCTCATGGGCGTACGGAGGCAGAGCGGCGTAGGCGAGCGCGGCCACGCGCCGCCACAGCACTTCACGCGCCGGGACCAGCGGCGCGGGCACCGGGGGTCGGCGCAGGAAGGCGTCGACCTCGTGCGCCTCGGGGCCGGCGGCCAGCTCGGGACGTACCTTCTCGAAGTACGCGGCGAGTTCCGCGGTGTTCGACGGCACCCCCGCCGGGTCGAGACCGACCAGCCGGGCGCTTGTGCGGTGTTCGTCGATGTAGCGGTCGGCCTGCGCATCGGTGAGGACGAATCCGGAGCGGCGCAGCACGCTCAGATACGAGTCGGCTTCGGCGCAGTGCACCCAGAGCAGCAGCTCCGGCTCGTCGACGCCGAGCGTCCGGTGGATTCGGCGGACGCGGGCGCCGGCTTTCTCCGCGGCCTCGGTGGTGCCGTAGGTGATGGTGCCGACGAAGCCGGCGGTGCGCATCAGCCGGCCCCAGGCGTCGCGCCTGCCCCTCTTTTCATCAAACACTGTGGAGTTCCGGAAGACACCGCGAACCGCGCGGGGGTGCAGCGCCTGGAGGTAGAGCGCGCGAACGCCCGCCACCCACATCATCGGATCACCGTGCAACTGCCAGGTCACCGAGGCAGGCCCGAAGAGGCCGGGGTCCGCGTCTCTCATGCTCCGCACGGCACCAACGTACAGGCGTGCGTGCCGGTACGTCGCCCGTTCGGGTGCTCGCCGCCGCCCCTCCGGGGCCGAGCGGTCCCTGAGCGGCCGCCCCGGGAAGGCGGAGCGCGGCGGAGGCGGTCCGGCAGCATCCGGCGGCCCGGCAGCACACCGGGACCGTTGACGTCCCGGCGGCCACGCAGACCGGCGGGAAGGTCACCATCCGGGTGAACGACCAGGGTGAGCACGCCCGCGCACCCCGTTCCGGAACCGACGTCCTCGGTCCGCGGCCGCTGACCGTCCGCCGTCGTCAGTCCGCGGGGGGGGTGCTCCGGCCGGCCCGATCCGAGGCGTCGGGGGCGCCGCCGTAACGCACGGCGCGGGGCCGACGTCACCACGCGATGTGGTCTGCCGTCCGGTCGGACGGCGTCGTGCGGGAGTCGTCGACGCGTGCGGTGAGGTGGTCGGCCACCGACACCACGCCGTCGATCCGCTCGGTCAGCCGCCGGACGACATGGATGTCAGTGCTCTTCTCCAGCTGCCCTTCCAGGGTGACCACGCCGTCGAGGACGTGCACGGCGACGGCATCGGGCGCCAGCCGCATCGTGTCCAGAAGGACGTCCTCGATCACCCGTTGGCGGATCTCCCGGTCGGGCCGCAGGAAGACCTTGAGGAGATCGCGCCGGGTCACGATGCCGACGAGGCGGTCCTCCTCGTCGACGACGGGAAGACGCTCCACGCCGCGCCGGATCATCGTACGAGCCGCCTCCGCGACCGTGTCCTGGGCACGGACGGTGACAGCCGGTGCGGACATCAGCTGCGTGGCAGTGAGGGCATCCCACCTGGCTGTGCCCGGAGTGTCCTGGCCTGCGTGCCGAGGGCCGTTCGGTTCCGGCTCCGGCTGCCCGGCCGATGCCTGGCGGACCAGGAGATCGCTCTCGGAGACGACCCCGAGGACCCGGTCGTCGTCGTCCAGGACGGGAAGACCGCTGATGTCGTGCTCGGCGAGCAGCTTCGCGACGTCCTTGAAGGGTGCCGACGGGGTGACCGAGACGACCTCGTCCACCATCAGGTTTCCGACTCTGCAGTGCTTCATCTCTGCGGCTCCTACTGGTCACTGTCGGCGCGGTCACCCGTGGGTGGACGGAACCGCTCACGATCTCCCCGGCCCTGTGCCACCCCGTGGGTCCGGTCATGCACCGAACGCGGTGCCCTGCCGCGTCGTCGAGTGGTTCTGGTTCCCACGATCCGCCGGGGCACCGGGCCCGATCGAGGGCCGAACGGCCCCGAGCCGGGGCCGGCCGGGCCAGGGCCGCCTCAGTCGGCCGGACCGGAGGGTTGGTAACTGCTGTTTGGGGAGCGTCAGTAAGGGCGGCTTGGCCTCGATCGTGTGAACGTCGGCCTTCTGGCCTGCGGCGCCCTGCAGAGATGGCGGTAGCGCGGACGTGCGATCTGGACGCCGGGGGCGGTGTCGACGTGCTGGGCTCCCTTGCCACCGGAGAGTTGGTTCGGGACCTCTCCGTCACGCGTGCCGACGCATACCCACTGATCATGGTCACCGGCCGGCGCTGGGCGGACTGCAGCGTGTGCCCCGCCGCGGCGGGGACCTGCTGATCGACCTGGACGACCGTGGGCCGGGCGGCCGCTCACCCGTACGGCATCTCCGGCTCGCATACGGGCCCGAACACGGCCAGCATGTCGGTGGCGACCCTCGACATCCCGCCCGGAGGCCTCCATGCTCACCGCTCGCGACCTGATGACCGGCGATCTCCGTGTCATTCCCGCGACCGAGACACTCGACCGCGCGGCACAGGTGATGCGCGACCACGATTTCGGCGCACTTCCGGTCAGAAGCAGCGACGGAGAGCTGACCGGGATCGTCACCGACCGCGACATCGTGGTGAAGTGCGTCGCGGCCGGCAAGGACCCGTCCAGGGTGACCGCGGGCGACCTCGCCCAGGGCAACCTGATCGCGGTCGACGCGGACGCCGGAGCGGCGGAGGCGGTCAAGCTGATGAGCGAGGCACGGGTGCGCAGGATCGTCGTCATGGAAGCCGGCAGGCCGGTCGGCATGATCAGCGAGGCGAATCTCGTGAGGAAGCTGCCCGCGAACCAGATCGCGTCCTTCACGGAGAGCGTCTACGGAACGGACTGAGCGATCTTGGGCGGACCGGCCGGAGTGCGCATAAAGGTGCGCACCGCCTCCCGTGGACCGGGGCCGGCGCGCACCGCCATACGGAGAAGGTGAATCAGGGGAGTTGTTTGTCGATGGCCGCGCGGCCTTCCTTTTCCAGGCGGCGCCGCGCCCACTCCAGATTCTTCGGAGTGATGTCGCGCCCCGAGGCGAGAACCAGATCCTCGGCGTCCACGTCGTCACGCGCACCGGTGTGCAGGAGCCTGTCGGGAGTCACGCCACCCAGCCGCTCCCGCTCGGAATCGGACTCAGCGTTCATGCCGCCTCCTCTTTTTGTCCGGCATTGCACCATTCTGACCCCGGTGAGCCCACTACCGCATCCGGCCCCGTTGTGTTACCGGCCAGTACTGCCGCTTGTGACAAATGGCCCCGTACCCAATAGGGTCACAGGGCCTTGGTGCACGGGAAACCGGTGAAGAACCGGTGCGGCCCTCGCCACTGTGATCGGGAAGTCCGGTTCCGACCCCCTCGGGGGAGCCACTGGGACGTCCGCGGGAGACCGCGGCCGCCCCGGGAAGGCGGAGTCCGGGCGGCATGACCCGTCAGCCAGGAGACCGGCCGGGGCGCGTCGTCCATCCACGAGGTGCTGGAGAGGTCTTCTCAGACATGCACATAGCCGAGGGGTATCTGCCCCCATTGCACGCGGTCGCCTGGGGTGCCGCGTCCGCCCCCTTCGTCGTCCACGGTGTACGGGCACTGACCCGCGAAGTCAGGGCGAATCCCGAGAGCACCCTGCTGCTCGGCGCGTCCGGAGCCTTCACGTTCGTCCTCTCCGCACTCAAGCTCCCATCCGTGACAGGCAGTTGTTCCCATCCCACCGGCACCGGACTGGGAGCGATCCTGTTCAGACCGCCGATCATGGCCGTCCTGGGCACCATCACCCTGCTGTTCCAGGCCCTGTTGCTGGCCCACGGCGGGCTCACCACGCTGGGTGCCAACGTATTCTCCATGGCGATCGCGGGCCCCTGGGCGGGATTCGGGACCTACTGGCTGCTCCGGCGGTCGGGGGTGCCGCTGATGGTCGCCGTGTTCTTCGGCGCCTTCGTCGCCGACCTCTCCACGTACTGCGTCACCAGCGTCCAGTTGGCGCTGGCCTTCCCGGACCCGAGCAGCGGATTCCTCGGCGCGCTGGCCAAGTTCGGTGGCATCTTCGCGGTCACCCAGATCCCGCTCGCGGTGAGCGAGGGGCTGCTGACGGTGCTGGTGATGCGCCTGCTGACGCAGTCCAGCAAGGCCGAACTGACCAGGCTGGGAGTTGCCCGATGAGCCGTAACGCGAAGATCAACACTCTGCTGCTCCTGGTCGTGGCCGCCCTGGCGGTCCTGCCGCTGGCCCTCGGGCTCGGCGACGGCAAGGAGGAGCCCTTCGCCGGGTCCGACGCCCAGGCGGAGAGGGCCATCACGGAGCTGGAGCCGGACTACAAGCCGTGGTTCTCACCGCTGTACGAGCCGCCGTCCGGCGAGATCGAGTCCGCGCTCTTCGCCCTGCAGGCCGCGATCGGGGCCGGGGTGCTGGCGTACTACTTCGGGCTGCGCAGGGGCCGCCGGCAGGGCGAGGCGCGTGCGGTGGCCGCACGGGAGGCCGGAGTTCAGGCGGACCGCGACACCGCTCGCGCCGACGAGTCGCACGGCTCGGAAGCGTAGGCGCCGGTGCTGCCCATCGACGCGGCGGCGCACAGCAGTCGCTGGCGCGGCCGCCATCCCCTGGAGAAGGCGTGCCTCGGCCTGGGCCTGACCGTCTCGGCGGTGTGTCTGCCGCCCTGGCCCGGCGCGCTCCTGGTCGGCGCGGCCACGCTGGCCGTGCTGCTCGGCCCGGCCGGAGTGGCGCCCCGGCTGCTGTGGCGGGCGTTCCGCGTGCCGCTCGGTTTCTGCTTCACGGGCGCGCTGCCGCTGCTGGTCCAGGTCGGCGGCGCGCACGGGTTCGTGTCGCTCGCGCCGGACGGCCCGGTCCACGCCGCGAACCTGCTGCTGCGCACCTCGTCGGCCTCGCTCGGGGTGCTGTTGTTCGCCTTCACAACGCCTGTGTCGGACGTGCTGCCACGGCTCGTACGGGCCGGTGTACCCGCCCCCGTGGTGGATGTCGCCCTGGTCATGTACCGGATCGGTTTTCTGCTGCTCGACGCGGTCACCCAGGTGCGCCAGGCCCAGGCGGCCCGACTCGGCCACACCACCAGGGCCGCCACCTGGCGCTCCCTGTCCGGGCTCGGCGCGACGGCCTTCGTGCGCGCCTTCGACCGGGCCGCCCGCCTCCAGAACGGCCTCGCCGGGCGCGGCTACGACGGGACGCTGCGCGTCCTGGTGCCCGAGGCGCGGGTCTCGGGCCGTTTCCTGGGCGCCACGGCCGCCCTGCTGGCGGCCATCGCCGCGCTCACCCTCGTACTCGAAAGGTTCGTCCTATGACCGCGCAGCAGCCAGTCGTGGAACTCGTCGAGGCGGGATTCGCCTACGAGGACGGCCCACCGGTGATCGAGGGCGTGAACTTCGGCGTCCCGAAGGGCCGGTCGCTGGCCCTCCTCGGCCACAACGGCAGCGGCAAGACCACTCTCCTCCGGCTGCTCAGCGGCGGGCTGCGCTGCGTGACCGGCCTGCTGCGGCTCGACGGCGAGCCGGTGGCGTACGGCCGTACGGGGCTCACCCGGCTGCGTACGAGCGTGCAGCTGGTCGTCCAGGACCCGGACGACCAGCTCTTCGCTGCTTCGGTCGGCCAGGACGTGTCGTTCGGACCGATGAATCTGGGGCTGCCGGAGGCCGAGGTGCGCGCGCGGGTCGAGGAGGCGCTCGAAGCGCTGGGCATCGCCGCGTTGCGCGACCGGCCGACGCATCTGCTGTCGTACGGGCAGCGCAAGCGGGCCGCGATCGCGGGCGCGGTGGCCATGCGCCCCCGGGTGCTGATCCTGGACGAACCCACGGCCGGGCTGGACCCGCACGGGCAGGAGCAGCTGCTCGAGGTGCTGGGCGGGCTCCGGGCGGCGGGGACCACCGTGGTGATGGCCACGCACGACGTGGGCCTCGCGCTGCGCTGGGCCGACGATGCCGCCGTGCTGACCCCTGACGGGCTGTGCACCGGGCCGGCCGCGGAACTGCTGGGCCGGCCGGAGCTGCTCGACGCCGCCCGGCTGCGGATGCCCTGGAGCATCACCGTCACGGCGCTGCTGCGCGCACAGGGGCTGCTCGGGGAGGGCGAGCCCGGCCCGCGTACCCCCGAGGAGCTCGGCCGGTGGCCGGTGGCACGCGGATAGCGAGTCGGCACAGCAGGGCCGCCCGCACCGGGCCACGGCCGCGACCCGGGTCCGGGTCGGGACCACACCCTTTGGATCTTCCTCCAGCGAGGCTCGCATTTGCCACAAGGCTTCCTCTGACAGGTTGTAAATGCGAGCCCAGGCGACCTATGTTGACGCATATGCAGTCCTACACGATTGGGCAGGCAGCACGCCTGCTCGGCGTCAGTCCCGACACCGCACGACGCTGGGCCGACGCGGGCCGCGTCGCGACCCATCGCGACGAGAGCGGCCGCCGCCTCATCGACGGCCGCGATCTGGCCGCCTTCTCCGTCGAGCTCGCCCAGGACGGGCACGACGAGGAGGAAACCTCCTACACCTCGGCCCGCAACGCCTTCCCGGGCATCGTCACCTCCGTCAAGCTCGGCGATGTGGCGGCCCAGGTCGAGATCCAGGCGGGACCGCACCGACTGGTCTCCCTGCTGACCCGGGAGGCCGTCGAGGAGCTGGGGCTTGAAGTCGGCATGCAGGCCACCGCCCGTGTGAAGTCGACCAGCGTGCACATCGACCGCATCTGACCCCCTGCCCACTTTTCTTCCTCAGCGGCGTCGTCCGTCCCCGACGCGGCACCTTCCCGCTCGGGCGGCTGTTTCCGCCTGCCCGCCGCTCATCCAGGAGTCACCATGTCCCACGCCTTCAGCCGCCGCCGCGCCGCCGCCGCGGTCCTGACCGCCGCGCTGCTGGTTCCGCTGGCCGCGTGCGGCAGTGACGACGGCGAGAAGGACACGCCGAAGTCCACCGAGGACAGCGCGGCCTCCGTCCCGAAGGCCCAGCTGACCGTACTGGCCGCCGCCTCGCTCACCGATGTCTTCAAGACCGCGGGCGCCGCCTACGAGAAGGCCCATCCCGGCACGAAGATCACGTTCTCCTTCGCCGGGTCCCAGGAGCTGGTCGCCCAGGTCAAGCAGGGCGCCCCGGCCGACGCCCTGGTCACCGCGGACACCAGGAGCATCGACGGCGTGGGGGCCGAGCTCGCCGCCGACCCCACCGTCATCGCGAAGAACCGCCTGGTCGTCGCCACCGGCGAGGGCAACCCGAAGAAGATCGACGAGCTGAGGGATCTCGCCGACACCGAGCTCAAGGTCGTCCTGGCCGCGCCCGAGGTACCGGTCGGCAAGTACAGCCAGAAGATCCTGGACGCCCAGAAGATCGTCGTGAAGCCGGTCTCCCAGGAGCCGAACGTCCGGGCCGTGCTGAGCAAGGTGGAGCTCGGCGAGGCCGACGCGGGCCTGGTCTACAAGACGGACGCCGACAGCGCCCCTGAGAAGGTCGACGCGGTCGAGATTCCCGACGCGCAGAACGCGGTCGCCGAGTACCCTGCGGCCCCGCTGAAGGCGTCCAAGAACGCCGAGGCCGCCGCGGAGTTCGTGCGGTGGCTCAGCGGCCCCGAGGGCCAGAAGATCCTTCAGGACGCAGGCTTCCAGAAGCCGTAACCCGCCGAACCGCCGATGGGGTCCCCCCTGCTCGAGCGAAGCCGAGAGCTTGGGGGAGGGCGGCCCGCTCGCGGTTTCATCCGTACGACGCACGATCCCTGGAAACGCCATGAGACGCTCGCGACCGCGCCCTCCGCTCACGCTGGCACTGCCCGCGCTGCTCGCGATCGCGTTCCTGCTGCTGCCGCTGACCGGCATCCTGGTCCGCACGTCCTGGAGCGATCTGGCAGCCCATCTCACCAGCCCCGGCGTCGTCCAGGCGCTGAGACTGTCCCTGGTGGTCTCGTTCTGGTCGCTGGGTCTTTCGCTGCTGCTGGGCGTCCCGCTCGCCTGGCTGCTGGCCCGGGTTCCCTTTCCCGGCAAGGCACTTGTACGTTCCCTGGTACTGCTCCCCATGGTGCTGCCGCCGACCGTGGGCGGTGTAGCGCTGCTGCTCGGCTTCGGCCGCCGCGGGCTGCTCGGCCCGTGGCTGGAGGACACCTTCGGCATCACGCTGCCGTTCCACACCTCGGGCGCGGTGATGGCGTCCACGTTCGTGGCGATGCCGTTCCTGATCATCAGCCTCGAGGGGACCCTCGCCGGGCTGCGGCCCCGCTACGAGGAGACCGCGGCCTCGCTCGGCGCCTCCCCCGTGCGGGTCTTCTTCACCGTCACGCTGCCCATGGTCGCGCCCGGTCTCGCAGCCGGTGCCGCACTCACCTGGGCACGGGCGCTGGGCGAGTTCGGCGCCACCATCACCTTCGCGGGAAACCTGCCCGGCACCACGCAGACCCTGCCGCTCCAGGTCTATCTGCTCCTCCAGGAGCAGCCGGAGGCCGCCACCTCCGTCTCGCTGCTGCTGCTTGTCATCGCCATGGCCGTACTGGTCGCTCTGCGTGGACGCTGGACGGGCGTCTCCACGGACCGGCGGCAGCGTCCCGGACCGCAGACGGAGGGCGCCGAAACGCCGGCCGCACCGCCGGAGCCGCCCGCCGTTCCCCTCGAGCGCTGGCCGCTGCATGCCGACGTCACCGGCTTCAACCAGCTCGTCCTCGACGCCGAGCCCGGCACCACCATCGCCGTCGTGGGTCCCAACGGCGCCGGTAAGACCACCCTGCTGCGAGCCCTGCTCGGCCTCACCGACCGCGCGCACGCCCGGATCCGGCTCGGCGACGCCGATGTCACCGCGCTGCCTCCGCACCGGCGCGGAGTCGCCTGGGTGCCCCAGGACGGCGCACTGTTCCCGCATCTGAGCGCTCGCGCCAACACCGCGTACGGGCTGCGCAGTCAGGGGGTGCCTCGCGCCGAGGCCCGCCGCACCGCCCAGATGTGGCTCGACCGCCTCGGCGTCGGTCATCTGGCCGGCCGCAGGCCGGCCCAGCTCTCGGGTGGCCAGGCCCAGCGGGTCGCCCTGGCCCGCGCGCTGGCCGCCCGGCCCCGGCTGCTGCTGCTGGACGAGCCGCTCGCCGCCCTCGACCAGACCACGCGCGCCCAGGTGCGGCACATGCTGCGCGGCCACCTCGACGGATTCGGGGGTGTCTGTCTGATCGTCACCCACGACCCGGTGGAGGCCGTTTCCCTCGCGGACCGTGTGCTGGTGCTCGAGAACGGGCGTACGCTCCAGGACGCGCCGCCCGTCGAGGTCACCCGCCACCCCCGCTCCCCGTGGGTCGCCCGGATGCTGGGGCGCAACGCCTGGCCGGGCACCGCCACCGCCGACGGGCTCGCGCTTCCCGAGGGGGGACATCTCGCGGTGGCCGACCCGCTGCCCGAGGACACCGAGGCGCTGGCGATCATCGCCCCGGAGGCCGTGTCCGTCCACCGCGACAGGCCCACCGGCAGCCCCCGCAACGTCTGGCCGGGCACGGTCCGGGAGATCACCCCGGTCGGCAGCCGGCTGAGGGTCCTGATCACGTCGGAGCACTCCCCCGACCTCGTCGCCGAGATCACCATCGAGGCAGCCGCGGAACTGGGCCTCGGGGACGGGGTGGCCGTCTGGGCGAGCGTCAAGGCCACCGAGACGACGCTGGTGGCACTCTGAGACCCGCTCACGCGTCGCGCATCCGCAGCACCGGCCCTCCGCACAGGAGCGCCGCGGCGGCCCATGCCGCGAGCACGCCGAGCCCTGCCCATGGGCCGATGGGCCAGCCGGACGGATCGATGGTGGCCTGGACCGCCGGCCCTGCGTTCATCGGCGAGATCTGGAAGAGGCGCCGCTGCCAGTCCGGATCGGAGACCATGCGGATGGCGACCGGGAAGAGATAGATCAATCCCAGCGCGACCCCGATGGCCGCTGCGGAGTCCCGCACGGCGACGCTGATACCGAGGCCGAGCAGGGCGATCAGCGCGAGGTACAGGGCGGAGCCGACGGCCGCGCGGAGCGTCGGTCCGTCCGCCAGGCACAGAAGCGGCTGGCCAGGCCCGGACGTGAAGCCGCTCCCGGGCAGGACGATGCGACCGGCCAGCAGAGACCCGAGCACCGCGACGGTCCCCGCGGCGAGCGTCAGAGCGGTGAGGGGGCCTTGGCGGCGAGGACGGCGATGCGGCGCGTGGTCGCACTGCTGGTCGCCGAGGCGTGCAACATCGGCTGCACCCCCGTCATCGACCCGGGCGACGAGGCTCTGACCCGGGGCCGACTGGTGCACGTCGACCAGTACTACCTGCGCGCGCAGACCGGGCTTGTCGTACGTACCGCCGCATGTCCGGCACCTTCTTGCACCGCTATCTGCAGGGGTAGCGGTGCAAGGACCTGTGTGGGCCGTCACATACCTGCTATCGGTCCGCTCCCAGGAGCGTTGGCCGGCCCGAAGTGGCCACCGCGCTCCGGCCTGGATCGAGGCAGCTACACGTCACGCCTCTGAAGTAGCAGGCCCCCGGCCAGCATGGCGGACGCGGCCCACGCGGCGAGGGTGCCCAGGCCTGCCCATGGGCCGATGGGCAACCCGGGCAGATCGACGGTGGCTTGGACCGCGAGGCCGGCGGTCATCGGCGCGATCTGCTGAAGGTGGCGCTGCCACTCCGGATCGTGGACCACCTGGGTGATGACCGGGAAGAGGTAGAGCAGCCCGAGCACGATCCCGATGGCGGTCGCCGCCCCTCGCACCGCCGTCGCCACGCCGAGGGCGAGCAGGGCGATCAGGGCGAGGTAGAGGACCGAGCCCAGGGCCGCGCGCAGGGTCGGGCCGTCGGCCAGGGACAGCGGGGCGTAGCCGTGCGCCTCGGTGAATCCGTTGCCGGGCAGGATGTAGCGGCCGGCGAAGAGGGAGACCAGGACGGCGCCCGTCCCGGAGGCCAGGACGGCCGTGGTGATGACCGTCGCCTTGGCGGTGAGGACGGTGAGCCGGTTCGGCACCGCCGTGAGCGTGGTGCGGATCATCCCGGTTCCGTACTCGCCGCCAACGGCAAGGACCGCGAAGACGGTGATGACCGCCTGCCCGACAGTGACGCCGGTCAGGGCGAGCTTGACGGCGTCTTGGCCGCACCCCGTGTCCGGGCACTTCACGGCCTTGGCGGTGCCGCAGCCGACAGCCACGGTGAGCGCGACGGCGAGCAGGAGAAGTCTGCCGGCGTCCCCTGCGGTGCGCAGTTTCGTCCACTCCGCGCGCAGGGCTCGGCCGAGGTCCCCGCGCCAGGTGCCGTCCGCCGTGTTCATGAGTCGAGCGTTGCTCGGGAAACTCATACGTCCCTCCTGCGCAGCCGTACCACGGCCAGTCCGAAGCCGAGCGCGGCGTAACCGCACAGGACGGCGAAGCCGGCCCACGGTGCCAGCGGGTAGTAGCCGGTCGACGGCTCGTACACGCTGAGCACCTGCGCGTAGTGCGGCAGGGTCTGCTGGATGGCGAAACCCGCCGCCGGGGTTACCCGCAGGAGCCACTGGGAGACGTCCGGGGGCAAGACGCCGGAGGTGGCGAGCAGGAAGGGCAGCACGATCGACGCGATGACCAGGGCGACCGCCGTGGCGCTGCGCCGCAGGAGGGTGCCGACGCCGAGGGCGAGTACGGCGGCGGCCGCGCAGAGCAGGCCGGTGCCGGCCATGACGCGCAGTTCGGTCGCCGACGTGACGGGAAAGACATGGAAGCCTCTGCCGAGGGCGCTGCGTTCCCCGATGGGGACGGTGATCGCGGCGGCGACCAGGCCGATGGCGAACGCGATGCCCCCGGCCGTCAGCGCCTTGGCGCCAAGCACCCTGGCCCGCAGGGGAGTTGCTGCCATGGTCGTACGCAGCAGACCGCGCCGGTACTCGCCGGTGATGAACACCGTGCCCACGGCGATCACCACGATGAGCCCGGCGAACGTGCCGACAAGGAAGTTCTCGATGGAGAAGCCGCCGCCCATGACGGGCCCGCCGACGACCGGTGCGATGTCACCGGCCCCGGTCACGGTGAAGCCGCCGTCGCCGGTCTGGGTGAAGCCGCCCTTGAGGGTGTTCGTGTAGCTGCCGGAGGTGCCCGCGTCACCGCCCACCTGTGTGCCGCTCCACGCGCCCTGGGACCAGCCGCCGGTGACGCCAGGGGCGCCGAAGGTGCCGGTGGCCACGGCGGGGCTGAAGCCCGTGCCCGCCGCGGTGTCCTGCTTCGCCTCCGGTGACGTGGCGAAGAGCCCGGCGTGCACGGTGTGCGGAAGCCCGGGCAGCTTCACGCTGTCGATTTTGCTCCAGTGGGAGCCGTCGGTGGAGGCGTAACCAGTGAGACTGTCGCCGGAGCGGACCAGGCGCAGCCAGCGCGGGGACTCCTTGGAGACCTTGTTGGAAGGGCCCGCCGTGTCGTGGGTGTAGTCGTACTGCATGCGCACTCCGTGGCCGCCGGTGGCCACGACCGACACGTACGGGGATCCCTGGGTGAGGCTTTCCTTCACGATGATCCCGGCCTTGGCCCAGGGCTGGGCGCCGTTGGTCGGCTTGCCGCCAATCCCGGTGTCGGCCACACCGGTCAGGGACCGCAGGGGAACGGTGAGGGTGCCGTCGCCGGTGAGCTTCTTGTGGACGAAGTAGAAGCTGTCATTGACTGCCTCGCCGCCGGGGCCCTTCGGGTACGAGGCGGAGTCGGCGCCGCGTCCGCCGGGGGCGGGGGCGGCCGTGCCGAGCAGGCCGACCACGATCATCGCCAGGAGAGCCCCCACCATGGCGAGGACACAGCCGCGTACCGTACGGAACTTCGTCCACTCGGCGTGCAGTGTCCTGAGGAACCCGATCCGCTCAGCACGCTTCATGGCTGGGGGACGAGGGGTGGAGGTGGCGGTCATGGCGTAGCCTCCCCCGCCGGGATGCCCCGGTACTCCACCGCGTACCGGGTGAGCTCCATGTACGCCTCTTCGAGCGTCGCCCGATGTGCGGACACCTGCGAGAACGGCACCCCGTTCCGGGCGAGCAGGGCCACGACCTCCTCGTCGGGAAGGCCCGTGAGGCCGAGGGTGTCGGGGCCGGTGGCGACCACGGTGGCGCCCGCGGCCTGCAGGATCTGAGCCGCGCGCGGGGACGCCGAGGTACGCAGGACGACCCGGCCGCCGGACGCCTCGGCGAGCAGTTCGGACACGCTGGTGTCCGCGACGACCCGGCCGCGTCCGATCACCACGAGATGGTCCGCGGTGTCTTCGAGTTCGCTCATCAGGTGGCTGGAGACCAGGACGGCGCGGCCCTGCCGGGCAAGCGCTGCCAGGAAGCCGCGCATCCACACGATGCCGTCGGGGTCGAGGCCGTTGAACGGCTCGTCCAACATGACCACCGGCGGATCACCGAGCAGCGCCGCCGCGATCCCCAGGCGCTGACGCATACCGAGCGAGAAGCCGCCCGCCTTGCGCCGGGCAGCCGAGCCCAGGCCGGCCTGTTCGATGACCTCGTCCACCCGCCGGGCAGACACGCCCTGCGAGTGGGCCAGCCACAGCAGGTGGTTACGGGCGGTGCGGCTCGGCTGCAGCGCGGAAGCGTCGAGCAGTGCCCCCAGACACCGCAGCGGGCGACGCAAGGTGCGGTACGGCACCCCGCCGACCAAGGCCTTGCCCTCGTCAGCCGCGTCCAGGCCCAGGATGACGCGCATGGTGGTGGACTTTCCCGCACCATTCGGGCCGACGAAGCCGGTCACCCGTCCGGGGCGCACGGTGAACGTCATCCCGTCCAGAGCCAGCTGTGGCCCGAAGCGTTTACGCAGACCGATGACCTCGATCGTGGACTTCGTACTCTCATTGCTCATGGGGCCACCCTGAGACGGCACGGGTTACAGGAGCCGAACGGCCACTGTCATCTCGCTGTTAGGCACCTCGGCTTAACCTGGCCTGGTATGTGTCCTGGTGCGGTGACGAGAGGAGAGCAGGCGGATGAAAGGGGAGCTGCCCCGACGGCTCACGGGCCTGACCGCCCGGCTCGGCCTACGCCGTGGCACCGCCCGTGCCCGCTTCACCGCCTTGTATGTCGCCCTGTTCCTGCTGTCGGGAACGGCACTGCTCGCCATCGCGGCCGTGGCGGCATCCGGAGGATCAAGCTCCAGCCAGGCCGCACCCGACAACGGCACCGAGCAGCCCGCTACGCCGGCACAGGCCCAGGGACGTATCGAGGCACTGGAGCAGCAGCTGGCCCAGGCGCACGACACCCAGTCCCAGCAGATCCTGATCGGGTCCGCCATCGCGCTCGGCGTCATGGCGGTGGTCTCGGTCGGTCTCGGCTGGTTCGTCGCTGGCCGGGTGCTGCGCCCGCTGCGTGTGATGACGGTGGCCACCCGCCGGATCACCGCTGACAGCCTGCACGAACGCCTGGCGATCGACGGCCCCGGCGACGAGGTGAAGGACCTCGCCGACACCATCGACGACCTCCTCGGCCGCCTGGAGGGTTCCTTCGACGCCCAGCGCCTCTTCGTCGCCAACGCCTCCCACGAACTGCGCACCCCGCTCACCACGATGCGCGCCTCCCTGGACGTGGCCCTCGCCAAGCCGGGCCCCGTCCCCGAGACCACAGCCACCCTGGCCGCACGGATGCGCACCGAACTCGACCAGGTGGACCGGCTGCTGGAGAGCTTCCTCGTCCTGGCGCGCACCCAGCACGGCGAGTTCACCGACACGGGACGGCTCGCCCTCGGCCAGCTCGTGCTGACCGCCGTGGCCGGACGGGCCGAGGACATCGCAGCCAAGGGCCTGACGGTGCGGGAAAAGCGGATCGACGACTCCGCGTGGGTGTGGGGCAGCCGCACCCTTTTGCGCCGCGTGGCCGACAACGTGATCGACAACGCGATCACGCACAACGACTCTGGGGGCTGGATCGGCGTCGAAGTACGCGCCGAAGGGGGTGGAAGGGACGACGGAGGCACAGTGTCCCTTGTCGTCGAGTCCAGCGGACGGGTCCTCGACCAGTGGCGGGTGGCGGACCTCGCGCAGCCCTTCCGCCGCCTTGGCGCCGACCGGACCGGCACCGGCCGGGGCAGCGGCCTCGGCCTCTCCATCGTCGCGGCCATCGCGGAGGCCCACAGTGGCTCCCTGGAGCTGCGCGCCCGCCCCGACGGCGGCCTGCGCGTCGCCATCACCATCCCCCGGACGGACGACAGGGCGACAAAAGCCCCTGGCGCAGAGACGGACGTGGCGCGTTGAGAGTCCTGGTGGTCGAGGACGCCCGCGCCCTCGCCGAGGTCATCGCCGAGGGACTGCATGACCAGGGAATGGCCGTCGACGTGGCCCACGACGGGCTCGACGCCGCGGCCAAGCTGGACATCAACGCGTACGACGTCGTCGTGCTCGACCGTGACCTGCCAGGCATCCACGGCGACACCCTCTGCCAGATGATCACCGAGCGGGACGGCCGCGTGATGGTCCTGATGCTGACCGCCGCAGGCACGCCCGGTGACCGCGTCAGCGGCCTGACCCTGGGCGCCGACGACTATCTCGCCAAGCCCTTCCACTTCCCCGAACTCGTCCTGCGCATCCGCGCCCTGGCTCGCCGCCGCCCCGCCGCCCGGTCCCGCACCCTGAGCGCGGCGGGCATCGAACTCGACCCAATGCGCCGCACCGTCAGTCGCGACGGGCGCCAACTAGACCTCTCCGTCAAGGAATTCGCGGTACTCGAAGCCCTCCTGAGCGCAAGCCCTGCCTTCCTCAGCACGGAGGACCTCCTTGAGCAGGTCTGGGACGAACACGCCGACCCGTTCACAAACACCGTCACGGTGACCATCAGCCGCCTGCGTCGCAAACTCGGCGGCCCTCCGGTCATCGCCACCACGCCCGGCGTGGGGTACCGGATCATCGACCCAGTGGATCCACTCGACTGAGCAGCCGGCTGGGGCCGGCGGCCCGCGAGCCGAGGCCACGTCTGGGGTGGGGGCAGGGACCGGCCAGGAAGCCGGTCCGGTGTTGTCAGAGGCCTCCCGGAACAGGCGCCGGGAAGCGCGAAGGAGCCGACCAGCCTCTCCGCGCCAGCTCAGAGACCGTGATCAATCTCAGTGCCAACCACGTTTCCATTGATCCCCGGGGCCGGAAACAGGGCTGGTCGTGCCGGGCTCCCGCGGGACGGGAACGTTCCCGGTCAGCGGACCCGGACGGCCGGGGCCCGGAATCTGACGGTGTGCAGCCACCGCGTCGCGCGCGTCGCCATGGCCGCGTAGCCGACACCGAAGGCCAGTGAGGCGAGCAGCGCCACCACCGCGAACTGGCCCTCCAGTCGCGGGAACACCTGCCAGTGCGTGAGGTAGATGTACATCGAGCCGGTCGCCAGCACTCCGGCCACCCGGCTGAGCAGCCGGGGGCACGGCAGGCTCGGGACCCACACCAGCAGTGCGAACCCGGCGATGATCAGGACCTCACGCCAGGGCTCGTCCTGGAAGAAGCCGGGCACGGTGGCGACGGCTGCCACCGTCACGATCAGCCGCTGCCTCCACGAGGCGGCCTTCGCGGCGGCCCAGCCGAGTGCGAACAGCCAGGGGACGACGGCCGCGGAGGGCAGCCGGTCGTGGGCGCCGATGCCGAACAGGTCGTAGCGGGTGACCAGGCCGAGGCTCATGAGCGCCATCGGGAACCCGAAGGCGAACCGCTGCTGCAGGCGGTCCATCGCGGGTATGGCCAGCAGGGCCGCGACCGCGACCAGGATGTAGAGCAGGGCCTCGATGAACCAGAAGTGGGGCGTCCCGCCGTCCGGCCGGCCCACGACGGTCTCGTACAGGAGGAGGGTGGCAATGGTGTACTCGTCGGTGAGGAGCCGCACCAGCGCTATCCAGACCACGCTGGGTACGGCGATGCCGGCGATGCTGCGCCACAGATGCCGGATGCGGTCGCGGTGTTCCTCCGAGGTGAGGTGGAAGCGGGCGAAGTTGAACCCGGCCACCGCCAGCAGCAGATGGGCTCCGCCCTTGATGCCGAAGAGGTGGATGTGCGAGCCGACGATCAGGACGATCGAGACGGCGCGCAGGACGACACCGGTCTCGACGGTGCGGCGGCGACATGACCGCGCCGGCCGTGGGGCGGGTTCGAGTTCGCGGATGGGGAGCGTGTGCCAGTCGGCGGGCAGATGGCCGAGGGTCTCTTCGAGCCGCAGGGACATCTCGACATAGCTGAGCGAGTCGCCGCCGAGGCCGACGAAGCTGCTGTCCTCCGTGACATCCGTGCGGTCGAGGATCTCGGCGTAGAGCCGGCACAGGTCCACGGGGTCCGAGCCGGCCGCCGGGCCGGCCTGCTCATGCCGGGTGCCGGGCGTGTCGTCGTGGGTGAGTTCGCGTACGGCGCGGTAGTCGGGCTTTCCCGAGGCAAGTCGGGGCAGTTCGGTGAGTACGAGGACACGTATCGCGCTCGGCGGCAGGCCGCACTCGGCGGCGACCAGGCGGCGGATGTGCGTGGCGTCCGCGTCCCCGGTGACGGCCACGACGAGTTCGTCGTCGGCGCCCAGGCAGCAGGCGGGGATGCCGTGCCGTTCGAGCATGGTTTCCACCTGCTGCGGGTCGACGCGCAGGCCGAGGATCTTGGCGAAACTGCTGCGCCTGCCGATGACTTCGTACAGCCCGTCGTCGGCGCGGCGGGCGATGTCGCCGGTGGGGAGTTCCTCGACGGTACGGCCCAGGCGGAGATCGGACGGGCTTTCGGCGTAGCCGAGCATGACGTTGGGGCCGGTGTACACCAGCTCTCCGGTGTCACGGCCGGGCCAGTCGGGGTGAGGGTCGAGACGGAACGAGCCGCCGGGGACGGGGATGCCGATGGCCTCGGGACGTGACGCGGCGAGCTCCGGCGGCAGATAGGCCATGCGGGCCGTCGCCTCCGTCTGCCCGTACATCACGAACAAGTCTCTTCCGTCGCGGAGTCCGCGCTCCGCGAACCGGGCCACCCGTTCGGGGGCCAGTCGGCCGCCGGCCTGGGTGATGTACCGCAGGTGCGGCAGCCGCATGCCGTCGAAGCCGACCCGGTCGAGCAGGTCGAAGGTGTAGGGGACACCGGCGAATGACGTGCCCCGGCCGGCCCGGAAGAGGTCCCAGAAGCAGGTGTCGGCCACCGAGAGACCGGTGAGTACCAGTCCCGCTCCGCGCAGCAGATGGCTGTTGATGACGGAGAGGCCGTAGCAGTAGTGCATCGGCAGTGTCGTCGCCGCACGGTCGCTGTCGCGTATGCCCAGGTACATGGCTATGGACTCGGCATTGGCCTGGAGGTTGTCATGCGACAGCCGGACCAGCTTGGGGGAACCGGTCGAGCCCGAAGTGCTCAGCAGCAGGGCGAGATCGGGGTGGAGCGTGTGTGCGGACGTGACGCGCCGTTCGTCGATCACCCACTCGCCGTCGTCCGGGCGGGCGACAACGTCCGGGTCGTAGGCGGCCGTCAGTGACCGGAGGGCTTCGTCGTTGCCGCCCGGGACCAGGAGCACGGGATGACCCGCGGACAGCGCGGCGAGATAGACGACCAGGGCTTCGGGGTCGTTGGCCCCGGCGAGCAGCACAAGTCGCCGCTCGGTGCCCAGTTTCCGGGCGGTGGCCTCCACACGGGCGGCGAGCTCTCGGTAGGTCATCGTGCCGTCGGAGGTGATGACGGCCGTTCGGTCACCGTGGTCCGCCAGATCTCTGGCAAAGGGGACGGTGCCGATGGCGGGACACAGGTCGTGGTGGTGCTTCACGGGCGCATCTTAAGTAAGCCTAACCTACATGTGAAGTCACGATTCAGCCTCCGGAGCGTTACCAGGCCGCTATACACGCGCACTTGACCATTAGGTTAGCTTTACCTTATCTATACGGTGTTCATACGTTCTCCGGAAGGCATCTCCATGCGACGCCCCCTGGCCCGCACGGTCACCGCGCTCACCGCGGCGGCCCTGCTCCTCCCCGCCCTCGCGGCCTGCAGCAGCGAGCCGGCCGGACTGGTCATCTACTCCGGCCGCAACGAGAATCTCGTCGGGCCGCTCATCGAGAAGATGGAGAAGTCTGTCGGCACCACCATCGAGGTCCGCTACGGCGACAGCGCCGAACTCTCGGCGCAGCTCCTCGAAGAGGGCGACAAGACCGAGGCGGGCCTGTTCCTCTCACAGGACGCCGGAGCGCTCGGCGCGCTTTCCAACGAAGGCCGTCTGACCCCGCTGCCCCAGGCGACCCTCGACAAGGTCGACCCGGCGTACCGCAGCGCTGCCGATGACTGGGCCGGTGTCAGCGGGCGCGCACGCGTCCTCGCGTACAACCCCAAGAAGGTGGCCACGCCCCCGGACAGCGTCCATGACCTGGTGAAGCCGGAGTGGAAGGGCAAGATCGCCTACGCCCCCACCAATGCCTCCTTCCAGGCGTTCGTCACCGGCATGCGCGTCCTCGAGGGCGATGACACCACCCGCACCTGGCTGAAGGGCCTGAAGGCCAACGCCGAACCGTACGAGAAGAACAACGAGGTGCTCGAGGCCGTCGACTCCGGCAAGGCATCCCTCGGCCTGCTCAACCACTACTACTGGTACGAGAAGGTCGCCGAGGAGGGCAAGGACAAGGTCAAGGCCAGGATCCACTTCCTGCCCGGCGGCGACCCCGGCGCCCTGGTCAACGTGGCGGGTGTGGGGATCGTCAAGAGTTCCGAGCAGAACAAGTACGCCCGGAAGGCGGTGGACTTCCTGCTCTCCGAGGAGGCCCAGCACTACTTCGCCGACGAGACCAAGGAGTATCCGCTGGCCTCGGGCGTGAAGAGCAAGACCGAGGACCTGCCGCCGCTGGAGTCCCTCCAGGCTCCCAGGATCGACCTCGGCAAGCTCGACTCGCTCAAGGACACCCTGGCCATGCTCCAGGACGTCGGAATGGTCTGATCCCTCGTGCGTACACCGGATTCCCCCGTCCGGCAGGGCCGAACCCCCCGCCCGGCAGGCGCCGTTGCGCCGACCGGGCGGGGGCGCGCCGGAAGCAGACCCTCCTGGGTCCTCCTCGTACCCGCGTGCGCGGCCGCCGTGCTGGCGGTGCTGCCGCTCGGCTATCTCGCCGTACGCGCCTTCGAACACGGCCCCGGCCACGCCTGGGACATCGTCGCCGACGAGCGCACCGTCCTGCTGCTCGGCCGCAGCCTCGGGCTCACCGCCGTCGTCGTGTCCGCCTGCCTGGTGCTCGGCGTGTCCCTGGCCTGGCTGACCGTGCGCACCGCGCTGCCCGGGGCCCGCGCCTGGTCCGTACTGGTCACCCTGCCGCTCGCCGTGCCCAGTTATGTGGCCGCGTTCGCCTGGCTGTCCGTGGACCTCGCCGGCTTCACCGGCTCTGCGCTCGCCCTCACCATGGTGAGCTTCCCGTACGTCTATCTGCCGGTCGCCGCCGCGCTGCGCGGCACCGACCCCGCGCAGGAGGAGGTGGCCCGCTCACTGGGACTCGGCCCCGTGCGTACGTTCCTGCGCGTCACCCTTCCGCAATTGCGACCCGCGGCGGCCGGCGGCGGACTGCTGGTCGCGCTGTATGTGATCTCCGACTTCGGCGCGGTCTCCCTGATGCGGTTCGACACCTTCACCCGCGGCATCTACACCTCGTACCGGGCCAGTTTCGACCGCACCCCGGCCGCCGCGCTCAGCGCCGTCCTCGTCATCATGACCGTCGCCCTGGTCGCCGGGGAGGCACGCACCCGCGGCCGCGCCGGCCATGCCAGGACCGGTACGGGCACCGCCCGCCCCGCCGCCCCCGCCCCGCTCGGCCGGCTGCGCATCCCCGCCCTGGCGTGGTGCTCCGCCGTCACCGCCGTGGCCGTCGCGTTCCCCATCGGGACTCTCGGCTACTGGCTGGCCGTCGGCTCCTCCGCCACCTGGGACCCCGCCGCGCTGGCCGACACCGCGTCCACCACGCTCGGCGTCGCCGCCGCCGGAGCCGCGCTCACCACCCTCCTCGCCCTGCCCGTCGGCGTCATCGCCGCACGGTACCGGGGACGGATCGCGCACCTGCTGGAACAGGCCGCCTACGCGGGCCACGCCGTGCCCGGCATCACCGTCGCGCTCGCCCTGGTGTTCTTCGCGGTCCGTTACGCCTATCCGCTCTACCAGCAACTCCCCCTGCTGGTCTGCGCCTACGCGGTCCTCTTCCTCCCCGTCGCGGTGGCCGCCACCCGCGCCGCCGTCCTCCAGGCCCCGCCCGTGCTGGAGGACGTCGCCCGCTCCCTCGGCCGTACGCCCCTGCGCGTACTGCGCGAGGTCACCGTGCCGCTCGCCGCACCCGGGGTCGCCGCCGGGGCCGCGTTGACCTTCGTGGTCTGCATGAAGGAACTCCCCGCCACCCTGCTGCTGCGCCCCACCGGCATGGACACCCTCGCCACCCGCCTGTGGACGGAGACAGGCGCCGGGTCGTACGCGGCTGCCGCCCCCTACGCCGCCGCGCTGATCCTGCTCGCCGCCGTCCCCTCCTACCTCCTCGGGAGACACCGGACATGACAGACCTTCGGATCGAGGGCCTGGCCAAGGCCTACGGCCCCGGCTCGGCCGTCCTCGACGGACTCGACCTCACCGTCCCCGGCGGTGCCCTGGCCGCCGTACTCGGCTCGTCCGGCTGCGGCAAGACCACCATGCTGCGCATCATCGCCGGTTTCCTGCGCGCCGACGCCGGCACCGTCACGGTCGGCGGCCGCACCCTCGTCGCCCCCGGCGTGCACCTCGCGCCGGAGCGCCGACGCATCGGCATCGTCCCGCAGGAGGGCGCGCTCTTCCCGCACTTGAGTGTCGCCCGCAACGTCGCCTTCGGGATCACCGGACTCGACCGGGACGAACGGCGCCGCCGTACGGAGGAGATGCTGGACCTGGTGGGGCTGACCGGATACGGCGACCGGATGCCGCACGAACTCTCCGGCGGCCAGCAGCAGCGCATCGCCCTGGCCCGCGCCCTCGCCCCGCAACCCGCCCTGGTCCTGCTCGACGAACCCTTCAACGCCCTCGACAGCGCCCTGCGCACAGGCGTGCGCGCCGATGTCCGCGCCGCCCTGCGCGCCACCGGAGCCACCGCGGTCCTGGTCACCCACGACCAGCAGGAGGCCATGTCCACCGCGGACCTCGTCGCTGTCGTCCGGGGCGGCAGAGTCGCCCAGTGCGGCACCCCCCAGGAGGTCTACCGGCGCCCCGCCGACCCCTGGGTGGCCGGCTTCGTCGGTGACGCGGTCCTGGTCGCCGGCACGGCCGAGAACGGCACCGCCACCACTCCCCTGGGCCCGGTCCCCCTTGCCGCCGGTGTGACCGCACCGCGTGCGGGCACGGTACTGCTGCGCCCCGAACAGCTCCACCTCACCGACCCGGCGTCAGCCGGCGCGCGCGGCACGGTGACCGACGTCTGCTTCTACGGCCATGACGCGATGGTCACCGTGGCCGTCGACGGCCTGGACACCCCGGTCGACGTCCGCGTGGCCGGCCCGGTCCCGGTACGCCCCGGAGAGCAGACCGGTATCCGGGTCACCGGGGAGGCGACGCTCCACGGGTGACGGTCGCGGGATCGCGGCCCCACCGTAGGCCGCGCGTACGCTGAGAGGAGCGGATGCGCGGGCGAGGACGGCGGCGATCATGGCAATGACGACCGCACTGGACGGCCGGGCCCTCGCGCGGCTGCGCGAGGCGGTACATGGAGAGATCGTCCTGCCGGGCGACGCCGACTACGACGAGGCCCGCAAGGTCTACAACGCTATGCACGACAGACGGCCTGCCCTTGTCGTCCGCGCGGCGGACGTGGCCGACGTCATCGCCGGCGTGAACTTCGCCCGGGACCGGGAACTGCTGCTCGCGGTGCGCGGCGGCGGTCACAGCATCCCCGGCCACGGCACCTGCGACCGCGGACTGGTACTGGACCTGGGCCGGCTGCGCGGTATCCGCGTCGACCCCGAGACGCACCGGGCGCGGGCCGAGGGCGGCTGCACCTGGGCCGGCCTCGATCACGCGGGCCATGCCTTCGGCCTGGCCGTCACCGGCGGTGTGGTCTCCTCCACGGGCATCGCCGGACTCACCCTGGGCGGCGGACTGGGCCATCTGAATCGCCGCTACGGTCTGGCCTGCGACAGCCTGGTGTCCGCGGATGTCGTCCTGGCCGACGGCACCTTCACGACATGCTCGGACGACCGCGCCCCCGACCTGATGTGGGCCCTGCGCGGCGGCGGAGGCAACTTCGGGGTCGTCACGTCGTTCGAGTACCAGCTGCACCCGGTGGACAGCGTCTTCGGCGGGCCCACGTTCTACCCGCCCGAGGCGGACGTGATGCGCGCCTACCGTGAGCTGATCGCCGAGCATGACGAGAACCTGGGCGTCCTGCTCGCGGTGCTGCTCGGCCCGCAGGTCCCGTTCCTCCCGAAGCAGTGGCACGGGCGGCCGCTGATCGCGGTGATCACCTGCTGGACGGGGCCGCTGCAGGACGACGAGCGGATCCGCGCCCGGCTCGGCGAACTGGGCCCGGTGCTGGGCCAGTTCATGGACCGTATCCCGTATCCGGTCATCAACACCCTCTTCGACGAGCAATTGCCGCCCGGGCTCCACCACTACTGGAAGGGCCACTTCAGCCGCCGGCTGACGGACGGGGCCATTGATGTGCACCTCCGCTTCGGCGAGACGCTGCCCAGCCCGGAGAGCGTGACCATGGTCTTCCCGGTCGACGGCGCCTGCCATGTCCAGGGTCCGAAGGACACCGCCTTCGCCTACCGCGACGCGAACTTCGCCACCGCGCTCGGGCCGAGCTTCCCGAACGGGGCGGACCGCGAGGCCAACATCGCCTGGACCCGCGCGTACTCGGCGGCCCTGGAGCCGCACTCCGAAGAGGGCGGCTACGTCAACTTCATGGATGTGGACGACCAGCACCGCGTCCGGATCAACTACCGGCACAACTACGACCGCCTGGTCGAGGTCAAGCGCCGCTACGACCCGGCGAACCTGTTCCGGCTGAACCACAACATCGCGCCGTGAGCGCGACACCCCTAGCGCTGTGACCGGAAAGGTTCACCGGCTCGCGACGCCCGGCACGGCACCTCGCTGCGTTGTCACATCGCGCGAGTACGGCCTAGTACGAGCTGCGATGCTCCGCCTTGCGATGCACCGCACCTGGGGGGCACCCCCAGCGGTAGCTGGGGGAGGTAGCTGGGGGAGCCGCGAGCTTCCCGGCAAACCTTTCCGGCCACAGCACTAGCACTAGCGGTCGCCTTCTCGCCCTTCGTCGTCCTCGGGCGGCGGCCACTCGTACGTAGACGGACGCGGCTCCGCATGGGCCACCATCTCGGCGAGCCGTGCGCAGATCCGCTTGATCTCCTCATGGGTGTGGTCCCGCTCGGTGATGACCGCCGCGAGCAGCAGCGCCGTCAGCGCCGTGACGCCGTTGAAGGCCTGGAGCGTGACCATGTTGACGAAGAGGGCCTGATCGGCGAACGGGCCGACTCGGCGGACGGCGGCAAAAATCGCCAGCGTCGACACGGCCAACGCGCAGGGCGCGGCTCCGGGCAGCCGGAAGCGGAACGCGGCCCAGATCAAGAACGGGGAGACAAGGAAGAGCAGGGAAGCACTGCGGCCGCTCGTCGCCAGGACCGTGACGGCGAGGGTGCTCACCAGAAGCGCCGCCGCCTCGGCCCACCGGCGTCGTCCGGCGTGCGGGGGCCAGTGGGCCCTGCGGAGGACGAGGAGAAACGGTGTGACCACGAGTACGCCCATCGCGTCACCCGTCCACCACACCGACCACGTCTGCCAGAAGTCGCCTGGCGGCACCGCACCGGCGAGCGCCAGTGCGC
Organism: Streptomyces sannanensis; assembly: GCF_039536205.1. Classification (GTDB taxonomy): domain Bacteria; phylum Actinomycetota; class Actinomycetes; order Streptomycetales; family Streptomycetaceae; genus Streptomyces; species Streptomyces sannanensis. The sequence continues at coordinate 6,652,785 of NZ_BAAAYL010000001.1, read as the reverse complement.
CGCTGCCCACGGTCGCGCTGATCAGCATCCCGCCCAGGGCTCCGAGGGAGACCAGGGCCAGCGCGTCCCGTAGCCGGTCCAGCTCGTTGTGGAAGCCCGCACGTCGCAGCAGCAGAAAGGCGCAGACCGGTGCGACGGTGTTCCCCGCGACGATGGCCGGCACGGCGAGGACCGGCTCGAAGGGGGCGTTGACGAGCAGCGCACCGAGCATGATTCCCGGCCAGATCCGCAGACCGAGGACGAGCAAGGCGGCCAGCGCCACACCGGTCGGCGGCCACAGTGGTGTGACCTGGCCGCGCACCACTTGCTGAAGGAGCCCCAGTCTGCCGGCTCCGTAGTAGACGGCGGCCACGACGAGGCTCCACAGTGCGGCTGCGGCCCAGCGCCTGATGTCCTCGTGACGCACCACAGCAGTCATTGGCCCAGCCTATATTTCGCCATGACTCGGACATATCACCAGTCCTGCCGTCCCGGTATGCCGTCGTAGCGGGCAACGAGGACGGCGGCATCGTCACTGTGCCCCGTCAGATCGGCCACTTTGATCACTGCGGCGGCCAGGTCATCGGGATTCGTGTCGTATCCGGCGCGCACCAGCCGGGCCACCTCTGACAGCCCCTCCTCCATGGGGTAGCACGGTCCTTCCACGACTCCGTCGGTGAACAGGACCAGGGAGCCCGGCTCCGTCAACCGTCGGCGGGTCACCGGATACCGCTCGCCGGGCAGGATCCCGAGAGGCGGGCCACCATGATCGAGAGTGATGCTCGAACGGCCGTCGGCGCCGGCCCAGACCAGCGGAAGATGACCGGCCCGGGAGAGGACGAGGTCGCCGCTGGACGGGTCGAAGCGGAGAAAACAGCAGGTCGCGAAGAGGCCGAAGCCCATCGAGAGCAGCAGGTCATTGGCGTGGCTCAACACCTCGCCCGGATCCGTCGCGGTGCGGGCCAGTGCCCGCAGGCTCGTACGCACCTGCCCCATGAAGGCCACGGCTTCCATGTCATGGCCCTGTACGTCGCCGATGGCGATGCCGACCGACCCGTCCGTCATCAGGAATGCGTCGTACCAGTCGCCGCCGACGTCCAGGCCGTCCTGCGAGGGCGCGTACCGGGCCGCGATCCGCAGGCCGGGCAGTTGCGGCAGCTCCTGCGGCAGCAGGTGCCTCTGCAGGGCCATGGCCAGCTCCACCCGAGCCCGCTGGAGCTTGATCCGCTCCACGGCCTGGTCGACGAGCCGCCCGAGGGTGTTCAGGAGATCCTGTGCATTGTCGGGCGAATCGGTGCGGTGATCGGGCATGACCGCTCCAGTGGATTCCTTCGTGCCCCTACCTCACCTTACGGCGCGAGGCCGAGATCCGACGGCCGGGCAGTCCGGCCGCGCCCCTGACGAGGACATCTTGACAGGCGCAGGGACACGATTTATCCAGAAATGGACCACAGGCTGAGGAGATGACCATGGCACGTCCGGTGGGTATCGATCTCGGAACGACGAACTCGGTCGTCAGCATTCTGGAGGGCGGCGAGCCCACAGTCGTCACCAATACCGAGGGCGCCCGGACCACTCCGTCGGTGGTCGGTTTCGCCAAGAGCGGTGACGTACTCGTGGGTGAGGTCGCCAAGCGGCAGGCCGTGACCAACGTCGACCGCACCGCACGGTCGGTCAAGCGTCACATGGGCGAGGCTCAGTGGCGTTTCCCGGACAGCGGCACCATCGACGGCAAGCGCTACACGGCGCAGGAGATCTCCGCACGGGTGCTTCAAAAACTCAAGCGGGACGCCGAGGCGTATCTCGGCGAGGACGTGACGGACGCGGTCATCACCGTCCCGGCGTACTTCAACGACTCCCAGCGCACCGCGACCAAGGAGGCCGGGGAGATCGCGGGCCTGAACGTCCTGCGGATCATCAACGAGCCGACCGCCGCGGCGCTCGCCTACGGGCTGGACAAGGAGAACGACCAGACCATCCTCGTGTTCGACCTCGGTGGCGGCACCTTCGACGTCTCACTGCTGGAAATCGGCGAGGGACTGGTCGAGGTCAAGGCCACCAACGGCGATACGCACCTGGGCGGCGACGACTGGGACCAGCGGATCGTCGACCATCTGGTCAAACAGTTCAAGAACGCGTACGGCGTCGACCTGTCCAAGGACAAGATGGCCACGCAGCGGCTCCGGGAGGCCGCCGAGAAGGCGAAGATCGAACTGTCGGCCGCGAGCGAGACGACGATCAACCTGCCCTACATCACGGCGTCCGCCGAGGGCCCGCTGCACCTGGAGGAGAAGCTCACCCGTGCCCAGTTCCAGCAGCTGACCGCGGACCTGCTCGAGCGCTGCAAGGCCCCGTTCCACAACGCGATCAAGGACGCGGGGATCAAGGTCTCCGACGTCAACCATGTGATCCTGGTGGGCGGCTCGACCCGCATGCCCGCGGTGACCGAGCTCGTCAAGGGTCTGACCGGCAAAGACCCGCACAAGGGTGTGAACCCGGACGAGGTCGTCGCCATCGGCGCCACCCTCCAGGCCGGTGTCCTCAAGGGTGAGGTCAAGGACGTCCTGCTCCTCGACGTCACCCCGCTGTCCCTCGGTATCGAGACCAAGGGCGGCATCATGACCAAGCTGATCGAGCGCAACACCACGATCCCGACCAAGCGTTCCGAGATCTTCACCACGGCCGAGGACAACCAGCCGTCCGTGCAGATCCAGGTCTACCAGGGCGAGCGTGAGATCGCGGCGTACAACAAGAAGCTCGGCATGTTCGAGCTGACCGGTCTGCCGCCGGCCCCGCGCGGTGTCCCGCAGATCGAGGTGTCCTTCGACATCGACGCCAACGGCATCATGCACGTGACCGCCAAGGACCTGGGCACGGGCAAGGAGCAGAAGATGACCGTCACCGGCGGCTCCTCGCTGCCGAAGGACGAGGTCAACCGGATGCGCGAGGAGGCCGAGAAGTACGCGGAGGAGGACCACCGCCGCCGCGAGGCAGCCGAGACCCGCAACCAGGGCGAGCAGCTCGTCTACCAGACCGAGAAGTTCCTCAAGGACAACGAGGACAAGGTCCCGGCCGAGGTGAAGACCGAGGTCGAGACCGCGGTCGCCGAGCTGAAGGAGAAGCTCAAGGGCGAGGACACCGCCGAGATCCGCACCGCCACCGAGAAGGTCGCCGCCGTCTCGCAGAAGCTGGGCCAGGCCATGTACGCCGACGCCCAGGCCCGCTCGACCGGGGCCGGTGCCCCTGGTGCCCGGGCCGCGGAGGACGAAGTCGTCGACGCCGAGATCGTGGACGACGAGAACACGAAGGGCGGCGAGGGGTGAATCGCCCGTCGTGCGGCGCGTGCCACCGCGAGCCGTCGTCGCGCTCGAGCTGGCACGCACCGGCCGCCGGGTCGTTGTCGTGGACAAGTCGGGCAGTGCCGGGCATGGATCGACCAGTGCCTCAAGCGCGATCGTCCACTTCGACTTCTCCACCTGGGACGGCGTTGCCACGGCCTGGGAGGCCGCCCACATCTGGAGCGACTGGGACTCGCACCTGGGCCACGGCGGCGCCGGCACCCTGGCGAGGTTCCGGCGGACCGGAGCCGTGCTGCTCGACTCCCCCGTGTCCCGTATCTCGACCGTGGTCGATTAGTTCGACCGGATCGGTGTGCCGTACGAGCGCTGGGACGCTGCGACGCTGCGGAGCCGCCTCCCTGGCATCGACCCTGGCCGGTACTGGCCCCCGAAGCCGGTGCGCGACGAGTCGTTCTTCGCCGAACCCCGGGGCGAACTGGGCGCCCTGTTCACGCCTGACGCCGGATTCGTCGACGATCCCCAGTTGGCCGCGCAGAACTTGGCCGACGCGGCGGCCCGACTGAGTACACGCTTCCTGTTCCATCGCACCGTCGTCGGTGTCGACCGGCGCGCAGGGAGGGTCTCCGCCGTCCGGCTCGCCGACGGCAGCCGGATCACGACCCCGGTCGTGGTCAACGCTGCCGGTCCGTGGTCGGGCCGCTTCAACCGTACGGCAGGAGTCGGCGGCGACTTCACCGTCGGCGTGCGTCCACTACGCCAGGAGGTCCATCAGGCCGCCGCACCCGGTGGCTACGGATCCGGCTCCGGTGACGCCCTCGGCCCGGTGATCGCCGACCCGATCTCGGCATCTGCATGCGTACGGCCGCAGGTGGGGCGGTGCTCCTGTTATCTGCAGCCGCTGAGCTGCTTCGCATGGAGCATGGACAGGAACATGGGCAGCTTCTCCACGGCCTTCTTGGCCACGTATGCCACCTGCACGGTGTCCTGTATGTGGTTCTTGACGACGAGCTTGTACTCGCCGTCCTCGAGGACGAGCTCTGCGCTGTACAGCACGGTGTCCATGGGGTCTTCCGGGGGGTCGGGGGTCGACAGGTGTTTCGTTCAAGCAGAGGGCCGGGTGACGGCCTTGTCCAGCCAGGCGCTCCAGGCCCGCGTGGCCGACTCCTCGTCGACATGGCCGGCGAAGATGTGGTGTCCCGCCCAGATGGGCCAGTTCCAGGTGCTGCCGTTGAAGAACCGGTAGAGGGCGTCGCTCGTGCGCAGGCCCAGGAAGTCGGCGGTCAGGTAGTCGACCACCGCGCTCTGCGGCCCGCCGAGGGCGTCATCGAGGCGGATCTTGACGCCGTCACCGACGGCGACGCCGTCGGGCAGCCCGAGGTGGCGGCGCAGGGAGGCGAAGTCGCCCGGGTCGGAGGTCGGTTCGGGCCGGGAGGCACGGACATAGGCGGCCGTGCGGCCGGCGAAGTGCGTCAGGTACTCGGCGAGGCTGTGCTGGTAGAAGTCCACGTGCTTCTCGGCCGCGTCGGACTTGGTGTCCCAGTTGGCGTCGGGGACGCCCTCGTGCACCCAGTGGATGCTCATCCGCAGGTGGGACCTGTCGCCGCCGTCCTGTTCGTCGACGAGGTAGGTGAGCGTGTTCGAGAAGCCGGTGTCGTCCGCATAGCGGCAGACGAACCGGTGCGGCGGCTCCCAGGCCAACACCGTGGAGGGCCCCCGGGACACGGTCCCCCCGACGCGGGGCTCCACGTCCATGGGGTACAACCAGCCCACGTTGCCGTCGCGGGTCGCGACCGCCTTCCAGACCTGCTCGGGGGCGGCGGGCAGGTCCTGTTCGCGTTCTACCTTGAATTCCGTGGCCATGGACGAACGTCTCCTTCTCGGAAAGGTGTCGGGAGTCAGTAGGTGAGGGGAAGTGCCCGCCGTCGGCGCTGCAGCGGGTTGGTGTGCCAGGTGAGCGGCGTGCCGTCGTCCAGACGCAGTCGCGGGAACCGGCGCAGGACGGTGCCGATGGCGATCGGGGTGCCGCAGCAGGGCCAGCGTCCCGTTGCCGATCAGGTGGGTGCTGGTCTCGTCGCCTGCGGTGATGAGCATGAAGCTGGTGGACAGCAAGTTCCTCGTCGGTGAGGTGGTCGCCGCACGCCTGCCGCGCCACAAGTGCGCTGATGAGGTCGTCGCCAGGAACTCCGGGGTGTGCATCGCCGCCGTGATGTCGGGTGCGGCCGGAGTGCCGTGCGCTGCCGCGGTGCCGAGGGCCGCCGGGCCCCGGTCCGCTGCGCGCGGTACGGACTCGGCGGCGTCGGTGGTGGTGCTCACTGGTCTGCGTCCGCCGTCTCAGCTCTGCTCGGCCATGGCCTCGACGAGGCTCCGTGGCCGCATGTCGGTCCAGTGGTGCTCCACGTACTCCAGGCAGGCGTCCCGGGTGTCCTCCGGGTGGGCGGCGGTCCAGCCGTCGGGCACCTCGGCGAAGGACGGCCACAGGGAGTGCTGGCCCTCGTCGTTGACGAGCACCAGATACCTGCCGTCCTTGTCCTCGAAGGGGTTGGTCGTCATCGGTTCTCCCTCTTGTCGGTGTGGACCCACTCGTGGATCCGCTCGGTGATGTCCGCGATCCTCGCTGCCAGGACCGGACCGATCTGGGCAAGTGATCCCGGCTGGGTCATGCGGTCGTGCCGGGTGGTGATGTCGTGGGACTCGATGCGGCCCGTGACGTAGGGCCGCCAGACCTCGGCGTCCGGCCCGTCCTCCCGGCGGTCGATCGTGGAGTTGAACAGGAGCATGTCCCCGTCGAACAGGCCGGGGGTGAAGTCGAGCGCCAGCCGCGCGTTGTTGATCATGATCTGGACGACGGCCTCGATGTGGCGTTCCTGAAGGCTGGCCAGGGCGCTGCCGCGCCGCTGGAGGATGTCGGCGACCTCGGTGTAGGTCAGCGGGCCGTCGCCGAGTTCCTCCGCGTCGCAGTCCAGCATGCCGACGAGGACGTCCCGCTCGGTGGGAACGGGCGGCTCGTCGAAGGAGACGTCACCGACCGGGTAGGCGTCGAGAACCGCCAGAAGCGCGGTCCGCTCCCCCTGTCGCTGCAGCTCCGTGGCGATCGCGTGGGCGATGAGCCCCCCCGCGGACCAGCCGAGCACCTGGTACGGCCCCTCGGGCTGGACCTTGCGCATCTGCTCCACGTAGTCGGCCGCCATCTCCTCGATGGAGGTGGGCCGGGGCTCGGGCCGGCCGAGGCTGCGCGCCTGGATGGCGTACACCGGGTACTCGGGCCCGAGGTGGTTCATCAGTCCGCAGTACGACCAGCTGATGCCGCCTCCCGGGTGGACGCAGAACAGCGGCTTGCACCGGCCGGTGGGTCGCAGTGGCAGGAGCACGTCGAACGCGTCGTCGGGGTCGTCCATGGCCAGGCGTCCGGTGAGAGCGGCCACGGTCGGTGCCTCGAAGAGAGTACGCAGCCCCAGCTCGATGCCGAGCGTCTCGCGGACCCGGGACACGAGACGGGCCGCCAGCAGCGAGTGGCCGCCGAGGTCGAAGAAGCTGTCGTCGATGCGGACCTGTTCCCGGCCGAGCACCTCGGCGAACAGATCGCACAGCAGCTGCTCCCGCGGTGTCCTCGGGGAGCGACCGGTGCCGGCGGAGCCGTACTCGGGTGCGGGCAGCGCCGCGCGGTCCAGCTTGCCGTTCCGGGTGAGCGGCAGGGCCTCGAGGGTGACGAACGCGGACGGCACCATGTACTCGGGCAGGCGGCGCAGGAGCCGGTCGGACAGCTCCCGCACCTCGGGGGCCCCTTCGGAGGCGGGTACGAGGTACGCGACGAGCTGCTTGTCCCCGGGCCGGTCCTCGCGGGCCACGACCGCTGCTTGGGCGACACCCGGGCAGTCGGCCAGCGCGGCCTCGATCTCACCGGGTTCAATGCGGAAGCCACGGAGTTTGACCTGGTCGTCGGCGCGGCCGACGAACTCGAGCGCCCCCTCGGCGTTCCGGCGCACGAGGTCGCCGGTACGGTACATGCGGGTGCCGGCGGCACCGTACGGGTCGGCGACGAAGCGTTCCGCGGTCAGGGCGGACCGGCCGTGGTAACCCCGGGCGACGCCCGTCCCGGCGATGTACAGCTCAGCCACGACGCCGGGCGGCACGAGTCCCAGGCCGGCATCGAGGACGTACAGCCGCATCCCGGCCATCGGCTTGCCGATCGGGACGCCATGAGCCTCTGCCGACAGGTCGCCCACCGGGTGGTAGGCGGCGAACGTGGTCGTCTCGGTGGGCCCGTATCCGTTGACCACCTCGGTACCCGGACAGGCGGCCCGTACCCGGTGGACAGCGGACACGGACACGACGTCGCCGCCCGTCCAGATCTCCCGTACCCCTGCGAAGGCGTCGGGGCGTTCCTCCGCGACGAGATGGAACAGACCGGCCGTCAGCCACAGTCCCGTCACTTCGTGTCCGGCGACGACGCGGGCGAGCTCGGCCGTGTGCAACTGTCCCGGCGGCGCGACCACGACGCGGCCGCCGTTGAGGAGCGGCACCCACATCTCGTACGTGGAGGCGTCGAAGGCCGTCGGGGAGTGCAGCAGCACCCGCTCATGGGCGCCGCCGCGCCAGCACGGCGCGAGCGCCAGGCCCGCCACGTCGTGGTGGGTGACGGCGATGCCCTTGGGCCGGCCGGTGGAGCCGGAGGTGTACATGATGTACGCGAGCCGGCGGGGGTGGTGGGGGACGGCCGGTGCCCCGGTCTCGGGCGGGCCCTGGACCAGCGCGGTCAGCACGTCGTGCGTGAGCACCAGCCCCGCACCCGTCTCACGGACGATCAGGTCGACCCGGCCGGAAGGGAAGCGCGGGTCCAGGGGCACGTAGGCGGCGCCGGCCTTGACGACGGCGAGGATCGCCACGATGAGCTCGGCGGAGCGCTCCAGCAGCACCGCCACCGTGTCGCCGGGCCGGACGCCCTGCCCGGCCAGTGCGTGCGCGAGACGGTCGGCGCGTTCGTCGAGCCGGGCGTACGTCAGGGTGGTGTCACCTGCGACGACCGCGACGGCGTCGGGTGTGGCGCGCACCTGCCGGGCGAAGAGCTCCGGCAGCCCGATGGCGGGGATCTCCTCGGCCGGCTTCTGCGGGGCCAACAGCCGACGGCGCTCCTCCGGGGACACGACGTCGATGCGGCCGATCGGCCGACCGGGATCGGCGACGACCGCCTCCAGCAGGCGCACCCACCGGGCGAAGAGCGCCTCGACCGTGGCGCGGTCGAAGAGGTCGGTCGCGTACTCCACCGCGCCGACGATCCCGTCCGGTCCGCCGTCCGCGCAGTGCTGCTCGGCCAGGCTGAAGGTGAGGTCGACGCGTGCGGTACCGGTGGGGGCGGAGACGAAGCCGGTCCTCAGGCCCGGCAGCTCGAAGTCCCCTGTCGGCGCGTTCTGCAGAGCGAGCATGACCTGGCAGAGCGGGTGGTGCGCGAGTGAGCGTGCGGGGTTGAGGGCCTCGACGAGGTACTCGAACGGCACGTCCTGGTGGCTGTACGCGGCGAGGGCCGTCTCCCGTACGCGTCCCAGCAGTTCGGTGAAGCAGGGGGCGCCGGAGGTGTCGGTGCGCAGGACGAGGGTGTTGACGAAGAAGCCGACGAGGTCATCGAGGGCCTGATCGTTGCGCCCGGCGATGGGGCTGCCGACCGGGATGTCGTCCCCGGCACCGAGCCTGCTGAGCAGCGCCGCGAGACCGGCCTGCAGCACCATGAACATGCTGGCGCCGTGGGCCGCGGCGAGCTCGCGCAGGCTCCGGTGGAGTGCGCCGTCGATGCGCACCGGCAGCTGGTCGCCGCGCTGGGAGGCCGCCGCGGGGCGTGGCCGGTCGGCGGGGAGCTGGATCTGCTCCGGCAGTCCGGTCAAGGCGTCGGTCCAGTACGCCAGCTGGGCGGCGAACAGACTGTCCGGGTCGGAGGCGTCCCCGAGGAGCTCTCGCTGCCACAACGTGTAGTCGGCGTACTGCACCGGCAGTGGCGACCACCGCGGCTCCTCGCTCCGGCAGCGGGCCGCGTAGGCCGTCGCCACATCCCGCGACAACGGCCCCATCGACCAGCCGTCGCCCGCGATGTGGTGCACGACGACCAGCAGCACGTGGTCGTCCGGGGCGATCGCGAACAGCTCCGCGCGCAGGGGTGTTTCGGAGGCGAGGTCGAAGCCGCGACGGGAGGACTCCGCCAGCCGGTCCGCGAGGCCGGCCTCGTCCGTCTCGACGGCGGGCAGTTCGGGGCGCGCCTCGTCGGGCGTGAGCACATGCTGGTACGGCGTACCACTGAAGGTGCGGAACACGGTGCGCAGGCTCTCGTGGCGCGTGACCACGTCGCCGAGCGCGTCACGCAGCGCACACCGGTCGAGCGGGCCGGTCAGCCGCAGTGCCAGCGGCATGTTGTACGTGGCCCCGGGGCCGTCCATCTGGTGCAGGAACCACAGGCGCCGTTGGGCGAACGACAGCGGCATCCGCTGCGGGCGCTCCCGGGCCGTCAGGGCGGGCCGGGCCCGGCCGGCTCCGTCCAGCCGGGCCGCGAGCGCGGCCACCGTTGGTGCCTCGAACAGAATCCTGACCTCGAGCTCCACTCCGAAGACGGCGCGGATCCGGGACACCAGCCGGATGGCGAGCAGCGAGTGCCCGCCCAGGTCGAAGAAGCTGTCGTCGACGCCGGCCTCGGCGAGGCCGAGGACCTCGGCGAACAGATCGGCGAGGAGCTGTTCCTGTGGGGTGCGCGGGGCGCGGCCACGTCCTGCCGTTCCGAGGTCGGGGGCGGGCAGGGCGCGCCGGTCCAGCTTTCCGGCGGCGGTCAGCGGCAGGGCGTCCAGGGCCACGAACGCCGACGGAACGAGGTGCTCGGGCAGTCGTGCGCGCAGCCAGTCTCGCAATTCGGCGACAAGGGCCCCGGTGCCGCGAGCACCGGTCGGGCGGTTGGTGAGCGCGGACAGCGGCGTGTCCGTCGTCCGCCGCGGCCGGTAGAGACCGTCGGGCACGGCCCTGGAAGCGTCCGCGGACGCCGCGAAGACGACGTCCAGGGCGTCGTCCGCGGTGGGCGACCAGGTGACGCCCACCCATCGCCCGCATGCCTCACCGAGGGCGTGGAACTCCTCGGGGTCGACGAGGTCCTTGTCCTCGGGGCCGTGCAGCCGGGCGATCAGGTCCGGCAGGGTGGCGTCACCGTGGCGCACGGCTTCGGCGACGGCGGCCTCCCGCGCGACGCGGCCGTTCGGCACCCCGATGACGCGGAGCGCGGCCGACGGAGGCAGGTCGGTGAGAAGCCGGCGCAGCGCGTCCAGTCCGGAGAGCTGCCGTCCCCAGGCGATCTCGGCGGGTGTGTCGAGCGCGAGTGGGGCGACGGGCGGCTTGTGCAGGGTGACGTCGTAGCGGTAGCGGGTGAGTTCGTTGTGGTGGCCGCCGCGCTTGACGTGGACGGCCACCGCGCCGATGTCGTCGCTCGTGTCGCGCAGGGTGGTGAAGAAGTCCGGGTCGACGAGGAGTTCCTTCTCGACCAGCAGGGCCTGCTCCACCGCGCGCCGCACGGTCACCGGGTCGGTGTCCTCGCCCGCCTTGTGCAGCTGTACCGCGGTGGCGAACGGGCGCAGCAGCCGTACGTTGCGTACGTCGCCGAGGAAGAGGGTGCCGCCGGGCGCGAGCAGCGCCATGAGCCGGCGCACGACGTCGGCGAGGTAGTCGGCGCCGGGGAAGTACTGGACGACCGAGTTCACGACGACGGTGTCGAAGGTGCCGGGGGGCAACCCGTCGGTTTCGTGAGCGGCCTGGGTCCGCGGGACGACCCGTGCGGCGAGGTCCGGTCGGTCGCCGAGCCGTTCCGCCAGCGCGTGGATGGCAGTGGCGGAGAAGTCGGTCGCCCAGTAGGTCTCGCAGTGGGGTGCGACCTGGGAGAGCAGGAGTCCCGTGCCGACGCCGACCTCCAGCACCCGCCGGGGACTCAGTGACAGGATGCGGTCCACGGTGGCGTCGCGCCACTCCCGCATCTGTTCCACGGGGATGGGCTTTCCGTCGTAACTGCTGTTCCAGCCGGTGAAGTTCTGGCCGAAGCCGGCCGGGGATGCCGTGATGGGCAGCGCGTCGTAGATCTCCCGCCACTCCCCGACGTGATCCTCTTCGAGCCGGTGGTCACGTCCGGTCCCGGCGTCGTCGCTCGCCACGACGTACGCGACGAGCTGTCGGTCTTCGGGCGTGTCGGTACGGTCCTGCCGGACGACCACTGCGGACTGGCCCACCCCCGGGTGGGTGGCGAGGACCGCCTCGATCTCGCCGGGTTCGATGCGGAAACCGCGCAATTTCACCTGGTCGTCGGCCCGGCCGACATATTCCAGGTGCCCGTTCGCGTTCCACCGCACCAGGTCGCCGGTGCGGTACATCCGAGCCCCGGCGGGCCCGTACGGGTTCGCCACGAAACGCTCGGCGGTCAGCCTGGGCCGGTTCAGGTAGCCGCGGGCGAGGCCGCCGCCGGCGACGTACAGTTCCCCGCTCACGCCTTCCGGCACCGGTCGCAGGAAGCTGTCCAGCACGTATACGCGGGTGTTGGCCATGGGCCGACCGATCGGCGGGACCCCGGCCCCGGGGGTGAGCGGGTCGCTCATGGTCGCGCAGACCGTGGTCTCGGTGGGACCGTAGGCGTTGATCATCCGCCGCCCGGGCGCCCAGCGGACCACCAGTTCGGGCGGGCATGCCTCGCCGGCCACCACCAGCGTCGACACGGACAGTCCGGCCTCGTCCGGCAGGGCCGCCAGCACCGACGGAACCAGCGTCACATGGGTCACGCCGAGGGCGTCGCCCCGCAGCGCGTCGAGCGGCGGTCCGAGGGGCGGCAGCACCAGCGTCGCGCCCGTCAGCAGTGCCGTGTACAGCTCGGAGACGGAGGCGTCGAAGCTCGGTGAGGCGAACTGCAGGACCCGGCTGCGACCGTCGATCGCGAACCGGTCCACCTGGGCGGCCACCAGGCCGGCGATCCCGGCGTGGCTCACCACCACGCCCTTGGGCCGGCCGGTCGAGCCCGAGGTGTAGATGACGTACGCGGGGTTACGCACGTCGAGTGCGACGGCCGGATCGGTCTGAGGGAATCCGTCCGTCCCGGTGACCATGGCCGGGTCGTCGACGACGAGGGCCGGCCGGGCGTCGTCGAGCATGAACGCGATCCGGGACTGCGGGTACTCCGGGTCGACGGGGAGGTAGGCGGCGCCCGCCTTCATCGTCCCGAGGACCGCCACGACCAGCTCCACCGACCGGGGCAGAGCGAGGGCCACGATCTGCTCGACGCCCACCCCGCGCGCCATCAGGGCGTGCGCGAACCGGTTGGCACGCGCGTCGAGTTCCGCGTACGTCAGGGCGGTGCCGTCGCAGACGAGGGCCACCGCGTCCGGCGTCGCCCGCACCTGTGCGGCGAAGGAGAAGGGGAGCGGGACGGCGTCCACGGGGACGTCGGTGTCGTTGTAGCCGGCCAGCAGGCGGTTCCGCTCATCGGCGGACAGCAGGTCGACCTGGCCGACCGGCCGTCCGGGGTCGGCGACGACGGCCTGCAGCAGCCGTGTCCAGCGCGCGACGAGGATTTCGACCGTGGCGCGGTCGTAGAGGTCGGTGGCGTACTCGACGGTGCCGATGACGCCCAGCGGCGTGCCGTCCTCGCCGTACCGCTCGAACAGGCTGAAGCCCAGATCGAACTTGGCGGTGCCGGTGGGGGCAGGGGCGGGCGACACGCGCAGCCCAGGCAGCTCGAAGTCCCCGGCCGGCGTGTTCTGCAGGGCGAACATCACCTGGAACAGCGGATGGTGGGACAGCGACCGCGCCGGGTTGAGCTCCTCCACCAGGTGCTCGAACGGCAGGTCCTGGTGGGCGTAGGCGCCCAGTGCGTTCTCCCGGACCCTCCCCACGAGCTCGTCGAAGGTGGGGTCCCCGGAGGTGTCGGTGCGCAGGACCAGGGTGTTGACGAAGAAGCCCACGAGGTCGTCGAGCGCCTCGTCCGTGCGCCCGGCGATGGGGCTGCCGACGGCGATGTCGGTGCCCGCGCCGAGCCGGGTGAACAGCGCGGCAAGCCCCGCCTGGAGCACCATGAAGAGGCTGGCGCCGCACCGGCGGGCCAGCGTGACCAGTCCGGCGTGCAGTTCGGGGCTCAGCTCCGCGATGAGGTGCTCGCCCCGGTACGAGGCCATGGCCGGGCGTGGCCGGTCCGTCGGCAGCTGGATCTGCTCGGGCAGGTCCGCCAGCCGCTCGGTCCAGTGGGCGAGTTGACGGGCGAAGAGGCTGTCCGGGTCGTCGGCGTCTCCGAGGAGGTCACGCTGCCAGAGGGTGTAGTCGGCGTACTGCACCGCGAGCGGCGGCCACTCCGGCTTTCCTCCCCCGGCGCGTGTCGCATAGGCGGTGGTCAGGTCACGGGCCATCGGGCCCATGGACCAGCCGTCGCCCGCGATGTGATGCACAAGGACCAACAGGACGTGCTCGGTGGGAGTGACGGCGAAGAGTTCGGCCCGCAGCGGGGACTCGGCCGACAGGTCGAACGCGTACCGCGCCGCATCCCCGAGCCGTTGCGGCAGTTCCGCTTCCGCCGTGTCGGTCACCCGCAGCCGGGGGCGTGCCTCTTCGGGGTCTAGTACGCGCTGGCACGGCACACCGTCGACTTCGGTGAAGACCGTCCGCAGGCTCTCGTGCCGCTCCACCACGTCGGCGAGGGCCTGCTGGAGGGCCGTACGGTCCAGATCTCCGGACAGCCGCAGCGCCAGCGGGATGTTGTACGTCGCGCTCGGGCCCTCCATCTGGTGCAGGAACCACAGCCGGCGCTGCGCGAACGACAACGGAACGACTCCGGGGCGCGGGTACGCCCGCAACGCGCGGCGTGCGTGTCCGAGGCCGTCGAGCCTCGTGGCGAGTACGGCGACGGTCGGTGTCTCGAAGAGTGCCCGCAGTTCCACCTCGACCTCGAGGAGCGTGCGGATGCGAGCGATCAGCCGCATGGCGAGGAGGGAGTGTCCGCCCAGGTCGAAGAAGCTGTCGTCGATGCCGACGTCGGGCAGTCCCAGCACCTCGGCGAACAGCTCCGCCAGCACCTGCTCGCGCGGGGTGCGCGGAGCCCTGCTCCGCTCGGCCGCGCCGAACTCCGGGTCCGGCAGGGCCGCCCGGTCCAGCTTCCCGCTCGGCGTCAGCGGAAGCGTCTCAAGCGCCACGAACGCCGCCGGAACCATGTACTCCGGCAACCGCTCCCGCAGAAACTCCCCCATGTCGGCGGGACGCACATCCGTGCCGGCGACGACGTATCCGACCAGACGGCCGTCGCGTGCCGCCACGGCACACCGTTCGACATCGGGGTGGGCGGACAGCACCGCCTCGACCTCGCCGGGTTCGATACGGAAGCCCCGCGCCTTGACCTGCTCATCGGCGCGCCCCACGAACTCCAGACAACCACCCGAACCCCACCGCACGAGGTCACCCGTGCGGTACATCCGCGAACCCGCCGGCCCGAACGGATCCGCCACGAACCGCTCCGCCGTCAACCCCGCACGGTTCAGATACCCACGCGCCAGTCCCCCACCAGCGACGTACAACTCACCCGCGACACCCGACGGAACCGGGCGCAGACCACCGTCCAGCACATACACCCGCGTGTTCGCGATCGGACGACCGATCGACGGCACCCCCGACCCCGGCGACAACGGATCACTCATCGTCGCGCACACCGTCGCCTCGGTCGGACCGTACGCATTGATCATCCGGCGGCCCGCCGCCCAACGCTCCACCAACTCCGCCGGACACGCCTCACCGCCGACCACGAGGGTGGTCGCCGACGGCACTTCGGTTGCCGCCAGGGCCGCCAGAGCGGACGGCGGAAGCATCGCGTGGGTCACGCGCGTGCGGTGGTCGGTCAGGCCGGACAGCGGCTCGTCGGCCGGGGCCAGGACGAGGGCGGCTCCCGAGAGCAGCGCGTTCGACAGGTCCCAGAAGGAGGCGTCGAAGCTCGGCGACGCGAACTGCAGAATGCGGCTGCCGGTGTCGATCCCGAAGCGTTCGACCGTCGCGGCGTGAAGCCCGGCGATACCGGCGTGGCTCACCACCACGCCCTTGGGGTGCCCCGTCGAACCCGACGTGTAGATGACGTACGCCGGATGACGCGGATCCAGCCGTACCTCCGGATCCGAGTCCGGGCGGCCGTCGGTCGCCGACACGAACGACGGGTCGTCGACCACGAGCGCGGGGCAGGCGTCCTCCAGCATGAACGCGATCCGCGACCGCGGATATCCCGGATCCACCGGCAGATACGCCGCGCCCGCCTTCATCACACCCAGCATCGCCACGACCAGCTCCACCGACCGCGGCAGAACCAGCGCCACCACCCCCTCCGGCCCCACCCCACGCTCCACCAGTACATGCGCGAACCGGTTCGCCCGAGCGTCCAGCTCGGCATACGTCAACGACGTCTCCCCGGCGATCAGCGCCATCGCGTCCGGCGTCGCCCGCACCCGCGTCGCGAAGAGCACGGGAAAGGTCGCCTCGGCGAAGGGAAGGGACGTGTCCTCGTGATCGGCGAGCAGGCGGCGGTGCTCCTCGGCGGAGAGGATGTCGACGTGCCCGATCCGCTGTTGCGGGTCGGCGGCCATCGCCTCCAGCAGCCGTGTCCACCGTGCGACGACCGACTCGACCGTGGCCGGATCGTACAGGTCCGTGCTGTACTCGACGACGCCGTGAAGTCCGCCCGGGGTGCCGTCGACACCGCGCCGCTCGGCGAGGCTGAACGTCAGGTCCACCCGCGAGGTGCCGGTGGGCACCGTCAGTCCCGAGACCCGCAGGCCGGGCAGCTCGAAGTCGCCGGTGGGCGCGTTCTGCAGAGCAAGCATCACCTGGAACAGCGGGTGGTGGGACAACGACCGCGCCGGATTGAGCTCCTCCACCAGATGCTCGAACGGCACGTCCTGGTGGACGTACGCGGCCAGCGCGTCGTCCCGTACGCGCCCGAGCAGCTCGGCGAACGTGGGATCGCCGGAGGTGTCCGTCCGCAGGACGAGGGTATTGACAAAGAAGCCCACGAGGTCGTCGAGCGCCTCGTCCGTGCGCCCGGCGACCGGGGCGCCGACCACGATATCGGCGCCCGCGCCGAGCCGGGTGAACAGAGCGGCAAGCCCCGCCTGCAGAACCATGAACAGACTGCTGCCAGTGCTCCGGGCCAGGTCCGTCAGACGGGCGTGCAGCCCGGCGCCCAAGTCCACGCCCAGCAGGGCGCCCCGGTAGGACATAGCCCGTGGCCGGGGCCGGTCGGCCGGCAACTGGATCCGCTCGGGCAGACCGGCCAGCCGCTCGGTCCAGTAGGCGAGCTGCCGCGCGAAGAGACTGTCCGGGTCCAGGTCGTCGCCGAGCAGCTCACGCTGCCACAGCGCGTAGTCGGCGTACTGCACGGGCAGCGCGGGCCAGGACGGCGCGTCGCCGCGGCAGCGGGCGGCGTAGGCCGTCGTCAGGTCGCGGGCGAGGGGTTCGAGGGACCAGCCGTCGCCCGCGATGTGGTGGACGACCACCAGCAGCACGTGGTCCTGGGGTGCGAGCGCGAAGAGCTCGGCCCGCAGCGGCGCTTCGGCGGCCAGGTCGAAGCGGTGGGCGGCCGTCGTGGCGAGCCGGCCGGCGAGGTCCTCCTCGGTGGTCTGCGTCACGGGCAGTCCGGGGCAGGCCTGTGCCGCGGTGACGATCCGCTGGTACGGCTCGCCGTCGGCGGTGTGGCCGATGAGCGTGCGCAGGCTCTCGTGCCGGTGCACGACGTCGCGCAGCGCGGACTCCAGCGCCTTCCGGTCCAGGGAGCCCGACAGGCGCAACGCCAGGGGCATGTTGTAGGTGGCGCTGGGGCCCTCCAGCCGGTGCAGGAACCACAGACGGCGCTGGGCGTACGAGAGTGGCACACGCTCGGGGCGTGGGAGACGGGCCAGGGCCGGGCGGGCCTGTTCCGCCTCACCGAGCCGGGCGGCGAGTCCGCCGACGGTGGGCGTCTCGAAGAGGCTGCGCAGATCGAGCTCCACGCCGAGCGCGGCGCGGACGCGGGAGACGAGACGCGTCGCCAGCAGCGAGTGTCCGCCGAGGTCGAAGAAGCTGTCGTCGACGCCGACCCGCTCCACGCCGAGGACCTCGGCGAACAGCTCGCACAGCACGTGCTCGTGCGGGGTGCGCGGCGCACGGCCGGAGACGGCGGGCGCGAGATCGGGGACGGGCAGGGCGCCACGGTCCAGTTTGCCGTTGGAGGTCAGCGGCAGTGCGCCGACGGTCACGAAGGCCGTAGGCACCATGTACGCGGGGAGCCGGTCACCGAGGAGGGCGCGCAGCCGCCGGTGCCACTCCCCGTCGGGCGCGCCGGCGGCACGGTCCGCGGGACCGTCACCGGTGGGCACGACGTAGGCGACGATCCGCTTCTCGCCGGGGCGGGGTTCGTGGGCGAGCACGGCGCACTGCGCCACGTCGGGGCCGTCGGTGAGCGCGGCCTCGATCTCACCCAGTTCGATGCGGAAGCCGCGGACCTTGACCTGGTGGTCCACACGGCCCAGGAACTCCAGGGGGCCGTCGGTGGTCCACCGCACGAGGTCACCCGTGCGGTACATCCGGGTCCCGGCCGGGCCGTAGGGGTCGGCCACGAACCGTTCGGCAGTGAGGCCCGGCCGGTGCAGATAGCCGCGTGCCAGGGCGACGCCGGCGATGTACAGCTCGCCCGGCACACCGGCGGGCACGGGGCGCAGCGCGGCGTCCAGGACGTACACCCGGGTGTTCGCGACGGGACGGCCGATCGGCGGCGTATGGGGGCAGCCGGCGAGGTCGGCGGGGAGAGCGCAGGCGGTGACGACGTGGGTCTCGGCGGGCCCGTAGTGGTTGTGCAGCGCCCTGCCGGGGCTGCTCGTGTGGAACGCGCGGACCTGCCCGCCGAGCCGCAGTGCCTCGCCTGCCTGGGCGACGGACCGCAGCGACGGGAGCGTACGTCCGCTCTCCAGCGCCGCCTCGGCGACCGCCTCGACGACCAGGTTCGGCGCGAAGAGTTCCGTCACCTCGTGCCGTTCCAGCCAGGAGACCAGGAGTTCTGCGCTGCGTCGCTCGTCCTCCGTCGGTACGAGGAGGGTCTTGCCGAAGGCCAGCGCGGAGAGGATCTCCTGCACGGAGACGTCGAAGCTGATCGCGGTGAACTGGGCGGTCCGGGCGGGCTGTTCGGCCGGTGCAGTCGCGTCACCGCCGAGGGCACGGTGGTGCCACAGCAGCAGGTTGAGCACGGCCCGCCCCGGCATGGTGACGGCCTTGGGCCGGCCGGTGGAGCCGGAGGTGTAGATCACATAGAGCGGGTGCTGCGGGAGCAGCGGCGTGGTGCGGTCGGCGTCGGCGGGGTCGGTCGCGGGGAACGTGCCCGGGACGCCGGCGGGCCGTGCCGGGTCCAGTACGAGCCGGGGGGTGGCGAGGTCCGCGGGGACCAGGGCGTCGGTGTCCGGGGTGGTCAGCAGCAGTGCCGCCCTTGCGTCGTGGAGCATGAAGGCGATCCGGGCCTTCGGGTACTCGGTGTCCACGGGCAAGTACGCGGCGCCGGTCTTGAGCACGGCGAGCATCGCGGTGACGAACCGGGCGGAGCGGGGCAGGGCGAGGGCCACGACGTCCTCGGGTCCGACGCCCCGCCGGATCAGCGCATGGGCGAGCCTGTTGGCATGTGCGTTGAGCTCGCCGTAGGTGAGAGTGGCGTCCTCGGCGACGACGGCGACGGCGTCGGGGATCTCCCGGACCCTGACCTCGAAGAGTTCCGGCACGCTGATGTCCGGGAGCTCGGCGGTCGTGTCGTTGCGGGCCTGAAGGAGCTCGTGCCGTTCCGGTGCGGACAGGATCTCGATGGCGCCGACGGGACGCTCGGGGTCCGCGGCGACCGCCTCCAGCAGCCGTGCCCAGCGGGCCACGAGTGACTCGACGGTGGCGGCGTCGAACAGGTCGGTGGCGTACTCCACGGCTCCGGTGAGACCGCCCGGGGCGCCGTCCGGCCCGTGCCGTTCGGACACGGCGAAGAACAGGTCGAACTTGGCGGTGCCGGTGGCCACCGGGACCGCGGACAGCCTCAGCCCGGGCAGGTCGAACTCGCCCAGCGGCGCGTTCTGGAGGGCCAGCATGACCTGGAACAGGGGGTGGTGGGACAGCGACCGCGCCGGGTTGAGCTCCTCCACCAGGTGCTCGAAAGGCAGGTCCTGGTGGGCGTAGGCGGCGAGGGCGTTGTCCCGCACACGTCCGAGCAGTTCGGCGAACGTGGGATCGCCGGAGGTGTCCGTCCGCAGGACGAGGGTGTTGACGAAGAAGCCCACGAGGTCGTCGAGGGCCTCGTCGGTGCGCCCGGCGATGGGTGTGCCGAGAGGGACGTCGGTGCCTGCACCATGGCGGCTGAGCAGGGCGGCCAGCCCTGCCTGGAGCACCATGAACAGACTGGTGCCGTGCCGGCGGGCGAGGCCGGTCAGCGCCGCGTGGAGCTCAGGGCTCAGGTCCACGCCGACGTGGCCGCCCCGGTATGAGGCGACGGCGGGCCGTGGCCTGTCGGTGGGCAGCTGGATCCGCTCGGGCAGCCCGGCAAGATTGTCCGACCAGTGGGCGAGCTGCTGCGTGAACAGGCTGTCCGGGTCGGACTCGTCACCGAGGAGCTCGCGCTGCCACAGCGTGTAGTCGGCGTACTGGACCGGCAGGGGCTGCCATGACGGCTCCTCACCGCGTCGGCGTGCGGCGTAGGCCGTGGCTACGTCGCATGCCAAAGGAACCGCGGACCACCCGTCGCCGGCGATGTGGTGCAGGAGGAGCAGCAGTACGTGCTCCGTGGGGCCGACGGCGAACAGTTCGGCGCGCAGCGGCGGTTCGGAGGCGAGGTCGAAGCGGTACGCGGCGGCCTCGGCAAGCATGCCGGGCAGGCAGGCCGCTTCGGCCGGAGTGACGGTCAGTCCCACGGGCATGGCATCGGCGTGCAGAATGTGCTGGTAGGGCGTCCCTTCGTGCTCCCGGAACACCGTGCGCAGGGTCTCGTGCCGTTCCGTGACGTCGCGGAGGGCCGCTTCGAGAGCCTCGCGGTCGATTTCCCCGGAAAGGCGGAGCGCCACGGGGATGTTGTAGGTGGCGCTGGGGCCTTCGAGCTGGTGCAGGAACCACAGGCGACGCTGTGCGTGGGACAGCGGCACCCGTTCAGGGCGCTGTCGTGGGGTGAGGGCGATCCTGGCCTGATCGGCTCCGGCGAGCCGGTGCGCGAGGCCGGCCACAGTGGGAGTCTCGAAGAGCGCGCGCAGCTCGATCTCGACGCCCAGAGCCGTCCGGATGCGGGCGACGAGGCGGGTCGCGAGGAGGGAGTGCCCGCCGAGGTCGAAGAAGCTGTCGTCGACGCCGACGGCGGACAGCCCGAGGACGTCGGCGAACAGTTCGGCGAGGAGCTGTTCCTGCGGCGTGCGCGGTACCCGGCCGGGCTCCGCGGGGAGGTTCTCCGGGGCGGGCAGCTCGGCGCGGTCCACCTTGCCGCTGGGGGTGACCGGCAGGTCGTCGAGGGGCACGAGGACCGAGGGGACCATGTGCGCCGGGAGCCGCTGCTGGAGGTGGTGGCGCAGCTCCGCGAGGCGCGGCGTACGACCGGTGACGGGCACCACGTAGCCGACCAGCCGGTCGTCCTGGGCTGTCACCACGCTGCGGTCGACGTCGGGATGGGCGCAGAGCGCCGCCTCGATCTCACCGGGCTCGATGCGGAAGCCGCGGACCTTGACCTGGTCGTCGGCGCGGCCGACGAACTCCAGGTACCCGTGGGCGGGCCGACGGACCAGGTCGCCGGTGCGGTACATGCGGGAGCCGGCCGGGCCGAAGATATCCGCGGTGAACCGCTCGGCGGTGAGGCCCGGCCGTCCCAGGTATCCGTGGGCGAGTCCGGCGCCCGCGATGTAGAGCTCGCCGATGACACCGGGGGGCACCGGTCGCAGGTTCGCGTCGAGCACATGGACACGGGCGTTGTTGACCGGCCGTCCGATCACCGGCCGGGGCGCCCAGTCGGTGCCCGCGGTGACGGCGTCGACCGTGCATTCCGTCGGTCCGTAGAAGTTGAAGCCGGCTGTCCCCTCGGTGGACCGCAGGCGCTGCCAGAGCGGCTCGGGGACGGCCTCGCCGCCGACCACGATGCGGGCCGGACGCCACCTCGGGTCGTCGAGCAGCCCATGGGAGACGAGGATCTGGAGGTACGACGGGGTTACGTCGACGATGTCGATGCGGTTGCGGATCAGGTGGTCCACCAGCGCGACCGGGTCGGTCCACGTCTCGCCGTCCACGACGTGCAGTTCATGGCCGGCGAGCAGGCACAGCAGCTGGTCCCAGGAGGCGTCGAAGGACACCGAAGCGGTGAGGGCTACGCGCAGCGGCCGGCCGGCGGACGTCCCCGTACCGGGGGCGAACAGTGCCGTGCGGTGGTGTTCGAAGAGGTTGACCAGGCTGCCGTGGCCGACCACCACACCCTTGGGCCGGCCGGTCGAACCAGAGGTGTACACGATGTAGGCGGGCTGCTGGGGCAGCGGAACATGCACGGGTCGTGCAGCGGGCAGCCGCTCCGTGCCGTGGACGGTTTCCGGGTCGTCGACGACGAGAACCGGCCGTGCGTCGTCGAGCATGAACGCCGTACGTGCGTCGGGGTAGTCGGGGTCCACCGGAAGGTGGGCCGCACCGCTCTTCAGGACGCCGAGGATCGCGATCACGAGCTCCGCCGACCGGGGCAGCGACAGCGCCACCACGGTTCCGGGGCCCGCCCCGCGCTCGGTCAGGAAGTGGGCGAACCGGTTGGCGCGCACGTCCAGTTCGGCATACGTCAGCCTGGTGTCTCCGGCTAGGACGGCCACGGCGTCCGGCGTCGCCTCCGCCTGGGCCTCGAACAGCTGCGTCACGCTGGAATCGGGGAGGTTCACGACGGGCCCGAAGCCGGCGGCCGTGAGCTCGCACCGCTCCTGCGGGGAGAGCACGTCGATCCGGCCGATCGGCCTGTCGGGATCAGAGGCCACGGCCTCCAACAGCCCGACCCACCACGCGACGACGGACTCCACGGTCGACGTGTCGAACAGATCGGCCGCGTACTCGACGCTCCCGCCGAGCCCGTCCGGGCCACCGTCGGGGGTACGGCGTTCGACGACGCTGAAGGTCAGGTCGCACTTGGCCGTACCGAGATCGACGGAAAGGGGGGGACACCCGCAGTTCCGGCAGCACGAGGTCGTCGCCGACGGCGTTCTGCATCGCCAGCATGACCTGGAACAGCGGGTGGTGCGCCAAGGAGCGGGTGGGCTTCAGCACCTCGACCAGGTGCTCGAACGGGACGTCCTGGTGGGCGTACGCGGCCAGCGAGGTTTCCCGTACCCGCCCGAGCAGGTCCCGGAAGCCGGGGTCGCCGGAGAGGTCAGTGCGCAGCACGAGCGTGTTCACGAAGAATCCGACCAGGTCGTCCGCGGCCTCGTCGGTACGCCCCGCCACCGGTGTTCCCACCGGGATGTCCGTGCCGGCTCCGAGCTTCCCGAGCAGTGCCGCGAGTCCCGCCTGGAGGACCATGAAGAGGCTGGTACCGGTGCGTTGAGCCAGCTCGGCCAGGGCCGCGTGCAGCTCCGCGCCGACCCGCAGGGGCACCCGGCCTCCGAGGGAGGAGGCCACGGCGGGCCGCGGCCGGTCGATCGGGAGCTCCAAGGGTTCCGGGACACCGGCGAGTTCCCGGCTCCAGTAGGCGCTCTGCCGCGCGAAGACGCTGTCCGGGTCGGAGACGTCGCCCAGCAGCTGCCGCTGCCACAGCGCGTAGTCGGCGTACTGCACCGGCATCGACGGCCACCGGGGCTCCTCACCCCGGCGTCGAGCGGCGTACGCGGTCGCCAGGTCACGACAGAGCGGGCCCATCGACCAGCCGTCGGCGGCGATGTGGTGCACCAGGAGCAGCAGCACGTGCTCGTCGGGGGCGAGGGCGAAGAGCCGCGCCCGCAGCGGTGGTTCGCCCGCCAGGTCGAAGGCGTACCGCGCGGCCTCCGCCAGCAGCTCCGGCAGCTCCGCCTCCACGGCCTCGGTGACGTCGAGGCGCGGCCGGACCTGTGCCGGGTCGAGAACGTGCTGCTCGGGCACCCCGTCAACGGCGGGAAAGACCGTGCGCAGGGTCTCGTGCCGTGTGACGACGTCGCTCAGGGCCGCCTCGAGCGCCGCCCGGTCCAGAGGACCGGACAGTCTCAGCGCCCAGGGGATGTTGTACGTCGCGCCGGGGCCTTCCATCTGGTCCAGGAACCAGAGGCGCTGCTGCGCGAAGGAGAGCGGCACCCGCTCGGGACGTGCCATGGCGGTGAGCTTCCTCTGCGCCCGAGCGGCGCCGGCGAGGCGGCCCGCCAGGGAGGCCACCGTCGGCGCCTCGAACAGGGTCCGCAGGTCCATCTCGATGCCCAGCCGCGCCCGGATGCGGGCGGCCAGCCGGGTGGCCAGCAGCGAGTGGCCGCCCAGGTCGAAGAAGCTGTCGTCCATACCCACCGCGGACAGCCCGAGGACATCGGCGAACAGGTCGGCGAGCACCCGCTCCTGCGGTGTCCGCGGCGCCCGGACGCTGCCCGAGGTGAACTCCGGGGCGGGAAGCGCGCGCCGGTCCAGCTTGCCGTTCGCCGTGAGCGGCAGCGTGTCGAGGAGGACGAAGGCGGCAGGGACCATGTGCTCCGGCAGCCGTTCGCGCAGCCGCGCGCGCAGCTCCTCCACCACGAGAGTCCGCCCGGACGCGGGCACCACGTATGCGACGAGCCGGGTGTCGTCGGCGCGGTCCCGGCGTGCCACGACCGCGGCCTGGGCGACGTCCGGGTGCGCCGCGAGCACAGACTCGATCTCGCCCGGTTCGATCCGGAAGCCGCGAATCTTGACCTGGTCGTCGGCGCGGCCGACGAACTCCAGGCCGCCGGCCGCCTTCCGGCGCACCACGTCGCCCGTACGGTACATCCGCTCCCCGGCCGGCCCGTGGGGGTCGGCCACGAACCGCGCGGCGGTCAGGCCCGGGCGGTGCAGATACCCACGGGCCAGGCCTGCTCCGGCGACGTACAGCTCTCCCGGCACCCCGGGCGGGACCGGCTGCAGGGCCGCGTCGAGGACGTAGGTGCGCAGGTCGGGAATCGGCTCGCCGATGACGCTGGCGGTGGCTTCGGCGGCGGTGCGCCGGTCCAGGGGAGCGTAGGTGACGTGCACCGTCGTCTCGGTGATGCCGTACATGTTCACCAGGACCGGCGCGTCGTCGGCGTGGCGCCCGTACCAGTCGGCGAGGCGTCCGATGTCCAGTGCCTCGCCGCCGAAGACGACGGTGCGCAGTGCCAGGGAGGCCGATGGCTCCGGCTGCTCCCAGTCCGTCTGCATCAGCTGGTGGAACGCGGACGGCGTCTGGTTGAGCACGGTGACGCCTTCACGTGCGAGCAGCTCCAGGAACCGCCGGGGGGAGCGGCTGACGTCGTGGGACACGACGACCAGGCGGCCACCGTGAAGCAGCGCGCCCCAGAGTTCCCAGACGGAGAAGTCGAAGGCGTACGAGTGGAACAGCGTCCACACATCGTCGGCGCCGAACCCGAACCACTCGCGGGTGGCGGAGAAGAGCCGTACGACGTTCCGGTGCGGGACGAGAACACCCTTGGGCCGGCCTGTCGAGCCGGAGGTGTAGATGACGTAGGCGGTGTTCTGTGGTGCGACGGTGGTGACGGGATCGGTATCGGGGCAGCCGGCCAGGATGGTGGACGTCGCGGGGTCATCGAGCAGCAGCCGCCCGGTTCCTTCCCCGCCGGGCAGGCCCTCGGCGGTCGAGGACGTGGTGACGAGCAGCGCCGGGCCGGCGTCGTCGAGCACGGCCGCGATACGGGCGGGCGGGTATCCGGGATCCACCGGCAGGTACGCCGCTCCGGACTTGAGGACGCCGAGGACGGCGACGACGAGGTCCACGGAGCGCGGCAGGGCCAGCGCCACCAGCTTCTCGGGGCCCGCGCCGCGCGCGATCAGGGCGTGCGCGAGCCGGTTCGCCCGGCTGTTGAGTTCACGGTACGTGAGGGTGATGTCGTCGCAGACGACGGCCACGGCGTCCGGCGTCGCCGCCGCCCGGCTCTCGAACAACGCCGTGACGGTGGTGTCGGCTCCGGCGGGTACGGTGCCGGCGGGGGCCAGGAGCTGTCGCCGCTCCTGCGGGGAGAGGACGGCGACCTGCCGGAGAGGCCGGTCCGGTTCGGCCGCGACGGCCTCCAGAACCTTCGGCCAACGTGCCACGAGCGACTCGACCGTCCGGGCGTCGAACACGTCGGCCGCGTAGTCGACGACGCAGTCGAGGCCGCCCGGGCCGCCGTCGGCAGCGTGCCGTTCGGTCACGGCGAAGAAGAGGTCGAACTTGGCGGTCCCTGTGAAGACGGACACGGGGGACAGGCGGAGCTCGGGGAGTTCGAAGTCGCCGGCAGATGCGTTCTGCAGGGCGAACATCACCTGGAACAGCGGATGGTGGGCCATCGACCGGACGGGGCTCAGGGCCTCGACGAGATGTTCGAACGGCAGGTCCTGGTGGGCGTAGGCGGCGAGCGCGTTCTCCCGGACCCGGCCCAGCAGGTCGCGGAAGCTCGGGTCTCCCGAAAGGTCCGTTCGCAGCACGAGCGTGTTGACGAAGAAGCCGACGACGTTGTCCGCGGCCTCGTCGGTACGTCCCGCGACCGGCGTGCCCGTCGTGATGTCGGTGCCGGCGCCGTGCTTGCCGAGGAGAGTGGCGAGTCCCGCCTGGAGCACCATGAAGAGGCTGGATCCGGTGTCCCGTGCCAGGGCCCCCAGGGCCTGTTGCAGTCGCGGCTCGATCCGCAACGTCACCCTGCCGCCGCGGTGGGACGCAACCGCTGGCCGTGGCCGGTCGAACGGCAGCTCCAGTTGATCGGGCGCCCCGGCAAGTGCCTCGATCCAGTGGGCGAGTTGACGGGCGAAGAGGCTGTCCGGGTCGTCGGCGTCTCCGAGGAGG
This sequence comes from Streptomyces sannanensis, assembly GCF_039536205.1. Lineage (GTDB taxonomy): Bacteria > Actinomycetota > Actinomycetes > Streptomycetales > Streptomycetaceae > Streptomyces > Streptomyces sannanensis. The sequence goes on along the minus strand of NZ_BAAAYL010000001.1, from coordinate 6,626,550 downwards.
TCACGCTGCCAGAGGGTGTAGTCGGCGTACTGCACCGCGAGCGGCGACCACTCCGGCTGTCCTCCCCGTGCGCGTGCCGCATAGGCGGTGGTCAGGTCACGGGAGAGCGGGCCCATGGACCAGCCGTCACCCGCGATGTGATGCACCACCACCAGCAGGACGTGCTCATCCGAGGCGATCTCGAACAGCTCCGCCCGCAGCGGCGCCTCGGCCGACAGGTCGAACGCGTACCGCGCCGCCCGATCCAGCCGAGCTTCGAGCTCCCGCTCGGGTGTCCGGGTCACCCGCAGTCGCGGCCAGGCCGCCTCCACGTCCAGCACACGCTGGCACGGCACCCCGTCCACCTCGGCGAACACCGTCCGCAGGCTCTCGTGCCGCGCCACCACGTCCACCAGCGCCGCCTGCAACGCCGCCCGGTCCAGCTCCCCCGACAACCGCAACGCCAGTGGAATGTTGTACGTCGCGCTCGGCCCCTCCAGCTGGTGCAGGAACCACAGCCGCCGCTGCGCGAAGGACAACGGAACGTCGTCGGGACGCTCGCGGACCGCCAGAGCGGGCCGGGCCGTGCCGGCCCCGTCCATGCGGGCCGTCAGCGAGGCGACCGTCGGCGCCTCGAAGAGGGTCCGCAGGCTCAGTTCCACACCGAAGGACGAACGGATCCGCGCGATGAGGCGCATGGCGAGGAGGGAGTGTCCGCCCAGGTCGAAGAAGCTGTCGTCGACGCCGACGTCGGGCAGTCCCAGCACCTCGGCGAACAGCTCCGCCAGCACCTGCTCGCGCGGGGTGCGCGGAGCCCTGCTCCGCTCGGCCGCGCCGAATTCCGGCTCGGGCAGCGCCGCCCGGTCCAGCTTCCCGCTCGGCGTCAGCGGAAGCGTCTCGAGCACCACGAACGCCGCCGGAACCATGTACTCCGGCAACCGCTCACGGACATGTGCCCGCATCACCTCCGGATCCGGAACAGCGCCCGCGCAGGCCGGCACGAGATAGCCCACGAGACGCTCCTCGCGGACCACGACCGCGCACCGTTCGACATCGGGGTGGGCGGACAGCACCGCCTCGACCTCGCCGGGTTCGATACGGAAGCCCCGCACCTTGACCTGCTCATCGGCGCGCCCCACGAACTCCAGACAACCACCCGAACCCCACCGCACGAGGTCACCCGTGCGGTACATCCGCGAACCCGCCGGCCCGAACGGATCCGCCACGAACCGCTCCGCCGTCAACCCCGCACGGTTCAGATACCCACGCGCCAGTCCCCCACCAGCGACGTACAACTCACCCGCGACACCCGGCGGAACCGGGCGCAGACCACCGTCCAGCACATACACCCGCGTGTTCGCGATCGGACGACCGATCGACGGCACCCCCGACCCCGGCGACAACGGATCACTCATCGTCGCGCACACCGTCGCCTCGGTCGGACCGTACGCATTGATCATCCGGCGGCCCGCCGCCCAACGCTCCACCAACTCCGCCGGACACGCCTCACCGGCCACGACCAGGGTCCGTACGTTCAGCCCGCCCTCCGGCACGGCCGCCAGCACCGACGGCACCACGGTGACATGCGTGATCCTGGCCGCCGGGTCGGTGAGTGCCGCGAGCGGGGATCCCGGCGGCGGCAGCACCACCGCGGCGCCGGCCAGCAGCGCGGTGTACAGCTCGGACACCGAGGCGTCGAAGCTCGGTGACGCGAACTGCAGCACCCGGCTGCCGGAGTCGATGGCGAACCGCTCCACCTGCGCCGCCACCAGGCCGGCGATGCCGGCGTGGCTCACCATCACGCCCTTGGGGTGCCCCGTCGAACCCGACGTGTAGATGACGTACGCCGGATGACGCGGATCCAGCCGTACCTCCGGATCCGAGTCCGGGCGGCCGTCGGTCGCCGACACGAACGACGGGTCGTCGACCACGAGCGCGGGGCAGGCGTCCTCCAGCATGAACGCGATCCGCGACCGCGGATATCCCGGATCCACCGGCAGATACGCCGCGCCCGCCTTCATCACACCCAGCATCGCCACGACTAGCTCCACCGACCGCGGCAGAACCAGCGCCACCACCCCCTCCGGCCCCACCCCACGCTCCACCAGCACATGCGCGAACCGGTTCGCCCGAGCGTCCAGCTCCCGGAATGTCAGGGTCGTGTCCCCCGCCACGAGGGCCACCGCATCCGGTGTCTTCCGCACCTGCGCCATGAACGACACGGGCAACGGAACGGCGCCCACGGACGGCGACGTGTCGTTGTACTCCACCAGCAGCCGGTGCCGTTCCTCTGCCGACAGCACCTCGATCCCGCCGACCGGCCGCTCCGGGGCGGCGGCCGCGAGGCCGTCGAGGAGCCTCATCAGCCGCTGCTGGTGGTCCTTGAGGGTCGCGTCGTCGTACCGGGCGCCGTCGCCCCTCAGGGCAACGTGGGGTGCGGACCCGTCCCGCCTGTCCCATGCGACGACCGCCAGGTCGGAGACGGCGAGGGCCGAGACGTTGTGCGCAGTGGCGTGGTGACCGGCGAACCGCAGGTCGTAGTCGAAGGACATGATGTTGACCACCGGCGAGAAGGCCGTGCCGATGGTGCCGGGCAGCGACAGGTCCCGGTGAATGTCCTCGCCCCGGTACCGCTGGTGCGCGACGGCGTCGCGGACCTCGTCCCTGACGTGATCGACCAGTTCTGCCACCGACATACCCGGCCGGACGGACAGACGCAGCGGCACCACGTTGGAGACCGCACCGGGCACACGGGTGAGGACGGGATCCCGGCGCGCGGCGACGGCGAGTCCCAGCACCACGTCCCGCGATCCCGTGAGGCGGTGCACGTACAGGGCCGTCGCCGCGATGAGGAGCCGGGACCAGCGCACCCCGGTCCGCTCGGCCGCCGCCGTCAGGATGTCCGGCCGCCCCGGTGTCACCGGTTCGGTCCCGCGTACCGTGCCGGTGTACGCCACGTCCGGTGCCCGGCCCGCACACGTGGCGAGCTCCGGCAGGTCGGCGAAACGCGACGTCCAGTACGAACGATCGGCTGTGAAGCTTTCGGAGGCGCGGTAGGCGGAATCGTTGTCCAGCAGAGCCGTGAGGGATCCGAATACGGCCCGTTCGGCCGGCCGGCCCTCCATCAGCGCCGTGTACGTGTCCGCGACCGCGCGTGCGATGAGAGAATAGCCGTACCCGTCCATCACGATGTGGTGATAGGCGTGGTACCAGATGTAAAGATCTGTCCGCAGTTCCAGAAGCGCGTGACGGAACAGCGGCCCACGCGCGAGATCCATCGGCCGGGACATGTCGGCGGCGATCCATCTGCGTGCCGCCGCGCCCGGGTCGTCCTCCGTGCTCATGTCGACAACCGGGAAATCCCAGTCTTCCGACGGACGGACGACCTGGACCGGCCCGTCCTCCCCTTGCCTTCCCTCCTCGCCGTCCGGGAAGCGGAGATGGAGGGCTCCGGCCTGTGCGACGACCGCGCGCAGGGCGGTTGTGAAGACATCCGCATCGACGGGTCCATGGATTTCCAGGTACTCGCCGATGCGATAGGCCGCATTATCCCCACCGGCGCATTGTTCAGCGAACCAGATTTCGCGCTGAGCGGCCGTCAGAGGACGTGCGACGTCGTCGCGACGAGACATGGGGGTACCTTCCGGAGAATGACACGGAGAATTACTTCCACCGGCACTGCTCGTCCCGGCCACGGCCGCCTGTGAGTGCCATGCAATGTGGTGAACTGCGGCTCGGCCGGGTGCGGTTATGCGACTTTCTCGCCGGCCTGTAGGCGCCAGAGGGACGCATACAGGCCGTCATGTCCGAGCAGTTCGGCATGGGTGCCCTCCTCGGCCACCACGCCGCCCTTGTCGAGGACGTAGATCCAGTCGGCCTGACGGATCGTGGACAGACGGTGCGCGATGACGACCAGGGTGCGATCGGCGGCGAAGACCTTGAGGGTGCGCTGGATGGCCGCCTCGGTCTCGTTGTCGACCGCGGAGGTGGCCTCGTCGAGGATGACGACGGGGGAGTTCTTGAGGATTGCCCTGGCCAGGGCGATGCGTTGCCTCTGCCCGCCGGACAGTGCGGCGCCGCGCTCGCCGATGAGAGTGTCGTACCGCATCGGCATCGCCTCGATGAAGCCATGGGCCTCGGCCATCCGTGCGGCCTCGACCGCACGGTCGTGGCTCGCTTCGAAGGTGCCGTAGCAGATGTTCTCCTCGATGGTCCCGTCGAAGAGGAACGGATCCTGGGCCACGAATCCGACCGCTCTGCGTACGTCCTTGCGCGGCAGATGGCGGATGTCCTGACCGTCGATCAGCACCCGGCCCGATCCGGCGTCCTGAAAACGCATGATCAGCTTGGCGACGGTGGTCTTGCCGGATCCGGTGGCACCCACGATGCCGGTGACCCTGCCCGGCGCGATGCGCAGGGAGAGGTTCTCCAGGGCGGGCGGGCGTCCGGGGTAGGCGAACGTCACCTGGTCGAGGACGATGTCGCCCGAGACCTCGCGGGGGTCGAGCCGCTTGCCGTTGCCGTCGGGTTCCAGGGGGAGACCGCGAAGGCGCTCCACGCGGTCGAAGGCCGCGAGAGTGCGCTGGTACTGGTCGACCGTGCTCCCGAGCCGGGTGAGCCGCCACAGCACCTGCTGGGGCAGCCCGATCAGCGGACTGAACACCTCGAAGCGCAGTGTGCCGTTCAGCACGGCGCGGCCGCCCAGAAGCATCATGCCCGCCATGGAGGCGGTGGTGCACACACGCACGGTCTCGGTGTGCTGGACGGCGCTTTGGTCGGTGCGGTGGTTGCTGCGCCGGTACGTCTCGCTGAGATCCCGGATGCGCTCCGCCTCGTAGTCCTCCGCGCAGAAACTCTTGACCGTGGCGCTCGCCTCCAGGCTGTTGACGAGCCGACTGTGCAGCTTCGTACGGTCCTCGTTGGAGACGGAGTAGTCGGCGGCGACGCGGTCGTGGTAGTGGAAGGAGAGCCAGGCCACGATCGGTACGGGCAGAAAGGCGATCCAGGCGATCTGCGGGGCGAGCGTCAGGAAGACGGGTACCAGGACCAGGAAGCTGGTGACGACCTGGACCACCTCGTTGGCCGAGACGGCGAAGAAGGTGCCGAGCTGGTTGACGTCGTCGGTCAGCGCGCCGGCGATACGGGTCGTCCGTTCGCCCTCCAGGTGGCCCAGTTCCAGGTGCTGGACGTGCGCGTAGGTCTCGTTGCGCCAGTCGTGCTGGATAGCCTGGCCGAGCGTGCGCCATTCGATGCCCGAGGCGTACGACAAGCAGGCCACGGCGAGGCAGACGAGGGCCGTCACTCCGGCGAGGAACCACAGCTGATTCGCCGCGCCGACGAGGCCCATCCCCGTGAGCATGGCGCTCTCGCCCTTGATGAGGACGACGGCGATCCAGCCGATGAAGAGGCTCAGCGCCATCTCGCTGATCTGACAGACCGCGGACAGCACGGACGCCAGAGCGAGCCGCCCTCGATGTCGTCCCACGATGCGCAGCAGCGGGTGGGAGGCGCGTTGATGTGCACCGTCGTCGACGTGCTCCCCGGCGCGGCGCCAGGCGCGCCGGATGATCAGGGCTGTCGCCGTGACCACACCCCCGAAGGCCAGCATCGACTTGTTCAGCAGATTCCGGGCTCCCACGGCGAGCACGGCCGCCGTGCCACCGGCAACGGCGATGCCTGAGAGGGTGCTGCGGGACACCGCTGGTGCGCCGGCCGATGACGGACACGCGCTTCCGTCGGTGACAGGGTCCGTGCCGGCCAGGAGTTTCGCGACGTTCTCCGCGATGAGGGCGACGGTGCTTCGCACCAGGTGCGCGACCTCAGTGGAATTCACCGTCGCGTCGTGGAAGACGAGGACTCCCCCGGTCACCGGATTCACCTGCGCCCTTGAGATGCCCTCGCTTCTGATGAGTGCCGACTCCAGAATTCTCGCCAGACGGGGGCGCCTCAGTACCAGTCCGGCCTCCCAGCGCTGACGGCCCGGAACGACCGATCGCGCGTTGACACCGGCGTACACGGGCGGGCGCGCCACCGTGTCCATGAGAGTTGTCATGAGCGACAGTCACCTGTTTGTGAGTGGTCCGCCTTCGTCACCGAGGAGAACCATGGAGAAATGGAAGATAGAAAGAGAAATGCTCTGCTCCGACAGGCGGCCGGCGCTGCAGCCACACGCGTCGGCACAGTGCGGGCACCCCCTGCGAGGGATGCCCGCATCCTGCAGTCCGTAGGGGGTGCGGCTGCTACGCCGGAGTGACCCGGCTCAGTTCCCCTTGGCAGCGATGGCGGCCGCACGCGGCTTCGCACTGTGCTTGGCCCCGTGCTCCCCGTGGGGTGCGGCGTCGGCGTCGCCCTCGGGGTCGTGATCATGCTTGGTCTCGCCGTCGGACCGGACACGCGCGTCCCGAGCCATCTGCACGGCGATCATCTCGGCGGTCACCTCGGCGGCGAAGTCGTGGATGCCCTCGTTCGCCTCGCTGGCGGCGCGCTTGACTTCCATCACCAGGCTGACCGAGGTCTTGACGAGCCCTCGCATCAGCGGCTTGGCGATGCGCTTCGCCAAGGGGGCTGCGATGAGACCGATCAGAAAGGGCGGTACTACAGGCGGCATGTGTGAACCTCTCTTGGTGTGCGCCGGGCGGCTGCCCACCGCTGCGGGCATCGGAAAAGGCGCATGGGTCATCGGCAGAAGGCCCCTGCCGAAATTCGCGCCGCACGTGCGATGGACGACTGCCATCGGTGTGAATTACGGAAGAACTCGCCGCTCCTTCCTGTGAATTCCTCGCCGACACCGCACCGCCTGCACAGACGTTACGGAACTATGCGTTTTCCACGCCGGGAAACCTACCACCCGTCGGACACACGCAGTAGCCGCGCCGTTACAGATGGATCCAAATGGAAGTGACACCTTTCATCCGTTCGAGGAATCCGGCCGCGGAATTCCGTGGCCTCCCTGCCGAGGCCGGGGCACGCATGTCACCGCGCCGAGGGCGGTCTCGTGTGGTGTCCGCCGGCCATGGAACGCACCACGTCGACGACGAACGCGGGAACCTCGTCAGGGAAGTTGTGACCAGTGCCCTCCGGGCTCAGGACCCTCCATGCCCTGCTGGAGGTGGTGAGGTATCGGCCCCGCGCCGTCGTGTAGAAGCGGCGCAGCCTGACGGCCTCGTCTCGGTCGCCCGCCGCGGTGAGGGCCTCCTCGCCCTCCGTCAGATCGCCGGGAACCACGACCATCACGGGCAGTGACCCGAGGTCTCCGTCGTGCAGCACGGTCTGCCAGCCCACCCTGGCCATTCCTTGGGGTGACAGCTCACGGAAAATGGACGCGGCGGCGCACGCCGCCCTGGTGCGGGACTCGACGGCGTCCAGCACACCGACGGCACCGTCCGTCCCCGTCGGGCCTTCCTCTCGGCGGGGCGCCGTCGCATGGGTTCGCCTCCTCCCGTGGAGGCCGAACAGATGGCGTACCGCTTTCCACAGTTGACCGTAGGCGGCGTGCCGAAGGGCTGGGACCGGCGGGCCGAAGGTGATGACGTCCGGGGGCGTGGGGTCGAGCAGGACGAGCCCGGCCACGAGGTCCGGTCGGCGTCGGGCGGCGTTCGCGACGAGCAGACCGCCGAAGGAGTGCCCGACGAGGACGAACGGCGGCTTCTCACCGGACCGCTCCAGGGCGGCGAGCAGTTCGACGGCCTCGGTCGCCGTCGTACGGGGGAAGGTGCCCGGATCGCTCCACCCGGTGCCGGGCCGGTCGACGAGGACGGAACGTGCCTGCTGTCTCATGAGGACATGCAGGTGGAGCATGGCGTAGCCGCCGACGTGCCCGCCGGGCATCCACACCACCGTGGAGCCGGCGGCGCGGTCCCCCTCTGCGAGGACGTGCATGCGATGGCCGCCGACGTCGACCATCCGGCCCGGGGGCGGATACCGCCTCCCGATCCGGCCCACATGCACGAGGTGACGCACCGACCCTGCACAGAGCACGGCAGCGACGACGAGCAGGACGGCTCCCACCACGGAAAGCCTGCCGAGGGTGACGCACCATGCCCCGGCCACCGCGGGCAGCAGGGCGACGAGGAGGCCGGCCCAGTCACGGCTGAGCAAGGCGAGTGCCAGGTGGATGGCTCGGGAACCAGGACGCATCCGTTCCTCCTTCAGCACGTCGCTGTTCGGGGTGGCGCCTTCCTCAAGCCCGGACGACCACGCGGTGTCGGCAGAGGCATCGTCGCCCGCGCACGGCGCGTCCGCCATACGACGGACGGCTTCGGGGAATGGTCTGCCCCGCCCGAACAGGTGAACCGGACTCAAGTTCCCGGTGGTTGCGCCGTGGAGGGGGATCGGTCACCGTCAGGCGGTGGCACGATGAGCGCCATGAGGCGCCGACCCGCATCGTTCGCCCCGCCGAGGATTCGGCGGCAGGCGGAGGCGTTGCTGGTCGCGGCTTCGGCCCTGGTGGGCGGGTGCCATGGGGGCGACGCCCGGCCGGCGGCGCACTCCCCCGTGATCATGGACGGGATTGTCAGGGTCGCCACCGCCTTCGAGATCCCGGACTTCCATCCGTACTCCCAGTTCGGCTCGGGCGCCGCGCAGTACGCGTACGACCCGCTCGTGCACGTGACCTCGGGTGGTGAGGTGGTGCCGGGTCTGGCCACGAGCTGGCGGGCCGCCTCCCGGTCCGCGGACTTCACGCTTCGCCGGGGCGTGACGTGTTCGGACGGTACGGTACTGAAGGCGTCCGACGTGGCACGGTCGCTGACCCACGCGGCCGACCCCCGCAACAGGTTCGCCGGCGCACGGTCGACGCTGCCGAGCGTGCCGTTCACCGTGACCGCGGACGACAAGGCCGGCACGGTGTCGGTGCGGATGTCGTCCCCGTACAGTTTCGTGGTCCGGAGCGTCGGGATGCTTCCCGTGGTCTGTCCCGCGGGCCTCGAGGATCCACGCTCGCTGGCACGGAGCACGAGCGGAACGGGCCCCTACGTCCTCAGCTCGTACAGGTCCGGAGGTCCGTACGTGTTCGTGCGGCGGAAGGGCTACGCGTGGGGGCCGGGCGGCGCGCGGACCGGAGTGCGGGGACAGCCGCAGCGGATCGTCCTGTCGGTGGTGTCCCAGGAGTCCACCGCGGCCAACCTGCTCCTCACCGGCGGGGTGAACCTCGCACGGCTGACGGGGCCCGACCGTGCACGGCTCGTCGGGCACGGTCTCACCACGGCGGACGTGCCCGCCGTGGTGGGGCTGACCTTCTTCAACCAGCGCCGCGGCCGGCCGCTCAGCGATCCGGCGGTCCGGCGGGCCCTCGTGGCCGCACTCGACCGCCAGGGGCTGGCCAACGTGGCCGTCGGCGGCAGCGGACGGCCGGCGGCCGACCTCACGGCGGCCGATGCCGTCTGCCACGGGGACCTCGCCGCCGCCCACCTGCCGTCGGGCGGTGCCTTGCGGACACTGCGCGAGGCGGGCTGGACGAAGGGCGCGGACGGCGCGCTCGTGAAGGACGGCCGCCCGCTGCGGCTGCGCGTGATCAGCAGCCCCGATCTCGGCTCCACACTGCCGTCGGTGGGTGAGCTCATGGCCGCCACCTGGGAGGGGCTCGGCGTGCGCGTCGACCTCGTCAGCGAGAGCCTCAACGCGCTGGTGAGCGCGTTGTACCGGGACGGGAACTTCGACGTGGTGGTCGGCACCTCGCCCGGCCCCTCCCTGCCCGCAGGGCTCATCCCCTATCTCTCCGGCCCTCCCCCGGCACGCGGGCTGAACTTCGCCCACGTCACCAACCCGGCCTACGACCGGTTGGTGGCGCAGGCCCTCCGTGAGTCCGAGGAGGCCTCGTGCCCGACCTGGAAAAGGGCCACGGCGGAGGTGTTCCGGGCCGCGGATGCCCTGCCCGTCGCGGACGGCGCCAGCACCGTGTACGGGTACCGCACCACGTTCTCCACGGGTTCCGGCGGCGAGGTCGTGCCCACCAGCATTCGACTTCACCGCTAGCCGGAGGTTGACGCATGTCCACCGTGTCCCGGCGTCTCAGCGCCTTGCGGAGGAGTCACCCCTGGCCCGTCTTCTGCTGCCGACGCGCAGTGCGACTGGCCGTCTCGCTCTTCCTCGTCGTCAGCGGGTCGTTCGCGATGATCCGGATGATCCCGGGCGACCCGGTGCGCGCGGCCCTCGGCGTGGACGCGGCGCATCGTGGAGACGGCACCGACCGAGACTCTGCTCCGCCACCCCCGGCACCCGTACACGCAGGCACTGCTGGCCTCTGTGCCGTGCCTGCGTAGTCCTCGGCGGATGCCGGACGAGCCGACTCTGCCGGGCGAGGCGGCCGACCCGCATTTTCCTCCACCGGGATGCCGCTTCCACCCACGCTGCCCCGTCGGGCCGCGCCGGCTGCCCGAGCGGACGCTCTGCTCCACCGCTGCCCCCGGGCAGACACCTGTCGAACACGACGAACTGCACCGCGTGGCCTGCCACTTCCCCGTGCCGAACAGCCGCCTCCGATGAGCCGCGGAGGCCCGCCACCCGAGCGTCGGCTGATCGGGGGACGACCGACGGCGCAGGCCCTGGCAGGTGCCCGCGCCGCTCCCAGCCTCTGCCGCTCGAGGCCTCGTTCAATTGGATCCCTTCGATCGCCAGAACTCGCCGGCCGGCACTCCTGGCTTTAGCGTCGGGCTATTCCGGAATTCGCATCGGTCTCACTCACCGAAAGGAGCCGACTCGTGGCCACCCATGTCCTCGAGCCGGAGGCGCAGGAACTCGCGGATGCGACCGCGACCCCGCCCTTCCTCTACGAACTCGGTCCGGAGGGCGCCCGGAAGGTGCTCGACGACATCCAGGCAACCCCCATCGAGAAGGCCGCGGTCGACGAGGACAAGTGGATCACCGTCCCAGCCCAGGTCGGAGACGTGCAGGTCCGCCTCATCAAGCCGACGGGCGCCACCGGGCCCCTGCCGGTGATCCTCTACATCCACGGAGGCGGGTGGATCCTCGGCAACGCCGGCACGCATGACAGGCTCATTCGTGAGCTGGCCGACGGCGCCCGGGCGGCCGTGGCGTTCGTCGAATACGACCGCTCACCAGAGGCGCAATACCCCGTCGCCATCGAGCAGGCGTATGCAGCCGCGCAGTGGATCAGCAAGAACGGGACGGGTGAAGGCCTTGACGCCAGCCGCATGGCCGTCGCGGGCGACTCGGTCGGCGGCAACATGAGCGCGGCGGTCACCGTCATGGCCAAGCAGCGCGGGGACGTGCAGTTCGTGCATCAATCGCTCTACTACCCGGTCACCGACGCCGGTCAGGACACCGAGAGCTATCGGGAATTCGCCGACGGCCCGTACCTCACGGCCCGGGCGATGGCTTGGTTCTGGGACGCATACATCCCGGACTCCCCCGAGAAGCGACAGGAGATCACGGCATCGCCACTACGCGCCACCCTTGCGGATCTCGCAGGTCTCCCCCCGGCCTTCGTGCTCGTCGACGAGAACGACGTTCTCCGCGACGAGGGCGAGGCCTACGCCGCCAAGCTCACTCAGGCAGGCGTCCCGACCACGAGTGTCCGCTACAACGGCATCATTCACGACTTCATGATGCTCAACCCCGTCCGCTCCGCCAAGGCCTCAACAGCAGCCATCGAACAAGCCATTCACGTTCTGCGGAAGGCACTCGGCACGCTCTGAAGATCTTCGAAGGTGTGGGTTACGCCGGATCGTGACGGCTGTCGCGGGCCGCGCCATGCCGAAGGAACGAGGTAACACGATGGCGGCGGGCTGACGATTGATGAAGCGGGCTCGGCCTGAGCGGATCCGGTTGGCGGCCACCGATCTGATCGTCGAGGCAGAAGCCGGTGACCAGGAGGTGACGAGCGCCCCGACTGCGAGAGACGCTCGGCCGCTCCTCCCGGTGACGGACGCCGAACGAGCGCCGCACGGCCGCGAACGCCTCGACATCCTCCGCGTCCGTGACGGCATCCTCGCCCTGCACCTGATGTGCCGGCCCGACGAGATCCGCGACCCGTCTCAGCCGGCGCCGCCGGAGCTGACGGAGCCGGAGGCCGAAGCGCGCCAGGCGCTGGACCTGATGGCCGCGCTGAACGCCTCCGTGCAGAAAGCACGTACCTCCCGTGGCGAGGGCGAGGCGGAGGTGCACGAGATGCCACACCTGTCCGCCGTGGCCATCATGGTCATCCAGGCCCCGGCCCGGGTCAGGAGCGTCGGGTGCAACGGAAGGTGATGACCATGGAGCTGTTCCCGCCGATCCCTCTCGCCGAGTGGCGCGACACCAAAGACACGCTCCATCGCTTCGCACAGATCGTCGGGAAGGTCCGTCTCGCCGCCAGCACCCGGCGCAACCACTGGTGGAACGTCCCATTCCACCTCACGGGGCGCGGCATCACGACTCGCCCGATGGGACAGGTCGACGGCAACCCGATCTTCACGATGGACTTCGACTTCGTCGCACATCAGCTGGTCGTTTCGACTCTGGACGGCCGGGCGATCTCCCTGCCGCTCATCGGCCAGTCCGTGGCGTCCTTCCACGACGCGGCCATGGACTCGCTGGCCGCGCTGGGCATCCACATGAAGCTCGACGTGCCCAGGCCCTTCGACTTGCCCGACTCCGGCCGGCCCTTCGCCGAGGACGCCGAGCATGCGACCTACGACCCCTCACAGGCCAACCGCTACTGGCGGGTCCTGGGTCAGGTGGCGTCCGTACTGGAGGAGTTCGCCGCGGGGTATTCGGGGAAGGTAAGCCCGGTGCACCACTTCTGGCACACCTTCGACATCGCCCACACCCGGTTCTCCGACCGTCACATCGAGCAGCCCCAGCAGATCGACCCGGTCACCCGGGAGGCGTACTCCCGGGAGGTGATCAGCTTCGGCTTCTGGTTCGGGGATGACACCTTCCCCGAGCCCGCGTTCTACTCCTACACCGCTCCGGAGCCGGCGCACCTGGCCGAGGAGCCGCTCCGGCCCCTAGCGGCACACTGGATCCCCCGGAACAACAGCCACTTGGCCGTACTGCGGTACGACGAGGTCCGGGCCGAGGCCGACCCGCGTGCAGCCGTGCTCGCCTTCTATGAAAGCGCGTACCAGGCCGGTGCCCGACGCGCCGGATGGCAGATCGGTCCACTGGCATGCCCGGGCGGGGTGACGGACCCGCAGCTGCGGATCCACACGCCCCACCCCACTTCCGGCTGAGGCCCGGCAGCGGCCGCGACGTCCTCGGTGTCGCTCAGCAGGGCGGCGGCCCGGTGGAGGAAGGAGCTGGGCTGGCGTGAGGACGCCGACTTCGCCACCGGTGAGGAGTTCCGGGTGGTGCAGCTGACGCCGCCTGGCTCGCCGGCCTCCGTCATCTTCGGCATGGGCATCCCATGGCGACGACTTACGAATCCGCGGCCGAGCCGGCCACCGCGCCGCGGCGCGCCGCCAGGGCGCACGGCCGGCACGAGGCGGAGACCTGACACGCCAACTCCGACTGGCCGGAACGGTACCCCCAGTACATGGTGGACGAGCAGCCGGGAGTGCCGGCCGGCCTCAGACGGGAGCGCGAGCGTGAGCGACTACGACGTCATCGTGATCGGCGGCGGCTCGCCGGGCGAGCACTGCGCCGGCGAGCTGGCCGACGGCGGGCTTCGAGTCGCCCTGGTCGAGCGCGACCTGGTCGGGGGCGAGTGCTCCTACTGGGCGTGCATCCCGTCCAAGACACTGCTGCGCCCGGGCGAAGCCGCCCAGCAGGCCCGGGAGGCGACGGCGCAGGCCCAGGTCGACGCCGCGGCGGCGCTGGCCTGGCGTGACTTCATGGTCTCGGACTACTCCGACGCGGGCCAGGAGCGCTGGCTGGAGAGCAAGGGCATCGACCTGCTGCGCGGCACCGGGCGGCTCGCGGGACCGGGCGGTGTCGAGGTCGGCGGCGTCCGCTACACCGCCGAGCACATCGTGGTCGCGACCGGTTCGGACGCGATCGTGCCGCCAGTCCCGGGCCTGCCCGGACTGCCGGGCGTGTGGACCAACCGCGAGGTGACCGGCATGAAGGCCGTCCCTCGCCGACTGCTCGTCCTCGGCGGCGGGCCCGTTGGTGTGGAGATGGCCCAGGCGGTCCGCAGGCTCGGTGGAGAGGTCGTCCTCATCGAGCTCGGCGGTCACGTGCTGCCGCGCGAGCCCGCGCCGCTGGGCGAGGCGCTCGGCGAGGTGCTGCGCCGGGACGGCGTCGACATGCTGCTCGGCGTGCGCGCGACCACCGCGCGGCGTGACGGCGAGGAGTACGTCCTGACCCTGGACGACGGCAGTGAGCAGCGCGGCGACCGGTTGCTCGTCGCCACCGGCCGCCGGGCCCGCGTGGACGGGATAGGCCTGGAGACCGTCGGCATCGTGCCCGGGAAAGACGGGATCCGGGTCGACGACAGCCTGCGCGCCGGGGAGGGCCTATGGGCCGTCGGCGATGTCACCGGCGTGCGGATGCTGACCCATGTGGGCAAGTACCAGGGTGAGGTCGTCGCGGCCAACATCCTCGGCGAACCCCGCGTGGCCGACTACCGGGCCGTCCCGAACGTCGTCTTCACCGATCCTCAGGCCGCCTCCGTCGGCGTCGTCGAGGACCGCTTCAGCGCGACCGTCCCACTCAACGAGGTGGCGAAGACGGCCACCTACTCACGGGCCTACGCCGAGTCCCCCGGATTCCTGACCCTGCTCAGCGACGGCGAACGGCTGACCGGCGCCTACGCTCTCGGGCCCGAGGCCGGCGAGTGGCTGCAGCAGACCACACTGGCCGTTCGCGCCCGGGTGCCGCTGGGAGTGCTGCGCGATGTCATCCAGCCTTTCCCCACCTTCTCGGAGATCTACGTCGCCGGATTGAAGGAGCTGTACCGCGAGGTCGCCGCCGCGCGGATGCCACCGCTGACGACCCGGCACCCGGCCTGAACGAAGGGCCGGATGACGGACCTGCTGGAGCCGGCCGGCCGTGAACGCGCACGGCGGCTGAGGCATTGGGAGAGGATCTCGCGGTTGCATGCCACGGCATCGATCACCGGTGCCCTCCGGGCGCTCAAGGGCCCCGGCCCGGCCTGCTCACGAACGTGATCAGGGAGGGCGCCGCCGCGACCGGCAGATGGGGTGCTGCGCCGGGCGAGTCCACTGCGGCCGGGTGCGGGGTCGGGACCCACGACGACGGCTTTCCCGGCGCTCTCGCCCGCGACCTCGCTGTGCGGTGCGGCCGGCCCGTCACCTGGGAGGTGAACCGGGGGCACGGTGCCACCGCCCGCCGCACCCGGCACCGGCTGCTGCCCGCGATCGGCACGGGCCTGGGCGCGGCCTCGCTCCTCGCGGGGGTCAACGCCCTCATCGACGTCGGCGGCAGCAGCAGCTTCCGGTGGCATGCGGTACGCAGCCGGGCGCCGAAGAGCTACGGTGCATTTACTGCTGCCGGCAGAAGCGGAAGACGCAGTTCGCTGGGCAGGGAGGTGAGAGTCGCGGTGGCGAGCGATGATGCGGCTGGTGCGGGACGGGTGACACGCGGGCTGCGCAAGATTCCGCTGAGTGATCCCGGTCGGCGCCGGGAGGTGCTGGACGTTGTCCTCACGCTGCTCGCCGACGTGGGGTACGAGCGGTTGACCATGGATCTGGTCGCGCAGCGCGCCAGGGCCAGCAAGGCCACGCTCTACCAGCGGTGGCCGACCAAGGCCCGGCTGGCGGTGGCCGCCCTGGAACAGCACCGGCCGCAGATCGCCGACCACGACGCCGGTTCCCTCACCGAGGACCTGCGGCACCTGCTGACCTCGTGGCTGGCCGGCTGGACGGAACTCGACCGCGGACTGGTGATCGCCCTGCTGGAAGGCAGCAGAACGGATGTGGAACTCGCCCGCCTGCGCCGCGAACGGCTGCGCCGACCGTTGCAGCAGGCCGCAGAATCGGCCCTGGCCCGAGCGCATCAGCGCGGGGAGATCCCAGCGGGCGTCGACCCGGACCTGCTCCTGGAGATGCCTTGGGCGCTGATGTTGATGCATGTGCTGATCGAAGGCGAAGAACCCGACCGCGCGCTTGTCGACCGCATCGTGGACCGAGCGCTGGCTCCCTTGCTCGGCACGACAGCATCCGAACACGTTGAGCCATGATGAGTCGCTCTGCGTATAGAACGAAACCGTACTACCCTGGGTTCTGAGCCCTGAACGGCTGGATGAAGGGAGCGGTTCCCGTGAACGCAGCCCAGTCCCCCGCGATGACGTTGCCCACGCACCGCACCTGCCCGTTCGACCCGCCGCCCCAGTACCACAGCTTGCGTGAACAGCAGCCGATCGCTCCACTGGCCTTCCCCGACGGCACGGTGGGCTGGCTGCTGACCCGGCACGAGGACGTCCGCGCGGTGCTGGCCGACGACCGGTTCAGCTCGGACCGCCAAAGGGCCTCCTCCCCGGTGCGCCGCAACCCGTTCCGCCCCGAGGACCGCCCCGGGATGCTACTGAACATGGATCCGCCGGAACACACCCGCTACCGGCGCATGCTTACCCGTTACTTCACCGTGCGCCGGATGCGCGCCCTCGCCCCGAGGATCGAGCAGATCGTCGCCGCCCACCTCGACGCCATGGAAGCGGCCGGCCCGCCGGTGGACCTCGTGCCCGCCTTCGCCCGGCCCATCCCCTCGCTGGTCATCTGCGAGCTGCTCGGCGTGCCCTACGCCAGCCGAGAGAACTTCCAGCAGTGGACCGCCGCCCTGCTCAGTCTCGACGCCTCCGAAGACGAGGCACAGCAGGCCCGCGACCAACTACGCCGGTACATGCGTGACATGGTGGCCGCCAAACGCGAACACCCCGACGACGCCCTGCTCAGCACCCTGATCCATGCACAGGAACCGGAGGTGGTGCTGAGGGATGAGGAAATGGCCGGCATCGGCCGCCTGCTGCTGGTCGCCGGGCACGAGACCACCGCCAACATGCTGGGCTTGGGCACCTATGCCCTGCTGCGCCACCCTGACCAGTTGCGCGCCTTGCGCGAGCACCCCGAAGGCATCGACCCTGCCATCGAAGAACTCCTGCGCTACCTGGCCATCCTGCAGTTCGGCACCGTCAGGGTTGCCCGCCAGGATGTCGAGATCGGCGGCCGGCGCATCCGCACAGGGCAGACCGTCGTCGCGTCACTGGCCGCCGCCAACCGCGACCCCGGCCATTTCCTCGAGCCGGACGAACTCGACCTGGCCCGCGAACCCTCCCAGCACGTCGCCTTCGGACACGGCGTCCACCAGTGCCTGGGCCAGCAACTGGCCCGCGTCGAGATGGCCGTCGCCTTCCCCGCCCTCTTCCGGCGCTTCCCCACGCTCCGCCTGGCCGTACCGCCGGAACAGGTCCCGATGCGCGACGACATGCTCGTCTACGGCGTTCACGCCCTTCCCCTCACCTGGGACAGGTGACCATCCCATGAAGATCCGGATCGACCACGATCGCTGCCGCGGCGCCGGCCAGTGCGCCCTGACCGCACCGGAACTGTTCGACCAGTCCGACGACGACGGCACCGTCGTCCTCCTCAACGAGCAGCCTCCACCCGAACTCCACGACCGCGCCCGCCTCGCCGCCGGCCTGTGCCCCAATGCCGTCATCCACGTCACCGACGAGCCCTGAACCCCACCACCACCCGGACAGGAGGCACCCGGCCCCATCGCTCGAACAGGGCCAGGCCCGCTTCCGACTGAGAGAACTCAGGCAGGTGACCGGAGTCCTCTCACCGAAACATTCGCCGCCATGGCGGAGACCGAGCGGGAAAACATCCGCGATGTCAAGCCTCGATGGGCTCCACCGCCGCCCGCAAGGGCAAGCATGGCAGGCAGCCCCCGGTCACCACCGACGTCAATGACCCGCGTCCGGGGGCACCGGCGAGATCTGGCGCCGGCTCGCGCTACGGCGACGGGTGGATGCCGTACCCCTTCCAGCAGCACCTCCATCACCTGCCGTCGGGCTGCGGGAAGTACAGCCACGACCTCGCGTCGGTGGTCGGTGTCCGGCCGGCGAACCGCACCATGGACTTCCGGACGGCCGTCACGACCTGCACTCCACCCGGGCCGCGGCCAGGGCCTCGACCGTCATGCTCTGGTCCGCTCCTGTGACCAAGTGCTTCGCCGTCACGGCCTGGTGCCCGAGCAGGCGCCGCTCGCCAGTGTCCACGTCGAGGTGATCCCGTATGCCTACCCGGTGCCCACCCTGAGGAGGGACCAGATCCTGGCGCAGGTGATGCCGTGGATGGAAGCCCACGCCATCTATCCCCGCGGCCGGTTCGGGACCTGGCGCTACGAGATCGGCAACATGGACCACGCCGCTTTCACACCGTCACCGACGCCACCTTCGCCGCCGCCCAAGAGCGGTCCGTTCGGGCCTTCACCTCTGAACTTCTGTTCGCCCCACCGTGCGGGGAGACGACGACGGTCCACATCCGCCACGACGCGGACCTCTTCGCCGATCGGATGGCCCGCGCCGTGGGCGCCCCGTCGCTGACCGTGGTGCCGTTCCGCGGCGAGCCGTACCGGTCCTGGCAGCTCGACCAGCTCACCTGGTGGCGGCCCGGCCCGGACGCGCACCTGCCCCAGGACCACCTCTACGCCCGGGACGCGGAAGGCCGGCTGACTGTGCTGCTGGAGCCCGGGGCCGAGCGCGGAGAGCGGTACCTGATGCGTGTGGTCCGCGAGGTCGTCCTGCGCTGCGCCGAGCACCGCGGCTGGACCGTCTTTCACGCCTCGGCCGCCGCTCTCGACGACCGCGGCGTGCTAATTGCCGGACCGTCCGGGGCGGGCAAGACCACCGTGCTGACCGCGCTCGCCGCCCGCGGCAGCCGACCTGATCGCCTCCGACCGGGCGCTGGTCACCGCCGGCGCCGGCGCGGTGGCCGGGGTGCCGTTCTCCGTCCGGATTGGTGGCGGCACCCTAGCCGCGCTGCCTCCGCGCGAGGGCCTGCCCATCCCGCATGCCCTGCCCGACGTCTTCGGCAGCGCCCGCAAGGCGGCCCTGACCCCACGTGCGTTCGCCCGCGCCTCCTCCACCCGTGTACGGGAGACGGCGCCGCTGCGGCTCGTCGTCATCCCCTGTCTCAGCGACGACGACCATGTCCTGCGCAGCCGCGTGCTCGGCGCAGCACAGGCCCGCACAGCGCTTGCCGCCGCGTGCTGCACCCCGCACGACGAGGAGCCTGGTGGATCTGCTTGCTGGTGAGCGGGCCGCGGTCGGCCAGGGTGTGCAGGCGGCGCTGGACGTGCCAGGTGGCGAAGAGCTCCAGCAGGCGCCGAGGCCCGGGGCCGTCGATGGCGGGCAGTATGGCTGGCCCTGGACGCCCTTCACCCGGGGTTGGTGCGCCAATTCCGCGCCGAGGACCTGACGATCGGCGCGCCGCAGTGCGGGTCGTGGATGCGCGTGAAAGCGGCCGGCTACCACCGATGGGACGTGACGAGCAACGGGCCCCGGGGCATCTGGGCAGAGGTCCAGGATGTCGCAGCTCGCTG
Organism: Streptomyces sannanensis; assembly: GCF_039536205.1. GTDB lineage: Bacteria > Actinomycetota > Actinomycetes > Streptomycetales > Streptomycetaceae > Streptomyces > Streptomyces sannanensis. Next base: position 6,607,128 of record NZ_BAAAYL010000001.1, on the reverse strand, counting down.
GAGGGCGGCCGGTGAACCGGCCGTCTACCGGCTCCACCTCGACGCCGATGGCGTCCAGCGGGCCGCCAGCCCGAACGGCGCTCTGACCTGGCAGTTTGCCCACGCCCCTGGTGAGACTGGAGATTCACGATGACCCGACCCACCCAGGCAGCTCCTGCTTCGGGTTCGGACGATGCCCTGTTCGGGCCGGAGGCCGCCGACTACGCCCGTTACCGTCCCGGCCTGCCGGACGCGGCGGTCCGCCTCCTGGCCACCACCCAGCACGGCGTGCCCGACCCGAGCGGCGTCATCGGCCGGGAGTCCCGGTCCGCCCAGCAGCGCGGCGCCGCGCTTTCGGCGCCGCTCATGAGTCGCTGGACGGGTTTCGTCCAAATCGCGCAGGCGTTTGATACGGGTGAGATACCGGCTCATCCGATTCCCCGGACAGCGAGGTGGCGGTACGGGACGAAGCCCGTACCGCCACCCCTTGAGGCGTTCTGTCGGCCCTCGGGTACCGCCCGGCGGCATCCGAGGGCGCTTATCAGCTGCTCAGGTCCGGGCGGTGCGAGATGCGGACCTTGTTGACCAGGGTCTTGCCCGTGACGGCGACCAGGCGCAGGTTCAGCTGGCCGTCGGTGACCGTCACCGTGAAGGTGCGGTCGTGGGCCGCGAGGGCGCCGGCCTCCAGGGCGAGGTCGAGGTTGGAGATGCGCTCCGTGCCCTCGGCCAGGATGTCGAACACCCGCTTGGCCGGGGCCTTCTCGGTGAGCTCGGCGAAGCCGAGTTCGACCTGGTAGACGCCGTCGGGCAGGTTGTCGAAGCGGTACTCGTACGCGCCCTGGCGGGCGGTCGAGTAGAGCGCCTGCTCATCGGTTCCGGTGATGGCCTTGTTGGTCCTCACCTCGTTGCCGATGCCGAGGTAGCCGTACGATCCGGCGGCGTACGCCTGGTCGGGGCCCCAGGTGTCACCGAGCGCGTCGACCTGCCGGCCGGCCGTGCCCGCGTCGAGCGCCGCCTGATAGGCGGGTACGACGACCTTCAGCGGGATCTCGATGACCGGCTTGCGAGCGGACTCGGAGTTCACCAGCAGAGTGCCGGTGAGGACCGAACCGGGCGTGGCGCCGGTGGTGTCGAAGGTGAGGGTCAGCTGCCGGCCCGCCCCGCTGTCGAGGGTGCCGCTCGTCACGGAGGGCTTCACCCAGGCCGCCCCGTCCTTCTCCGCCACCTGGTAGGTCACCGCGGAACCGGCGTTGGAGAGGGCGAGGGGGCGGGTGCGGGTCTGCCCGGCGGGCAGGACCAGTGTGTAGGCCTTGGTGCCGGCCGTGACCACACCGGTCTCGAGGTCCGCGTCGGCGACCTCGATGCCGCCCGCCTTCAGCGAGCGGGTGACGCCGGCCGCGGAGTAGTGGGCGGCGGTGAAGGACACCGCGTAGTCCGCCGTGTCGGTGCCCGCCGGGACGGACACCAGGTACTGGCCGTCGACGGCCGTGGGGGCGCTGCCCGCGGCCGTACCGTCCTTGGTGACGGTGACGGTGACGCCTTCGAGGGCCTTGCCGTCGTTGGCGTCGGTGACCGTGCCGGTGACCACACCGGTCTTGGTGGTGCGGAAGGAGATGCTCATGCCGTCGGTGACGGTCTTCTGGTTGTAGGAGTACAGGAAGGCCTCGGTGCCGGTCTCGTTCTCCACACCGATGGTGGCGCCCTCGCCGCCCTCGTACATCCCGGTGCCGATGTCCTTGTAGTGGTACGACACCGAGCCGTCCTCGGAGATCACAGCGGCGAAGGTGACGCGGTTGGCGGGGGCGAAGACGATCTGGACGTTGCGCCACTCGACGACGATCTGGCGGTGCGGCGCGGTCCCCCGGGCCGACCAGTAGATGCCGGCCTCCGCGTCCACGATCAGCTTGTCCCAGAACGGGTAGAGCGAGCCGTTCGGAGCCGACGTGCTGGGCAGTGTGCTGTTGCCGCTGTTCTCGCTGGAGTTGTCGAAGTTGAGCGCGCCCTCGGTACTGGCGTTCGCCGACCGGTAGGCCTTGCCGTACAGCGGCACGGGGAACGGGAAGTCGATCTTCGCCGAGCTGGCGGTGCCGGACAGGGTCAGCTTGGTCTCGCCGGTCGGGAAGTCCCCGCCCGAGGAGAGCCGGCAGGCGTGGCCGAACGCGTCGGTGCGGCTGGGCAGCTGGATGTCCTGCGTCTTGTCGGCGGCCAGCTCCACGCTCACGCTGATGGCCGAGGCGCACCTGCCGGCGGAGGTGACGGCCACGTTGTGGGTGCCGACCGGGAGCGTCATCTCGTAGCTGCCGTCAGCGGCCGCGGTGGCCGTGACCGAAGTGCCCTGGACGACCAGGGACGCGCCGCCTTCGGCTCCGCCCTCACTGGTCACCTTGCCCTTGAGGACGACCGTCGGGGCGGCGTCGACGGCGAAGTCCCGGGTGGTGGTCCGGCCCTCGGTGACGGTGAGCTCACCGGTGCCGGTGAGGTAGCCGAACTTGGTGATGGTGACCTTGTAGTCGCCGACCATCAGCTTCGGCCAGGTGTACGAGCCGTCGGCGCCGGTGGTCCCGGTCCTCTTCATCGGCCCGTCGAGGCTGACGGTGGCACCGGCCAGAGCGGCGCCGCCCGAGGTGACCTTGCCCTCCAGGGCGCCGAGTGCGCCGCGCGGCGTCGCGCTGACCGCCGCGAAGGCGTCGAGGCGGCCCTCACCGAAGACGTTGTTGTTGGCCGCCGTGCCGCCGCAGTTGGTGGCGTCGACGTCGATGGCGGTCAGGTTGAGCAGCTTCTCCGTCTCCGCGATGTCCCCGCGGATCGCGGGCGAGGCCGACCACATCAGCGCGACCGTGGCCGCGGTGTGCGGGGAGGCCATCGAGGTGCCGGACATGGGCAAGTAGCCGCCGCCGGCCACCGAGGAGCGCACATTGGCGCCGGGGGCCGCGATGTTCGGCTTGATCGCGCCGCCCTCGCCGGTACCGCGCGAGGAGAAGGGGGCAATCGCGTTGTTCACGTCGAAGGCACCGCTGGCGTACGAGTTCACATTCGCGCCCGGCTCGCCGGCGGTGTTGCAGCCGGGGCCGTTGTTGCCGTTGGAGAAGGCGGGGAAGATGCCCGCGTCCCGCCAGGACTGGACGGTGTCCTTGTACCAGGTGTCGATGCGGTTGGCGCCCCAGGAGTTGTTGACGACGTCCGGGGCGAGATCGGGCCGGGGGTTGGCACCGGACAGGTCGGTGGGGGCGATCACCCACTGGCCCGCGGAGAGCAGCGACGCGCGGGAGCAGGTGCTGGACTCGCAGCCCTTGGCCGCGATCCATTTGGCGCCCGGGGCGACACCGATCTGATTGGCGCCGCCGTCGTCGCCGACCATGGTGCCCATGGTGTGGGTGCCGTGCCCGTTGTTGTCGCAGGGGGTGTCGCCCGCGCAGATGTTGGCCGGGTCGAAGAAGTTGTAGGCGTGGTCGTACGTTCCGTCCGGCTTCAGGCCGCGGTACTTGGCCTTGATCGCCGGATGGTCGTACTGGACACCGGTGTCGATGTTGGCAACAACGATGTCCTCGCCCGTGACGCCCAGCTCGTTCCAGACCTTGGGGGCGTTGATCCGGTCGACGTTCCACTCGATGCCGTTGACCGTGGGCTCGGTGGCCGAGGCGATCGGATCGGGCATATCGACGGGGGTGTCGGCCTCCAGGGCCGCCACGTCGGAGCGCGTCGCGAGCTTCTCGGCGAGAGCCTGGGTACCGGTGATCTTGACCGTGTTGGAGATCCAGAACGACTGGTACTTCGCCCCGGCGTCCTTGGCCGCGGCGATGACCCCGGCCTGGGACTTCTTGGCGAACGAGGTCTCGGCGGCGCGGACCGCGCGCGCCTTGGCCGCCTTGGACTTCGCCTTCTTCGCCTCGCTCAGGTCGGCCGAGTCCTTCATCGTGACCCAGAAGGCGAGCTTGGCGCCGTCGGCCTTCTCCGCGAACCGGTCGAGCAGTTCGCCCTCGCTCTTGGCCTGGAAGGCGCTGAGCGCGGGCGGGTCGTCGGTCTGCGCCAGAGCCGGCTGGGCCCCGATCGCGAGAGGAAGCGCCATGACCGCGGCGGTCAGTGCGGCGAGCGCCGTTCTCCTTCTGTCCGAGCTGCTGGGGCCGGCGGTTCTGTGTCTAGCCACGAACTCTCCCTGGTTGAAGTGGGTTCGTACAGACGCTCAGTCCGCCCATTCCTGTCCCTGTGTGTGGGGGTGTGCGCGGGATATGCAGTTGTGCCCCGTGCGGTTGGGGGGGGTGCAGTGGCTGCGGCGGGAACCGAGAGAAAGCATGCAGCCCCCTCCACATCTTGACCAGTACGCGTCAGGAGGCCTTTTCGGTCAACCGTGCCCCACAGGGAACTCACGCCCACCGGGCACCTCAACCGCGCCCGGAACGCCTGACGAACCAGCGAGAACCAGCCATCTGCACGTCACCACTCGCAGTGGTGCCCGGCACGGTGAACGCCCGGTTCCGCAGCAGGTGGCGAACGTCGCCAAGGAGTCGGCGACACCGGACGACAGCCGCGCGACACCGGCCACACGACCGGTCCGCCAAACCATCACGGTCCGTCGGCACCACCGTCACCCCGCTACCGGACGGCCGCGTGCGCAACCATCGCGTCCGTCAGCACGTCGGAAAGGACCGCACCTCCAGGCCCCTCGCCGCCTGGCAGACACCCCGTCCAGAATGGCGAGATCCCAACCAGAGACAACACTTCTCCGAACGACGAAGTGGATCCGCCGGAGGGACTTGAAGGGCACCGAAGAGTGCAGGGCTGGAAAACTGCCCCTTCCGCCCAAAACGGGCGCGGCCCTGGACGCCAGCACCACGCACTTCGGGCCCGCGGCACCCCACCGGCGTCACCATGGGACCCGGCTTCCACTTCGGCTCCCTCCAGCTGTACGCGGCCACCCTCTTCGGCACCCGGGTGCAAGTAACTGGCGGGGTCCTGAACGCGTGTGCAGGCCGCATTGACATCTTGGCCTAGGAGCTCCGTTTCGATGACCACGTCCGCGGCGTCGCAGGCGGCCCTTCAAGGACTGCGAGCATCCGCGGTCGCGGTGGTCGAGGTGCCCACACCCCCACAAAGCCCGATGCCGCACTGCGGCCGGTGAGCCATCGAGGACTCCGAACGTGGCAGAGATCGTTGCGATCCTCGGCCGCTCCAGAGGAGTGGCGATTGTCCTCCGGAACGACCAGGGATCGCAACCCGAAGTACCCCGCGCCGTTGGCGACAACATTCCCGTGCCACCTTCCCTTCCCACGCCGCCCAGGGGGCGCACGACCAGCACGCCCCGAGTGTCGGCACGCGTGACCTTCGCTGCCGCAAGGTCGATACTGCCGACATCAGGAATCCAGCCAAGACACCTCCGACCGCCACAGTCACCTGATGATCCGTCATCAAAGTCAGCATCAGTACCGCCAGAATCCGCTTCCGACCGTCACGGACCGCCAAGATCGATATCTGACCTCACCCATTCCGACCAGCAAAAACACTGCTCAGAGTCCCATCTGCCAGGCTCCCTAGGAGGTACCCATGAGGATGCTCATCAACGTCCCCGAAACCGTGGTTGCCGATGCTCTGCGCGGGATGGCCGCCGCGCATCCGGAGCTGACCGTGGACATCGAGAACCGAGTGGTCGTCAGGCGAGATGCCCCGGTGGCCGGCAAGGTGGGGCTGGTGTCCGGTGGCGGGTCGGGGCACGAGCCTCTGCACGGGGGGTTCGTGGGGCGCGGGATGCTGTCCGCGGCTTGCCCGGGAGAGGTGTTCACGTCGCCGGTCCCCGATCAGCTGGTACGGGCCGCGGCCGCCGTGGACAGTGGCGAGGGCGTGCTGTTCGTCGTGAAGAACTACACCGGTGACGTGCTCAACTTCGAGATGGCCGCGGAGCTCGCCGAGGAAGAGGGTGTGCGCATCGCGAAGGTGCTGGTCAACGACGATGTGGCGGTCACCGACAGCCTGTACACGGCCGGACGGCGCGGCACAGGGGCGACGCTGTTCGTGGAGAAGATCGCGGGCGCGGCAGCCGACGAGGGGGCTCCGCTGGAGCGGATCGAGGCAATCGGGCGGCAGGTCAACGAGAGTTCCCGGAGCTTCGGGGTCGCTCTGAGCGCCTGCACCACACCCGCGAAGGGCAGTCCTACCTTCGATCTGCCGCCGGGTGAGCTGGAGTTGGGGATCGGCATCCATGGCGAGCCGGGGCGTGAGCGGCGCCGGATGATGACCTCGCACGAGATCGCGGACTTCGCGGTGGACGCCGTACTGGACGATCTGCGGCCCAGGGGTCCGGTGCTGGTGCTGGTCAACGGGATGGGGGCGACCCCGCTGCTGGAGCTGTACGGCTTCGGCGCCGAGGTGCACCGGGTGCTGGCCGAGCGCCGGGTGCCGGTGGCCCGTACGCTCGTGGGGAATTATGTGACCTCTCTCGATATGGCCGGCGCGTCGGTGACGTTCTGTCAAGTGAACGAGGAGCTATTGCGGTTGTGGGACGCTCCGGTCAACACTCCGGCGCTGCGGTGGGGGTGCTGACCGTGCTCGGCGCGGAGTTCTTCCACCGCTGGATGATCGCCTGCGGCTCGGCCGTGGACCGTGAGGCGGACCGGCTCACCGAACTCGACTCGGCCATCGGGGACGCCGATCACGGCATCAATATGCGGCGCGGATTCGCGGCCGTGACGGACGCGCTGGAGAAGGAGCCTCCGGCGACCCCGGGGGGCGTACTCATGCTGGCGGGGCGGCAGTTGATCTCGACGGTGGGCGGCGCGTCCGGACCGTTGTACGGGACGCTGCTGCGCCGCGCCGGCAAGGCGCTCGGTGATGCGGGCGAGGTCACCCGGGAGCAATTGGCCGAGGCGCTGAACGCCGGGGTTGCCGCGGTGGCGCAGTTGGGCGGGGCCGCCGCCGGGGACAAGACGATGCTTGATGCCCTGCTGCCCGCGGCGGAAGCGCTCGGCGAGTCGTTCACCGCGGCGAGAGAGGCTGCGGAGGCGGGGGCGCTGGCGACCGTACCGCTTCTGGCGCGCAAGGGGCGGGCGAGCTATCTGGGCGAGCGAAGCGTCGGGCATGAGGACCCGGGTGCGGCCTCCTCCTCGCTGCTGATCGCCGCGCTCGCGGAGGTGGCCGGATGAGCGCGGAGAAAGCGGTCGGAATCGTGCTGGTGTCCCACAGTGGGCAGCTCGCCGAGGCCGTCGCCGACATGGCGCGGGCTCTCGCGGGCGGCGGAGCCACTGCACCGGTGGCGACGGCCGGCGGTACGCCCGACGGCGGATTCGGCACAAGCGCGGAGCTGATCGCCGCGGCGGCTCACACGGTGGACCGGGGTGCGGGGGTGGCGGTGCTGGCCGATCTGGGCAGTGCGGTGCTCACCGTCAAGGCGCTGCTTGCCGAGGGAGGTGAACTCCCGGACGGGACACGGCTGGTGGACGCGCCCTTTGTGGAGGGCACGGTGGCGGCGGTGGTCACAGCGTCGGCCGGGGCGGACATCGATGCGGTGGAGGCGGCGGCACGGGAAGCGTACGACTACCGGAAGCTATGAGGTCCTCAAGCGCCGGACGGGCTCACGGGGTCGTCGCTCCCCGGGCTCGGTGGCTGCCGCAGCGCGTCCGGCCTGCCGATTTCCGTCAGTGCCTCTTCCAGCCAGGTGATCCAGAAGCTTTCCAGGTGAATGCCACCACGCAGCACGAGGTGGCGGAGCCGGTTTTCGGTGGTGTCCTTCCCCGGCGGGAAGTCGCGCTTCTCGATCGCGTCGTAGTGGGCGAGTTGCTGCCGGTGGAGGTCGAGGTGGCGGCGGAGCTCGGCCTCCAGCCCCTCCGTTCCGACGACCGCGGCCGCCCGCATGCGCAGCAGCAGGGCGTCACGGACGGGTTTGGGATCCTGGGGTCCGGAGGCCCAGGAGGTGAGTTCGGCACGGCCCGCGGGCAGGACTTCGTACTCCTTCTTCTGCCCGCGGGTCGGCTGCGCGGAGGGCAGGGCCCGGATGAGCCCCGCCTGCTCCAGTTTTCCCAGCTCACGATAGATCTGCTGGTGCGTGGCCGGCCAGAAGAAGCCGATCGACTTGTCGAACCGGCGGGTCAGCTCCAGCCCTGACGACGGCTTCTCGAGCAGGGCGGTGAGGATCGCGTGCGGGAGGGACATGCGAGCATCCTAGGTACCTACGGTCAGACCGTGGCCGCCAGCCGGGTGCCCTGGTCGATGGCGCGCTTGGCGTCGAGTTCGGCGGCGACGTCCGCGCCGCCGATGAGGTGCACGGTGCGTCCGGCGGCCCGCAGCTCCTCGTACAGTCCGCGACGCGGTTCCTGCCCTGCGCACAGGATGACGGTGTCGACCTCGAGGACGCGGCTCTCGCCGTCGACGGTGATGTGCAGCCCTTCGTCGTCGATACGGTCGTAGCTCACACCCGCGACCATGGTGACGCCGCGGTGCTTGAGCTCGGTGCGGTGGATCCAGCCGGTGGTCTTGCCGAGGCCGGCGCCGACCTTGCTGGTCTTGCGCTGGAGCAGATGCACCCTGCGCGGCGGATGGGGCCGCACGGGCAGCCGGAGTCCGCCCGGCGCACGGTATTCGGTGTCGACGCCCCAGGCGCGGAAGTAGGTCTCGGGGTCCAGACTCGCCGAGTCGCCGGAGTCGGTGAGGAACTCGGCGACGTCGAAGCCGATGCCGCCCGCGCCGATGATCGCGACACGCTCGCCGACCTCGGCGCCGTCGCGCAGCACGTCGAGGTAGCTCAGGACGCTGCGGTGGTCGGCGCCGGGGATGTCCGGGGTGCGGGGGGTGGCTCCTGTGGCGACGACGATTTCGTCGTACTCCCCCGCGGCGAAGGTGTCCGCGGTGACGGGGGTGTTCAGCCGGACCTCCACACCGCGCAGTTCGAGCTGAGTGCGGAAGTAGCGCAGGGTCTCGTGGAACTCCTCCTTGCCCGGGATCCGGCCCGCGATGTTGAGCTGACCGCCGATCCTGCCGTCCGCGTCGAAGAGGGTGACCGTGTGGCCGCGCTCGGCGGCGGAGACGGCGAAGGCGAGCCCGGCCGGGCCGGCGCCGACGACGGCGAGGCGCTTGGCGATGGGGGTCCCCCCTGCTCGAGCGGAGCCGAGAGCTCGGGGGAGGGTCGGTGAGAGGACCAGCTCGGTCTCGTGGCAGGCGCGCGGATTGACCAGACAGGAGGTGATCTTCCCGCTGAAGGTGTGGTCGAGGCATGCCTGGTTGCAGCCGATGCAGGTGTTGATGGTCTCGGGCCGGCCCTGCCGGGCCTTGGTGACGAAGTCGGGGTCGGCGAGCATGGGGCGTGCCATGGACACCATGTCGGCATAGCCGTCGGCGAGCAACTGCTCTGCCTTCTCCGGTGTGTTGATGCGGTTGGTCGTCACCAGCGGGATGGAGACGGCACCCATCACCTTCTTGGTGACCCAGGCGTACGCGCCGCGCGGCACCGAGGTCGCGATGGTGGGGATACGGGCCTCGTGCCAGCCGATGCCGGTGTTGATGATCGTCGCGCCGGCCGCCTCGATCTCCTTGGCCAGGGCGGTCACCTCCTCGAGCGAGGAGCCGCCGGGCACCAGATCCAGCATGGAGAGCCGGTAGACGATGATGAAGTCGGAGCCGACGCGTTCACGTACCCGGTGGACGATCTCGCGTGGGAAGCGCGTGCGGTTCTCGTAGGAGCCGCCCCAGCGGTCGGTGCGGTGGTTGGTGGCGGCGGCGATGAACTCATTGATGAGGTAGCCCTCGGAGCCCATGATCTCGACGCCGTCATATCCCGCCTGCTGGGCGAGCGCGGCAGCCCGGACGAAGTCCTCGACGGTCTCCTCGACCTCGTCGTCGGTGAGCGCATGCGGTACGAAGGGGCTGATGGGCGCCTGGATCGCGCTGGGGGCGACCAGGTCCTGGTGGTAGGCGTACCGGCCGAAGTGCAGGATCTGCATCGCGATCCGCCCGCCCTCGCGGTGCACCGCGGCGGTGACCTCGGCGTGGCGCTCGGCCTCCGCCTCGGTGGTCAGCTTCGCCCCGCCGGGGTACGGGCGGCCCCGGTCATTGGGGGCGATGCCGCCGGTGACGATCAGGCCGACCCCGCCGCGGGCGCGGGCGGCGTAGAAGGCGGCCATCCGTTCGAAGCCGCGCTCCGCTTCCTCGAGCCCCACATGCATGGACCCCATCAGCACACGGTTGGGCAGCGTGGTGAAGCCCAGGTCGAGGGGGCTCAGCAGGTGCGGGTAGTCGGTCATCGACGTCTCCTCGGCGTAGTCGTCTCGCGATTATGCAATGAGTTGCATAATGCTGACCAGGGCCCGTTTCGGAGCCACCTCCTGTCCGCGCGTGCACCGGGCCTCCGCGGTGTCAGACTGGGCGTCATGCCTGAGAAGCGCAGTGCGGGCCTTCTGCTGTTCCGCAGGGCGGCCGACGGGGACATCGACGTGCTGCTCGGCCATATGGGCGGGCCGTACTGGGAGCGGCGCGAGACCGGCGCCTGGTCCATTCCCAAGGGCGAGCACGGACCGGAGGAGGAACCCCTCGACGCCGCCCTGCGGGAGTTCCAGGAGGAGCTCGGTCTGCCGCCGCCCGGCGGTCCGTACGCACCGCTCGGCGAGGTGCGCCAGACAGGCGGCAAGGTGGTGACGGTGTGGGCCGTGGAGGACGACCTCGACCCGGACCTGGTGGTCCCGGGCACGTTCACCATGGAGTGGCCCAAGGGGTCGGGCACCGTCCGCGAGTTCCCCGAGCTCGACAGGGTGGCGTGGTTCACCGTCGGACAGGCCCGGACGGTGATCGTGACGGCACAGACGGTCTTCCTGGACCGGCTCCTCAGTCGTTGACCGCGGTCAGCAGCACCACGGAGTCCTCCACCGCCCTGAGCCCGTGCCGTTCCTGCGGGATCGGGTGGAGCGCACCCTGGGCCAGCTGGACGTCGCCGGACGCCGCGGTGAGCCGTACGGTGCCGATCAGCACCTGCAGGCTCGCCGCGGGCGGGGCGTTGTGCTCGTCCAGCACGGAGCCCGCCGTCAGGGCGATCACACTCTGCCGCAAGGGCTCCTGGCGCAGCACCAGGTGCGCGCTGCGGCCGTGCGCGGAGGCGCGGGCCGCCGCAAGGTGTTCATGGGCCAGGGCATTGAGGTCGTCCATGGTCGCCACTCTCCTCCTGGCGGTCAGACGAAGTTGACCCGGGCGCGGCGCAGCAGCGGATCGTCCACCAGCTGCCACAGCGGTACGGCGAAGTTGCCGACGCGATAGCGGCCGCCGAAGTGGAGACCGAGGACGCGGTGGTCGGTGAGGTCGATGACGGGGGAACCGCTGTTGCTGCCCAGGGTGGAGCAGTCGTGCTTGACGACGAGCCGGTCCGGCACCAGCTCGGTCGCGGTGCCGGGCTGGAGGCGTTTCACGTTGTAGACGTCCATGAAGATCCTGCGCATGGACTCCGGTTCATTGCGACGACCGTCCCACGCGGGGTAGCCGATGAGATACACCCGGCGCCCGGCGACATCGGCTGGCGGCTCGGCAGCCACGGCCAGCGGGGTGGGCAGCGGGTTGGTGCCGGATGCCGGGGCGACGCGGAGCAGTGCCATGTCGACGTCCTGGTGGATGCCGAGCACGTCGGTGATGTCGAACTCCGGCGGGCCGTCGCCCGGTTCGCCGCCGACCTCCTCGGCCGTGTCGACCCGGGCGCTGATGCCCTCCCGGAAGGTCCAGCCGCCGTTTCCGTCGGCCCGCGCGAACTCCACAGCGACATGACGGTTCGTCATGACGGCTTCGGGACCGACGAGGAAGGCGGTACCGGCCCAGTCCAGGCCGGGGTGCCCCGTGACCTCGATCCGGCCGACCCGGCCGATCGATTCCCGGATGGCGGCCCGGTGGACGTTCAGCACCGACCAGTCGCCCTGCTGCGGTGCGAAGTCACGGCCCTGGATCGGGATGGCGGGTCTGCCCTCGAACAGCACGACGGCCTCGACCCCGAAGTACTCTTCGTCGCTCATCCGGTCCGCCCGGCCGTCGGCCAGTTTGTCGAGTCCGCTGACGCCGGCCGCCAGCACCCGGGCCCGTTCCAGTTGGGCGAAGTGGCCGACCTGCCGGGCGGGGGCCGCGTCATGGGGAAGTTCCTCCGCGGATTCGGCCATCTCCTCGGACAGGGCGATACGCACACGCCGGGCGACGTCGCGCAGGTCCGCGAAGATCTGCTCGGGGCGGGTCGCCACGGGTGACCTCTTCGGCATCTCACGCCTCCTCCGCGAACACGCGGACGGACCTTGTTCCCGTTGCCGTGGACACAGACGATCCTGGGCCGCATCGCGCCTCCCGCGCAGCGCACCGATCCCCATCACTCTCAGTATCGACCCGTGGGGGAGAGAGTGCATCCGCGGGCCCGATCGCCGCCCGGGCGCCGAATTCAGCTCTGCTCGAGCAGTAGGCGGAGATCCATCTCGTGCTCGCCGGAGGACGTTCCGATGGCACGTACGGTGAACATCTCGTCGAGGGCGTGCTTCACCCGGGCCACGGCGCCATGGTCGCCGGTGAGCAGTGCTGTGACCGGAGCGGTCAGTTGCGCGGGGCGGGTCTCGCCCTGTGGGGTCGCGACGTCGAAGGTCGTGATCCACACGGTGGGGGTGGCCCGGCCGCCCGGCGCGGGCCGTGCGCCTGAGGCCGCCTCAGGAGCGAAGGCCTGGCCGAGTGCGTCGAAGACCGCTCGGGCGTCGTCCATGGCGCAGTCACTGAGCTGGACCGTGACCTGCGTATCGGGCCGGCCGGAGCCCTGCCCCGGGCTGTTGGTGGTCACGTCGATCTACTCCTCGGGCTGGGGATGTCTTCTTTTCATCATCTGTCCTGTTTGCCCCGGTCCGGGGCCGCCACGCCCTGAACGGGGCGGGCGCCCCGGAAGGTGCCCGCCCCCCGGTGGCTCAGGCGGGCGCGGGCCGGGGCCCGGGCGGGGCCGGGGCGAGACGGCCGGTGCGGTGCAGGCCGAGCACGGCCAGCGCGCAACCGCCGCCGAGGGCGGCGAGCGCCGCCCAGGGCAGGGCCGGTGCCCCGATCGAACGGGCCGCGTCCAGAGCCGCACCGGTCAGCAGGTTCCCGGCGGTGATCCCGATGCCGCAGATGGTGTTGTAGAGGCCGTAGTGCGTGGCGACGTAACGATCCTGGGCGAGAGCCACGATCGTGTCCATCTCGAACGGATAGGCGAGCATGGTCCCCAGGGTCAGCAGCAGCGCCGACAACAGCGGAGGCACGACCGCGACCATCCAGCGGGCGGGGCCCTGCGGGGGCACCGCAATCGTGGTGGCCGCGAGCGGCGGCAGGAACGCCGCGCCCAGTGCGGCGAGCCCGGCCACCAGCGACCTGCCCGCACCGAGGTGTTGTCTGCACCAGGCAGTCAGCCGGGTCTGGCCGAGGATCGTGACCAGACCCGAGACGGCGAACACCACCCCGATCCCCACGGTGCCGGCCTGCTCGTCCCCGGCCACCCGCCGGACTTCGAGCGGGAGGGCCAGATACACCTGGAAGGACAGCGCATACGAGCCGATCATCGCGACCGAGAAGAGCAGGAACGGCCGGTTGACCACCACTGTGCGCCACTGCGACAGCACCGAGGTCAGGGACCTGTCGTCCCGGGCCACCGGAGTACGGGCCGGCAGGGCCCGCACCTGTACGGCCGACAGCACGGCGAACACACCGGCGGCCACCAGGCAGGTCAGCCGGAAGCCGATCCCGGTGAGCACCACGCCGAACAGCGGCCCGAGCAGGATCCCGGCCTGGTAGAAGACGTTGAACAGCGCGAACGCCTCGACCCGCCGTTCACCGGCGCCATGGGCCAGATAGGCGCGCACCGCGGGGTTGAACAGCGCTCCAGCCAGCCCGGTGGCTGCCGAGGCGGCCAGCAGCGCGGGCAGCGAGTCGACGAGCCCCAGCACCGCGAATCCGACGATGCGCAGCATCAGACCGGTGATGATCATCGGCTTGTAGCCGAATCGGTCGGCGAGCGTGCCGCCGAAGAAGAACATCCCCTGCTGGCTGAAGTTGCGTACGCCCAGGATGAGGCCGACCGTCCAGGCGGCGAGTCCGAGTGTCCCGGCCAGGTGCTGGGCGAGATAGGGCATGAGCATGTAGAAGCCGAGATTGATGGTGAACTGATTGACCATCAGCAACCGCACGCTGCGGTCGAAGGAGCGCGCACCGGCAAGAGGATTCCTCACCGCCGCACCCCGCTCCCGGAGGCGACGGCGACCGGGTCGACGACCGTCGTGCACCGCGTCCAGCAGGTGACTTCCTTCTCGTCGGGACGGCCGATCACCTCGGGTTCCGTGGCCGGCGGGCCTTCGAGCAGGCCGTGGCCGGCGCAGTACTCGTCGTCGTACACGGTGCCCAGATAGCGCTGCGGCCCGTCGGGGAAGACCGCCACGATACGGGTGTCGGCCGACAGTGTACGGGCCAGCCAGCCGGCCACCAGGGCGACCGCGCCCACACTCCAACCGCCGGTGGCGTAGTGGGAGGCGGCCAGCCGACGGCAGGTCCACACGGCCTCGGCCGGGGCCACCCAGTGCACCTCGGAGAAGTGACCGTGGGCGACGTTGCGCGGATGGATGCTCGACCCCAGGCCGCGCATCAGCCGGGAGCGGGCGGGCTGCCCGAAGATGATGGAGCCGACGGTGTCGACGCCGACCAGCTTCAACTCGGGACAGAACTGGCGCAGTACGCGGAAGATGCCCGCGGAATGGCCGCCGGTGCCGACGCTGCACACCAGGACGTCGACATGGCGCAGTTCCGTGGCGAGTTCCAGGGCCAGCGCGGTGTAGGCGGCGACGTTGTCGGGGTTGCCGTACTGGTCGGGACACCAGGAGCCGGGGTGCCGCTCGCGCAGTTGGGCCACTCGGTCGCGGCGGGCCTGCTGCCAGCCGCCGCCCGGGTGCGGTTCGGTGACGATGTCGACCCGGGCGCCGTACGCCCTCAGCAGCTGGGCCATGGACGGTTCGAGGCCCGGATCCGTGACCAGGATGACCGGATGGCCGTAGACCATGCCGGCCAGGGCCAGGCCCAGGCCGAGCGTTCCGCTGGTGGACTCGATGATCGTCCCGCCGGGGCGCAGTTCGCCGCGGGCACGGGCCCGTTCGACCATGTGCAGGGCGGGCCGGTCCTTGATGCCTCCGGGGTTGAAGCCCTCCAACTTGGCCCAAAAGCCGCGGCCGGCCGGGGTGAGGGGCTCCGACACCCTCAGCAGCGGGGTGTCCCCGACCAGTCCGGGGAGTCCGGAACCGACGGAGGTGACGTCATTGATCGTCGGACGATTCATGGTTCGCTCTCGCTCGATGTGCAGGTGGGAGGTAGTTCTCGCCGGTGGGGCCGACGAGATCTACGTCCGCCACCGGCAGACGCGAGCAAGGGTTTCCCTGCCGGTGCGCGCGACGCGCCAGGGGAAGCCGGCGGCAAGGGGCCGCGCCGACGGCGCGGCCGACGCGGGGTCCCCGACCGCAGGGGACCCCTTCGGTCCGCCACCGCGGCCGGCTCCCTGGCGCGCTGCGGCAGTGTCGGTCACCAGGGCGAGGACGGAGTGCCCGCACTCGTGCCGGGACTGATGACGGTCCGTCATGGAGGCCGGGGGGTGAAGGTGTTCTGCTTCGTGCCCCGTGACAAGGCAGTGGAGGGTCAGCAGCAGAAGGCCACCGACGAGCAGAGGCAGCCATGGGCCACGTACCAGGGATGTGGGCGTCACAAGTACTCCGAATGGCGGCCGCGACGCCCGTTCCGGGCGTGCGGCAGGCGGCGGACAGGTTCGGAGGACGCCGGGTCTAAATACGCAGGGCCGTCGGAGCCGACGGTGGCGGGGGCATCGGTCCGCCGCCGGCCGACGGCGGTACGAAGACATGGAAGTGCAGGTCGGCCGAGGAAACGGCGACCGGGCGGGACGCGCAGTGCGCGGCCGGGCCGGGGCCGGCCGGCGGCTGGGCGGACACGCACTCCTCGTCCGGATGGGACTCCTCACCGCCGCCGTGATGACCGGGCAACGGGGCGTGCCTCTCGGTGACGGTCCGGGGAGAGACCGGAGAGGTCACGGCCACGCCGCCCGCCAGGTGGCCGGTGACGCTCTCCCCGCCGAGGCCATGGGTGTACAGCAGCCCGCAGAGGAGAACCGGCAGCCACAGCAGTCGCCACGGAGCCGCCGGGATGAGGCGGGTCCGCGACGCACAGACAGAAGGCCGGGCCGTGACCACGCCGTGACCCTAGCCGCGTGCCGTGCAGTTCACGGGCGCGGCCCGGGTGAACGACGTGTGCACCACCCGAACGGCCCTATGTCGTCAGCAGGACGCCCGCGTAGGACGCAGCGGCGACGATCACCCAGGCGGTGAGGCCGAGCGTCGCGACGCGCAATCCGGTACGGGTCAGGGAGGGCAGATGGACGGCGCTCCCGAGGCCGAAGAGGGCGGCCGCGAGCAGCAGTTCCTGCGCTGTCCCGGCGGCCGACAGCACCGGGTCGGGAAGCACTCCGGTGGTGCGGAGGGCGACCATGGCGAGGAAACCCGCGACGAACAGGGGGATGATCGGCGGGCGTCCGGCGGCTCGGGCTGTGCGGCCACGTCGGCGGGCTGTCACCGCGAGGGCCGCGACCAGCGGGGCAAGCAGGGCCACGCGTATGAGTTTGACCAGCACGGCCTCGCCCAGCGCGCCGGGCCCGGCGGTCTGGGCGGTGGCCACCACCTGGCCGACGTCGTGGACGCTCGCGCCCACCCAGCGTCCGAACTGGACGTCGGACAGGCCCAGCGGGCCGTGCAGCAAGGGCAGTACGGCGATGGCCAGCGTGCCGCACAGGGTCACCAGGGCGACCGAGGTGACGACGTCGTCCTCCTCGCTGTCGTGGACGGCGCTCACCGCGCCGATGGCGGACGCCCCGCAGATGGCGTACCCGGAGGCGATCAGCAACGGCCGGCCGCCGGGCAGCCCCAGCCGCCGACCCAGCCACCAGGTGCCCCAGAGGGTCGCGGCCACCACGGCCAGCACCATCGCGACGGTCGACCAGCCGAGCCCCAGCACATCCCCCAGGCTCAGTTTCAGGCCGAGCAGGACGATCCCGATCCGCATCAGCCGCTTGGCGGCGAGGGACAGGCCGGGGCGGCAGCCGCCGCGCACCCGCACGCGCAGCCAGGGGGTGTGCGCGGCGGCGATGCCCAGCACGACCGCGGCGGTGAGCATCGGCACCGCGGGGACGGCCGTGTGGACGAGCCATGCAGCACCGACCCCGGCGGCGGCCAGCGCGAGCCCGGGAGCACTGCGCGGGACGGGCGGCTTGCGGTGTGCCGTCACAGGACGGGTGCGTGAGCCGGTGAGCACCATCACCGGTCGGCCGGCAGTTCGTACACACGCCGGACGCTGGTGCCCAGACGGGAGATGTCTGCGCCGTAGATGTGCAGGGACTGGGCCGTGCACGTGCCGGCGTTCCGCACCCGGTGGATGTCGCCGGGCGGCGCGAACGCCGCCACGTCGCCCCGACGGTTCACCACGTCCTCGGTGGCGACCAGACGGGCCGTCGTACCGTCCGGGACCAGCCGGTAGCGCCGCTCGCTCTCCTCACCCCGGTGGACGCCGGTCACACACCAGGAGACGTGGTCGTGGACCGAAGTCGCCTGCCCCGGCAGCCAGACCAGCGCCACCACGGAGAAGCTGCCGTCCCGCTCGGCGTGCAGAATGTGCTGGCGGTAGCGCTCGGGGTCCCCCTGGCACTGCTCCTCGGTGAGCAGATCCTCCGCGCCGAGGTACGGAGCCAGCCGCTCACCCACCAGATAGGCGGTCAGTTCCGGTGGCAGCCCCCGCCCCACCGCCTCGCGTATCTCGTCCACGAGCGCGCCGAGGCGTCGGGTGGTCCGGGGGGCGGTGGGCGTGGCCGCGATCGGAGAGGTCATGACGGCAGCGTGCGCCCACTCGATCCATCACGTCCAAGCACGATTTCTTGCCCGGTCCCCTGCCCCTGCTTATGGATCCGGCCGTGTGCGCGTTTCCGGAGCGGCACATGGCACCATCCATAAGCGGAAATTGGGAGACCTGCTCAGGACCCGGAGGTCCGGGACTCCAGCGAGCGGCGGGTGTTCGGCCCGTAGAAGCCCGTTTCGTCACCTGTCACCTGGTAGCCCTGCTGGTAACGCTGCACGGCGGACTTCACACCGCCGTCGTATTTGCCGTCCGAGGGCCCGTCGTAGAGGCCGACCTGCCGCAGCCGCTCCTGCAACTCGACCACCTCGGAGCCACGGTAGCCGGGCTTGAGGACCGTCCCGTCGGCGACAGGGCCGTCATCACCATTGTCCCGGGCCGGGCTGCTCGGACTGCCCGGCCGGCTCGGACTGCCCGCCCCGGGCGACCCGGTCGCGGCGGGGGTGGCCGGCACGGACGGCAAGCCGGAGGAAGTCTGCGGCGACGGACTCGAACCGGGCGAGGCGGCGGCACCGGAGGTGTGCGAGGCGGTGGGCGCGGCTGTGCGGGTCGCGTCGGCACCGGATGCCTCGTGCGAGGGCATCAGCAGTCCCGGCACGGCGCTGCCGTCGTCGGGGGCCGACAGATCGTCCCGGACCTTGTCGCTCGGCGTCCCGTCGGCCAGGCCGACGATGCCCGCTGTCACAACGGCTGCGACGACGGCGACGGCCACGACCAGACCTTTGCGGGTGCGGCGCTTGGCACGACGCCTGCGGCCGGGGCCGCCGGTTCCGGCCGGTCGCGGCTCGTACGGATCCGGGGACTGCCGAGGGATCTCCGCGGTTCCGTCTGCGAACTGCTGCGTCGCAAACAGGCCGAGGTCCGCCTCGTCCGGTCCGCCGTCCGCGATCCCGATCAACGGCCTGACCGTCGAGCCGTCCGTCTGCTCGGTGTTCCACTCCGCGTGGCCCCCGGTCGGCACCCCGTCGTTCTCCGATATCCCTGCAGCCACCGGCGACTCTCCTCCCCTGCACGCCGAACGCACTGATTATGCAGATCCCGAGGGCATGGTGAGCAACCGGGACGCCGCTTTCGCCGCCCGCCGGTTCCACGGCCGAAGAGTTCACCGGGGTGTCGCCTGACCGTCGGACAGCTTGCGCCGCCCGGAGCACGGTTCTGGCAGGATCGTGGCGGTCCGGGGACACTCTGAGGTATGAAGCGCCACCCGGCCCGGAGACTGATCGTCCTCCGCCACGCCAAGTCCGCCTGGCCCGACGACATCGCCGACCATGAACGCCCCCTGGCTCCGCGCGGCCGGCGCGATGCGCCGGCGGTGGGGCGCTGGCTCGAGAAGCACGGCCTCCTGCCGGATCTCGTGGTGTGCTCGACGGCTCGCCGCACCCGCGAGACATGGGAAGGCGCCTCCGGCGAACTCGGCGGAGCACCGGTGGTGTCGTACGACGAGCGGGTGTACGGGGCGACCGTCTCCGAACTGCTCGACGTCGTACGGGAGACCCCCGACGAGTACCGCACCCTGCTGCTGATCGGGCACAACCCCGGCGCACAGGACTTCGTGCTGGAGCTCGCCGGTGACGCCGACGAGGGCTCCCTGGCCGACGTGAGGGCGAAGTTCCCGACATCCGCCCTCGCGGTGCTGTCCGTGGACGTGCTCTGGCAGGACCTCGCGCCGCACGGCGCGAGACTGACCCGCTTCGCGGCGCCGCGCGGCACATGACCGTGGGGGTGCCGTCAGTTCGGTCGGCCCATGGTGCGCCACTCCTGCCGAGGCTCGGACGCGTCACCGCGCCGCGTGGACGGCGAGCGCGGTGGCCAGGTCGGAGTGGACCGGGATGGACGGGCATCCGCGGTCGGGGACGACGGAACCGTCGGCCGGGATGCCGGCCAGTTCCAGGGCACGCTCGTGCCCGGCGAGTCGGCGGGCGGCGTCGGCAATGGCCGGCTGCCCTTCCACGGACCAGCCGCGCAGTCCGCTGAGATCGACGATCACCGGCCCGGTGCCGCGGGCCAGGACCCGGCCGACGGCGCCGGTGAAGCGGGATGCGGCATCCCTGCCGAGGTGTCCGGCGACGGAGAGGATGCCGAGATCCTGCTCGGCGGTGTAGCGCGACTCTATGGTCATGTTCGTTCTTCAGCCTTTCGCGGGCTGCCCGTCACCGCGTGATCGGGCCGTATTCGGCGGGCGAGGCGGAAGCCGGTCAGCGTGCGACGGTGGTGCGCGGCCAGGCAGGCAGCGGGGGGTGGCCTGCTGGACGTACGCGATACGACCCCGGGTGACCCGTACGGCTGGTGCCCCGTTACCCAGGGTGATCCCGAGCGTTGATAGGGACTGACGGCCGCGGTCTTGCGGCCGGTTTTCGACCTCCAAGGAGATCTTGATGTCTCGCATCGCGAAGACAGCCGCCGTAATCGCAGGCACGAGCGCCGTTGTGATCAGCTGTGCCGGTCTGGCCACCGCGGATTCAGGAGCCTACGGCGGCACCGCGGGCTCGCCCGGAGTCGTCTCCGGCAACAACGCCCAGGTCCCGGTGCACATCCCGATCAACATCTGCGGCAACACCGTGAACGTCGTCGGCCTGCTGAACCCGGCCTTCGGCAGCTTCTGCGAGAACCAGGGCGGCAGCACCGCTGTCCCGGTCAACACGGGTGAGCCCGCCGAGCCCAAGCCGACCGAGCCGAAGCCGACCGAGCCGAAGCCGACCGAGCCCAAGCCCGCCGAGCCCAAGCCGACCGAGCCCAAGCCGACCGAGCCCAAGCCCGCCGAGCCCAAGCCGACCGAGCCCAAGCCCGCCGAGCCCAAGCCCGCCGAGCCCAAGCCGACCGAGCCCAAGCCCGCCGAGCCCAAGCCCGCCGAGCCCAAGCCGACCGAGCCGGGCGGCTACGGCGACTGACGCCATCGGCGCCCCGGCTGCTCTTCCTCCGTACGGCCCCGGCGGTTCGCCGCCGGGGCCGTACGGCTGCCACGGGCTATGTGGCGTAACGGTAGATCCCGTGATGGTCGAAGATCTCGGACGGCTTCACACCCCACGGCGGCATCGGTTCGTCGCGGGCGGCGACGCGCCCGTGCTGCGGATCCCCGGACGGCGGCGGCTTCTTCGGCAGGTACGGCTCCGACTTGGGGTACCTGTTCTGCCACCGTGACCAGATGAGGTCGACGAAGGCATGGTGGAGCCAGAACACCGGGTCGTTGACCGACGCTCCCGTGAGCATATGGCCGCCCACCCAGCGGTGGACCCGGTTGTGGTTGCGCCATTTGTCATTGCCGCTGCCCGATGTCCACCCCTCCAGTTTGTTCCGGAAGCCTGTGGTCGAGGTGGAGTCCCAGGGGGGTGCGTCGTACACGGGATCGTCCGTCGCCCAGGCCACTTCCTCCTTCGTCGGCAGCTCGAGGGGGTTGGCCGGGCGTCCGAGGTCCCGTGTGAGGAACCTGTCCTCCGTCAGGCTCGCGCGGATCTCCCAGTTGCCCCCGGCATACGCGAAGGGTCCGGTCATCACCTGACGGTCTGTCCGCCGGCCGTTGCCGCCGAGGAAGTCCTCGCCCCACAGGGACGCGGCGGGAGTGTTGTCCGTCGTCCAGTCCCAGTACGGGATGGAGACCGCGGGATCCACACTCTGCAGCGCCCGCTCGAACTCCAGCAGGTACTTACGGTGCCAGGGCAGGAACGAGGGCGTCATATGGGCGACCCGCAGACCTCCGTCGCCGTCGGCGACGTAGAAGTCGATATGCAGGCGGACGAAGTCGTCGTAGCGCCCCCGGCGCTTGAGTTCGAGAACGGCGGCGACGAATGCCTTCTTCTCCGCTCTTGTCAGATGGCGTTGATTCTTACGGATGTAGACCATTGCGGCTCTCTCGTGGCCAGGGGCGGTGGGCGGGGCCGGCCGACAGCTGAGCGGTGCCCAGTTCGTCCACCGCCGCGCGGGTCGCGGCGAGCGGCGTCGGATGCGACTCGTAGTGGTCCACCATGCTGAGGTAGCCGCCGTCCGCGCGCCGCATGAGATGCAGGGGCCGTCCGTCGACGGTGACGTCGATGCGACCCTCGCAGTACACGCCGCGGATGCGACGGCCCCGGTACATCTCGTCGAACGCACCGCTCGGGATGCCCGTGGGCGAGGCTACGACCGGGGCGAGGGTCGCGCCGGTGCCGGACACGACGCCGCAGACGAACAGCGTCCGCAGCGCCGCCCGGCGCGAGAGGAGACCGACCGACCGCCCGACCCGGGCCGAGGCGTGGTTCCCGTATCCGCCCGGCACAGCGCTGATCATCTTTGATCTCCCCTCGTCGGCCATGTCCGGTCCGCACAACGACGGCATCACGAAACAGTTGCGCAAATTCCTCCGTATGCGGGCCCCGGCGTGTGTGCCGGAGCGGCGACGGATCGGAATCTAGGGTGAGGGCACCTGTGTTCCCGGCCTGGAGAGACGTGGCGATGGGCAGCAAGACGAAGGTCAGGGTGCCGTGCGTGCCCGCGGTGCCGTGCTGGGTCAGCCTGATGGCACATGATCTCGACCGGGCTCAGGCGTTCTACGGTCCCTTGCTGGGCTGGGACTTCGAGCCGGCTCCTGACCGCCTTGGTCCCTATGTACGGGCGGTGGTGGGCGACGGAATCGAGGTGGCGGGTCTGAGCATGAACACCACGCAGTGGCAGGGCCCGGTGGTGTGGACCACGTACTTCGGCACCGAGGACGTGGCCGCCGTCGCCGCACGCGTGCGGGAACGCGGCGGGACGATGGCGGTGGGGCCGCTGGCCTTCGAGGCCGGGCGCCTCGGGCTGGCTGCCGATCCCGCAGGAGCGGTGTTCGGCTTCTGGGAGGCCGAGAGCGGCCGTCCCCTCTTCCACCGGACGCCCGGCGCCCCGGTGTGGATCGAGCTGCGGACTCCGGACCCGTTCGCGGCCGCGCTGTTCTACGGGGAGGTCTTCGCCTGGGACGGACGGCCCGTGGAACACTTCGAGGCGCGTTACGAGCACGAACGGGTGGTGCTGCGTGCCGAGGGACACGACGTCGCCGCACTGGCCAAGGGGGAGCCGGGCCGGGCCTCGTGGGAGGTGTTCTTCTCGGTCACCGACACCGAGGCGGTCGCCGAGGAGGCCGTGCGCCTGGGCGGCGAGATGGTGCGGGAGCCGCACGACACTCCGTACGGGCGGGTCGCGCAGCTCCGGGACGCCGAGGGCGGCCGGTTCTCCGTGATCCGTCAGACCGAGAACAGGACATAGCCCGCCGCGACCGATCCGGCTGCCGCGCCGCCGTAGCAGAACAGGTTGATCGTCTTGCTCAGTGGCTTGAGCTGCAGTCCGTCGTAGAGGGTGTAGCGGAAACGATGTGCCCAGTGGAACAGGCACAGCACGCACAGACCGAAAAGGATCACCTTGGCGACGGGGTGCCGCAGCACCGAGAGCAGATGCGTATACCCGGGGTCCGGGATCCAGCCCAGCGGGAAGGCCACGCCGAACAGGAACAGCAGGACGGGGACCAGCAGGGCGGCCGCCGTGCCGCCCGCGCTGAACAACAGCCACAGCAGGGATTCCGGTGATCTCCTGGTCATCACGTCATCCGTCCAGGATCAGCCATGCGACGGCCGCCGTCAGCAGCGCCCAGAGCAGGTAGTGCAACGCCACGATCGATCTCGGCCGGACGCGCCGGCCCCTCAGCCGTACGACCATGGCCCGGGGTGCCAGGCCGAACCAGGTGACGGTGTGCAGCAGGACGAAGAGCAGGGCAATCACGTTCAGCAGGACGACCCACCAGTTGGCGCTCCAGTCCTGGAACCGCCGGTACTCCCCACTGCCTTCGGCGATCGCACCGGCCATGAGCAACAGGAACACCACGAACCAGGCGATGAAGACGCTGCTGAGCTCGCGCAGGACGAAGACGGCGTAGGAGCGTCGCCCCAGCCACCAGAAGGTGGGGACCGGCTTGCGGTAGAGAGCGGTCCGGCTCATCGCGCCCCCCATGGCCAGAGGAGTTCTCGGAGCGATCGCGTGGCCGCTGTGAGCTTGTAGCGCTGGATGGCCCCGGCCGGGTCGACGTCCTTGGGGCAGGCCGTGCTGCACTCGCCGACCAGGGTGCAGGCCCATACGCCCTTGGCGGAGTCGAGGACGTTCCGCCGGTCGGCGGCTCCCGCGTCACGTGAGTCGAGGTTGTAGCGCTGGGCGAGAGCGATGGCGGCCGGCCCGAGGAACTCGGGATCGAGCGCGTACACCGGGCAGGCCGCGTAGCAGAGCATGCAGTTGATGCACATGCTGTACTGCTTGAATTCGTCCATCTCGTCCGGGGTCTGAAGATATTCGCCCTCGTCGGGCGGCTTGTCCTCGGGGCGGATGATCCAGGGCTTGACCTCGGTCAGCTTGTTCATGAAGTCGCCGATCTCGACGACAAGATCGCGGATGACGGGAAAGTTGCCCAGCGGCTCGACACGCACCGGCCCCGGCGCCGAGTCCGTCAGGAAGGCGGCACAACTCAGCTGGGGCTCACCGTCGACGGTCATGCCGCAGCTGCCGCAGATGCCCATCCGGCAGGACCAGCGATAGGAGAGCGTGCCGTCCAGATGGTCCTTGATGTGGTTGAGCCCGTCGAGGACCGTCCACTCCTTGCGCAGGGGCACCTCGTACGACTGCCAGGTCGGTTCGGTCTCCTGTTCCGGCCGGTAGCGGGCCACCTGGAGGGTGATCCGGTCCTTGTCCGTGTCCGTCATGGCTACTGCCTCCCGTACACGCGTTCCCCGGGGGACCACCGGGTGACGGTCACCGGCAGGTACTCCACCCGCGGGCTGCCGTCGGGTTCGCGGTGGACGAGCGAATGGGCCAGGTACCGCCGGTCGTCCCGGCCGGGGAAGTCGGTGCGCTGGTGCGCGCCTCGCGACTCCTCGCGCCGCAGCGCGCTGTGGACGACGGTCTCGGCCACATCCAGCATGAACGACAGTTCGAGCAGAGCGATCAAGTCGGTGTTGAACGTCCGGCTGCGATCGCCGACAGCGACACCGGCGAACCTCTCCCGCAGCCGGTGCAGCGCCTGTACCGCCCCGGCGAGGGACGCTCCGTCGCGGTAGATCCCGGCGCTGCGCTCCATGGTGTTCTGCATCGCGATACGGATGTCCGCGATGCGTTCCGGGCCGGGTTCCGCGTACCGCGCCAGTTCGAGCTCCAGTCGGCGGCGCTCTTCGCGCCCCTGCGCCAGAATCGCGGCACCGGGCCCCGGACCCGCGACGGATGCGGCGTACTCGGCGGCGGCCCGGCCGGCCCGGGCGCCGAAGACGAGCAGCTCGGGGAGGGAGTTGGAGCCCAGCCGGTTGGCGCCGTTGATACTGACGCAGGCCGCCTCACCGGCGGCGTAGAGGCCGTCGAGGCCGGTGGCACCGTCCATGTCGGTGTGGATGCCCCCCATCATGTAGTGGACGACGGGCCGCACCGGGATCAGTTCCCCGACCGGGTCGATGTTCTGGTACTTCAGACACAGCTCGCGTACGAAGGGCAGCTTGCCGTCGATGAGTTCCGCCCCGAGATGACGCAGGTCCAGATGGACGACGGGCCCGTGCGGGGTGGGGATCGTCCGGCCCTTGTCGAGCTCGTGCACGAACGCCTGCGACAGCCGGTCCCTCGGTCCGAGCTCCATGCTGCGCAGCACCGGCACGGGTTCGGGCCGGCCGAGGTCGTAGTCCTGCAGATAGCGGTAGCCGTCCTTGTTGAGCAGCCATCCGCCCTCGGCACGTGCGGCCTCCGTGATCAGGATTCCGGTGAAGGGCAGTCCTGTGGGGTGGTACTGGACGAACTCCATGTCCTTCAGCGGCGCCCCGGCCCGGTAGGCCAGGGCCATGCCGTCGCCGGTCTTGATGTTGGCGTTGGTGGTGAACGGGTAGATCCGGCCGCAGCCCCCCGTGCACACGACGACTGCGCCCGCGGTGATGGTCTCGACGCGGCCGGTGGCCAGCTCGATCGCCACCACACCGCGCACCCTCCCCTCGTCGACGAGCAGGGTGCTGACGAACCACTCGTCGTAGCGGACGATGTCCCGGTAGGACAGGGCGGTCTGGAACAGGGTGTGCAGCATGTGGAACCCGGTCTTGTCCGCGGCGAACCACGTGCGCTTCTTCTTCATGCCGCCGAAGGCGCGTACCGCGATACGCCCGTCCGGCTGCCGGCTCCATGGGCAGCCCCAGTGCTCAAGGCGCAACAGTTCGCGCGGCGCCTCGCGGACGAAGGCCTCGACGGCATCCTGGTCGCACAGCCAGTCCCCGCCGGACACGGTGTCGTAGGCGTGTTCGTCGAGGCTGTCGTCGGCGCCGGCGACCGCGGCGGCCCCGCCCTCGGCGGACACCGTGTGGCTGCGCATCGGGTAGACCTTCGAAATGACCGCCACGCTCAGCCGCGGATCGGTCTCCGCGACGGCGATGGCTGCGCGCAGCCCCGCTCCCCCGCCACCGATCACCACGACGTCGTGAGAGGCGGTCATGTCAGGCCTCGTGCTCGGCGCTGTGCTCGTCCAGCAGGACGGTGCCGTCGTGGTGAACGGTTCTGATGTGCACGCTGCCGTCGTGGAACTCCCGGATCGCCCGACGGCAGCCGCACGTGTACGTCGTCACCTCGACGAACAGCCCCGCGGCGTCGTCCTCCTGGTAGCGCAGCCCATCGACGACGAGGCCGCACGGAGCCCGCTCCTCGGTGAAGTCGATGGTGTTCCCGACCACACCCACCTCCCGGCGATCTTCGTGGCTCGGTTCGCCTCCGGGGCGCCGCCGTGCCTGTCAGCGGCCTCCGGCCGCGGGCACTGTCGACGGTCGACGTGCTCGGTCGCTCGTTCCCCGCTCCCTGCGCGCGACTCCCTTTCGACAGCGGCGCGCCTCTTCGGATCACTTCAGTGGGATCACTGGCATTCGGGGGACGCTCACAGCGAGCGTAACGCCGGGCGGCCGCCCCCGCCTGTGCGGGGAGCGGCCGCCCGTGACCGGTCAGAACCGCGCGTGGGCCGAGATGTCCGCGTCGAATTCCTCGATCATCGCCGACGTGACGGTCGGCCGGCACTGTGCGATGGCGGCGAGATAGTCCTCGGTGCCGGCTCCCAGCGGTCCCTGCGCGCCCGCCCTGCCACCGAGCGCCTCGAGGTCCCGCTCGAAGGAGGCCTGGGCGGCGATACGGGCCGCGTGCTCGATGTCCGCGGGGGTGAACAGCTCGCTGGCCGCGACCAGCGCGTCCACGTCCACGTCCGCACGGCCGTTCGTGTACCGGGCCCAGATCGCCGCCCTGGCGGCCTTGTCCGGGGTACCGATCGGGATCAGGTAGTCGAACCTGCCGGGGCGCAGGAACGCCGGGTCCAGCGAGCGGATGGAGTTCGTGGCGCACACCAGCAGCCGCTCGTCCCCTTCCCGGAAACCGGGTATGAGCTTGAGCAGTTCATTGGTGACCCCGTGCATGCCCCCCGGCTGCGCGGGTTCGCTGCGCACCGGGGCGATCTCCTCGACCTCGTCGATGAAGACCAGCACCCGCTCCAGTTCGGCGATCCGGGAGAACGCGCTGCGCAGTGCCGCCGCGAGGTTGCCCTCGTCGGCCAGCCGGGACGGCAGCAGCTCGACGAAGGGCCAGCCGAGCTTGGAGGCGATGCCCCGGGCGAACGTGGTCTTCCCGGTCCCGGGCGGACCGAACAGGGCGATGGCCCGCGGCGGCCGGACACCATGCTGAGCGGCCCGCTCGGGCTGCGCCAACGGCAGCACGACCCGTCGTTCGATCAGGTCCTTCTCCGCCTCCATGCCCGCCACCTTGGCCCAGAAGTCGTTGGGCAGGAACCGTCCGCCGAGATCCTCCAGCAGGTTCGCCGCGGGACCGTGGTGCGGCTCGACCTTCTCGAAGTACGCGACGGCGGGCTGCCTCGTGTAGCCCGCATTGAGCAGCCCTTCTCCGACGAGCTCCTCCTCGGGCAGCACATAGGCGATACGGCCCACCCGGGCGGCGATGAGCCGTCGCTCCAACTCCACCAACAACGCGCTCGCCAGCCCCCGTCCCCGCCAGCCCGCAGAGATGGCGATGCGCATCACCCACGCCCGCTCACCGGCCACGCAGGCCAGGGCCGCCCCGACGGGAACACCCTGGTGGACGGCCACCACGGCGGGCTGCCGGGAGGTCAGCGCACTGATGCATTCGGCGAGCGAGAAGACCGACTCCTGCCCGAGCTCGGCCGTCGTGTCGATCAGGTGGACCACCGCCGCGAGATCGCTCTCGCGATAGTCATGGATGAGCCAGTTCACTTCTGCCGCCCCTCGTTCGTGCCGTTCCGGTGAGGCTAGGGGCGGCGGCGGACAGGGGCTCCCTCCACGGTGCACAAGGCCATGGACGCAAACCCTACGTTCCGTCCATAGCCGAACTGCCCGCTGTAACTACGCCGTCGCGTCGGGCCAGCCGTACCCCGTCAGGGTCCGGCGCGATGCCTGCCCCGCCCCCACGCCCTCCAGATCGCGGTCGGCCACGCGCATGAGTTGTTCCGCCAGGTCACGCATGGCCCGGCTCGCCGCCAGTTCGTCGCCGATCGCCGGGACGTCCACATCCTCGGGGTTGCACCGGGCGACCCCTTGCCCGGTCAGCGACACGGTCCCGGTGTCGAGCACCGCTCGGGCTCTCGTCGTGCCGTCCTCCTCGACCAGGTAGAGGCCGACCTTCCACTCCAGCGTCCGTGTCATGGCGCATCTCCTCACGTTCGCCTTCTTCATGGTCCACCGATTTGCGCCACACGGGCGCCCCCAGCGGGTCACCAGGTGAACACTCTTCGTAACAGCACAGGCCAGAACTGGCCTGAATGCTCCCATAGGGGGACGCTGGTGAATGAAGGGAGACACAAGTCGCCACCAGTAGCTACGGACAACGTAAGGAGGTGGGCGACGTGACGACCTCGCCGCTGCGCGGTATCGAACAGCACCCCGATATCCTCGCGCTGCACGCGCACTCGCAGATCGCGACGTCCAGACCTGTGGCGCAGGCAGTGGAAGGACTGAGTGTGCTGACCGGTCTGTATCTGGCGGCCTCGCCATGGATTGTGGGCTTCAACGGGCTGCCGTCCCTGGCTGTGACCAACCTGATCTGTGGAGTGGCCTTCGCGCTGCTCGCCGCGGGATTCGGTCCCGCCTATGAACGCACGCACGGCATGAGCTGGGCCGCCATGGGGATCGGTGTCTGGACGATCATCGCCCCGTGGGTCGTGGCGGGACACGCGGCCACCACGCGCACCATCGCCAGCAATGTCACCATCGGTGCCGTCGCGCTCTGCCTCGCTCTGGCCACCGCGGCCATGGGCAGGCCGGAACGTACGGACCGCCCCCTGCGGGGCCGCCGGCCCTGAACCGAAACCGTCTTTCCGTCCCGTCGGCCCCCACGCCGGTGCCCTGGAACCGCGCGGGGGGCCGAACACGTCGTCGGGTGTTGAGCTCCCGTCAGTTCCGGTTGAGCGCACGAGTGACGCCCGCGACCACAGCAGTGGTGAGTATCCAGCCGGCCGCGATCAGGGAATACCCGAGCCATTGCAGCGGGCCGGTCCAGTACCAGGCGGTGCGCTGGCCGAAGCCGCCGATCGGGATCAGCAGGTCGAGGGTGTAGACGAACGCGTTGAACGGCGCCGTCTTCTGATCGCTCTGGACGGGAGAGGGAGTGCCCTGGTCGAAGGCGACGGCGCCCAGCACGACGAGGCCGAGCAGCCACATCCCGGCCTGCCAGGGCCGGTAGCCGTAGCCGACGGTGACGTCGAGTATGCGGCCCCAGGCCCGGCCGAGCGGGCGCAGGGTCCCGCGCCTTCGGCGCTGCTTCGCCAGGAGCACCCGGCGGGCGTCGTCGTCGTGGCCGATCCGCCGGTACCACATGGCCAGCTGCTCGTACGGCTGCGGGGTGTAGCCGGGCGCCCGCTCGACCCAGCCGAGACGCTGCGCGAACGGCACCCGGCTCTGGATCGACGTGTAGACGAATCCGTTCAGCCGCGTGTGCGGCGGCCAGCTGTCCTCGTTGTCATGAACGACCCCCACCTGCGCCCCCTGAAGGTCCACAGCCCCCTCGGGGGTGCTCGCGGGCGTGAACCGGAGGTCGCCGGCCGTCAGGCGTGTGGCGTCGAGCGCCGTGTCGTCGCCCTTCAGTACGGCGGAGTCCAGGGAGAGCCTGCTGCGGACCGTCGCACCCGGCAGCCGTACGGCGCCTGTCGCCGTGAAGCCGTCGCAGAGCATCATCGTCGACGCCACCAGATCGTCCCCGGTCAGCGCGTCGCCGCCGGGATTCTCGATCCGGGCCCGCTCCATGAACAGGCCGCCGTTGAACTGCGCTCCGGGCAGCCGCAGACCGCCCCGGGAGGTGAAGCCGTGCCGCACGAAGCAGCCGCCTTCCATGACCAGGCCGCCCGCCCACAGGGCCCACGCCCCGGACGGGCGGGCCGGATCGTTTCCGGCCTCCCCCACCAGCTCGGACGCGGTGAGACGAGCTCCGGAGAGCCGCAGCTCGCCGGTGATGTGCGCACGCGTGAGGGTCAGCCGGCCCTCCAGGACGGAGTCCTCGAAGAACAGATTGCCGTCCACCCGCAGCAGCCAGCCGTCCAGTCCCGGAATCCGGCACCCGATCAACTCGGTGGTGCGGAGCGCCGCGCCCCGGAGGACCACCTTCTCGTCGAAGTGGCAGTGCTCGAGGCGTATCCGGTGCTCCACCCGGGCACTGGACAGATCCAACTGCCCGGTGATCCGCGCCCCGGCCAGCCGCAGGCCGCTCACCGCGGCGGCACCCTCCAGGCTCCGCAGCAGCAGCGCGACGATCACCGCCGCCCGCACTGTGCGCTCCCCCGATGGGACACCGGCACCGTCCGGGGCGTCCGCGCTTTCGTCCCCGGCCCGCAGATCCACCATGGCCCCGGTCGGAAAGGCGTTCCACAACCGTTGCTCGGCAGCATTCAGTTCCTCGTACGCGAGCACATTTGCCTCCCCCTAGCCGCTCGCCCATGATCGTCAGCAGCGTAGCGGAGGCGTAGCATCGAGAAAGGAGCGCACAGTGACCGACCGCAAGCCCCCTGGTGTCAGTTTCGAATCGTGGATCGACAAACAGATCCGCGAGGCGGCGGAGCGCGGCGAATTCACTCACCTGACGGGCATGGGCAAACCACTCCCCGGGCTGGACCGGCCCTACGACGATGAATGGTGGATCAAGGAAAAGATGCAGCGCGAAGGCATGTCCTTCCTCCCTCCGGCGCTCGCCCTGCGCAAGGAGGCCGAGGACGCGCTGAGCGCCGCCGAGAAGGCCCCGACGGAGGCCGAGGCACGGCGCATCCTGACGGAGGTCAACGAGAAGATCGCGGCAGCGATCAGGCGGCCTCCTCCGGGGCCCCTGCTGAATCTGCAGCCCTTCGACATCGAGGACGTGATCTCCCGCCGGGGAAAGGCAAGTTGACTCGGCACCCGGGCATGCCGAACTCAACCGGCCGGTCCAGGTTGTACGGAGATCGTTCCTTCACGCCCACCAGGATATGGACCGTGCCCGAGTACTCGGCTGCCGACGAGACGCGCGACGGAATCGACACGGCGTGGTGTCGTGCTCGCGGTGGCGTCCGGAGGACGGCCTTGAGGGCGAGCCCGACGACGTGGCCATGTTCGGCGCGGTGGGACGCAAGGCCTGACGCGGGCGCGCGGCGCGCCGTACCTCCGGCGCGTCGGCGCTCCCCGGCCTCCGGGTGGCTCTCACGGGGGTGAAGCAGCACCCACCACGGACTGTGTGAACGGGATCCGGGCGAGAGCGACCGCGCCGGCGGCGATCAGGGCCACCCCGAGCAGCTCGGGCACCAGCCACCAGCCAGTGCGAACATGCTCTTCGTACAGGGTCACCGCCAGGCTGAGGCTGACCAGCGCGTCGCCCAGCGTGAGCGCCGGCTGGGAGGCGACCAGCGGGCCCGCTTGCATGGTGTTCTCCAACAGGAAGAGGGCACACACACCGGCCAGCGCGAAGGCATAGGTCTGCCACGAGGAGAAGAACGCCACCACGCCCTCCACGTCCAGAATGTGCACGGCCTCCTTCATCAGCGCCGCCGTCAGCGCGAAGCTGATGGCCGTGGCCGCGCCGAGACATGCTGCGCGAGCGCGGCCCTCGGGGCGACTGAGCGCCGCCGCCGCGAGGGCGGCGACCGCACCGCCGCAGACGGCCAGCGCCAGGATCCAACGGTCCAACGGGACATGCATCTTGTTGCCCGCCGGAGAGGCGGCGGCAAGGGCGATACCGAGCCCCGCCACCACACACACGACGGCGGCCCACCCCGCTCGCGGCAGGTGCCGGTGCAGCAGCACCGAGGCCACGATCAGCGTGAGCGGCAGCTCCAGCACGAACAGCGGCTGCACCACCGACAGCGGCCCCGTCGCCAGCGCCAGCGCCTGACACACGGCTGCCGCGACGACGGCCAGCATCCCGCCCAGCCAGACCGGACGCCTCAACAGGTCCAGCATCAGCCCCGGCCGGAAGTGGTCGGAGCGCGGCACGGAGAGGGCGGCACTCCGCTGCAGCACGGTGGCGAACGCGTTGCAGAGCGCCGCACAGAGCGCGAAGAGGACCGGCAGGAGGTCCCGCACGGCGAGGGCCATGGCGTTCGGCGATCGTCGAGGTTCAGAAAAGCCAGTCGGGTGTGCGCGGTGCAGTGCCCGTCGGGCAGTCCCTCCGGCGTGATCGGCGGCGCATGCCCTGCAGCAGGGCGGGACAACGTTCGATCGTGTCCCGGACCAGTGGGGCGACGCGATCTGCAGACATAGGACCTCCAGCCGGGCCCGTCAGCACGGAAACCCCTCTGCCTGCCATGGTGGCCCCCGCCCTGTGCCCTCGCGATCCGGGACGTTCCCCGGCCCGCCCCGGCGCCCCGTGCCCGGGCTGCGGGGTGACGTCGTCCAGCCGACAATGAACGGAGGACGCGGCCCACGGGTGGACCAGCCCGGGCGCCCCACCACCGGACGGCTCCCCCCGCGCCGAGCGGGGCCCGGCTGAAAGGAAGTGCCGCATGCTCGCTGGGATCACGCCGGCCCGGCGGTGCGCGCGGTGAAGGGCATACGCACCGACACGACGCCGGCGGCGCGTTCCGAGGTCGTACGGCGGGCGGTGCGGGTGACCACGGCTGCGTGCACGGGCTTCTACACATGCCGCTACGGCCTGCACGAGCCGGTCATGGCCGTCTACGCCCTGTTCGGGGCGATCTCCCTCGGAATACTGTCGCCGATCCCGGGGTCGGGGCGTCAGCGCGCCGCCGTCGTCCTCAAGGCCCTCCCGGTCGGCTGGCTGCTGGCGGGCCTGGGGACCGCCCTGGCCGTACGGACCTGGGCAGCGGTCGCCGGCATGCTGACCGTCGGCTTCGTCCTCGCCTTCGCGGCGGTCGCCGGCCCACGACCGGCCGGAGCCGCACCGGGATTGCAGCTCTTCTACATCCTGCCCTGCTTCCCGCCGTACGCCCCCGAAGCCCTGGGCGACCGGCTGGCCGGCCTCAGCGTGGGGGTCGTGCTCCTCGCCGCCTGCGAACGCTTCCTGCTGCCCGCCGCGGGGGCCACCCCCTACCGCCGGGTTCTCGCGGACGCCGTCGCCCTCGCGGGCCGCGCCGCCTCCGGCCTGGCCGCACCGCACCCCGCCGTGCCCAGCGCGTCCGCCGACCGGTTGCGTACGGTCGGGGAGCAGCTGCGCCCGTCCCGGCTGCCGCCCGCCGAGCGGCCCACCGCGCCCGGCCGCAAGGACCGGGCCCTGGCCCAGGCCGGCAGCGCGGCCCGCAGACTGCTGTACCAGCTGGAGCACATGGGCCACCCCCCGACGGCCTCGGAACAGGACGTGCCATCGTCCGTACTGCTGGGCCGGGTCGCAGGCGTCTGCGACGAGACCGCGGCAGCCCTGCGCAGCGGGGTACCGCCGCCGGATTCCTCCCCGGAGACATCGATGCGGGCCTTCCAGCAACAGCGGATCCGCCAGGTCACCGGACCCGAGGCCAGGATGCTGCGCCCCGAGACGCTGTGGCGGCAGGCCGCGGTTCTCGCCGCGGCGGAGTCCGCCCGGATCCTGGAGGCCGCCGTGCGGGTGGGGATCGACGGGCGGCGTACCCGGCCGATCCCGCCCCGGGAGCTCTTCTGGTACACCGACGTCCCCGTGCCGGTTCTGTGGTGGCGGCGACTGCAGGGGAACCTGACGCTCCGGTCGGTCCATTTCCAGAACGCCGTACGAACCGCTCTCGCTCTCGGCACCGCCCGGCTCGTGGCCGGCGCACTCGGCCTCTCTCATGGATTCTGGGTACTGCTCGCCGTACTCACACTGGTCCGCACCACCGCCGTACAGACGTGGTCCTCCGTGCGTGCGGCGCTGTTCGGCACCCTGGCCGGTACGGTGACGGCGGGCGGACTGCTGTACGCGGCGGGACAGCACACCGATGCCTACGCGGCCCTGCTGGCACCGGCGATGCTGGCCGCGTTCACTCTCGGCCCGCTGCTCGGGGTCGCCTGGACGCAGGGGCTGTTCACCTTGGTGGTCTCCGCCGCCTTCGCCCAGCTCGCCCCTGTCACCTGGCAGCTCGCCCAGGTCAGGATGGTGGACGTGGTCACCGGCAGCGTCATCGGACTGCTGTGCGGACTGCTCGCCTGGCCCGCCGGGGCCAGGCGCGAAGTGCAACGGGTCATGGGAGAGCTGCTCCACTCGCTCGGTCCGGTGATCACCGGGACGGTCTCCTTCATGGTCACCGGACCACCGGGGGCCCCGCCGCCGTCCGCCGTGCCCGCGCTGCGCTTCCTGCGGCTGGCCGAGGCGGCCCATGCCCAGTACCTGAACGAGCCCCGCGGTCCGCGGAGACCACGGCCGGACTGGCAAGCCGTACTGGCCACCACGAGCCACACCCTGGTCGGCTCCCAACGGCTCCCACGGTACGACCGGCCCGGCGCCGCCGGCGCGCCGGACACCGCTGCCTGGGCGCGCTCGGCGGCCCGCCAACTGGCCCTCGCCGCCGGCCGCCTCGGTGACCAGTGCGCCGGTGGCAGGCCTCCGCCGCAACCGCCGCCCCTCCCCGCGCCTCCGGCCGCCACCGCCACGAGGGACCCGACGCTCCCCGTGCGGATCGACCTCGAACACTGGCTGACCACTCTCGCCACGGACCTCGAGCACATCGCGGCAACGGTGCCTCGCGGTACGGGAAGGGAGGCACCTGATGCCTCATGGGAGTAAGGAGCGCACGCAGCGGCCCCTCATTCTTCACCGGAGCTGGACCTGGTGGCTCCCCTTCGTCGCGACGGTGGCCGCTGTGGCCCTGGAACTGCTCCTGCACGGCGCGCAGCCGGTGAGTTTCCTGCTCATCGGAGTTCCACCGCTGGCCGCGGCGACCCGGGGCCCCCGGGGCACCGCGGCGTCCACCGTGATGTGCCTGCTGCTGGAATTCTGGATGGCCTCCCGGCGGTCCGCGCACATCACCGAGCAGTACTACGTGGTGCTCCTTGCGGCCACACTGCTGATCGGAATCGCCGGCACCGCACTGTCGTGGCAGCGGGAGCGGGCCAAGGAGCACCTGATCATCGCGCGCTCGGTCGCCGAAGCGATGCAGCTGACGCTGTTGCGCCCCGTTCCGTACCAACTCGGCCCGGTGCGGGCCGCAGGCTTCTACTCGGCCGGGGAGGGCGGCATGCTTGTCGGCGGCGATCTGTACGACCTGCGTGAGACGCCCTTCGGCGTACGGGTGATCATCGGCGATGTGCGCGGCAAGGGACTGGACGCCGTGCAGACGGTATCGGCGGTGCTGGGCAGCTTCCGGGTGTACGCTCATGAATCGGCGGACCTGGCCGGCCTGGCGGAACGTCTCGAACTCAGCATCGCCCTCAACAAACCCGGGAACGGAGCGTCCGACGCAGAACTGTTCGTCACGGCACTCGTCCTGAAGTTCCCGCCCGCGGGGAACGAGGTGAGGATCGTCGACCGCGGCCATCCGCCGCCCGTCGTGATCGGACCGAAGGGCGCACGACGGATCCGTACGTCTCCCGCGCTGCCCCTGGGACTGGGCGAACTCGCCCCGGGCCGTGCCGAGACAACGGCGCATCCGCTGCACCCGGGGGAGATTCTCGTCGTCTTCACGGACGGCGTGAGCGAGGCCCGTAACGCGGAGGGCGTCTTCTACCCGGTCCTGGAGCGGCTCGCGGAACACTTCGGCGCTCGCCGCACAGCGGACCCCGAAGCGGTCGCGTCCTTCGTCCAGGCCGACGCGGAACGCTGGTCGGCACTGTCCGACAACGACGACCAGGCGCTGCTCGCGCTGAGCCTGTCCGGCCCTGCGCCATCGACGTCTGCCGGAACGCTGCCGGCCACCCCGTCAATGACGGTTCCGGATTAACGCCCGATGCCCGCGTGTTCACTGCCGCATGGAGACAACTGAGGCAGCACACAGGTTCGTCGAGGTCTGGGAGAGGGCGTGGGCGCGTCATGATGTCGACGCCATCCTGGAGCTCTATGCGGACGACTGTGTCCACCGGTCGATGCCCTTCCGTCCGCCGCATCGGGGGCGGGACGAGCTGGCGGATTACCTGCGCTGGTCGTTCGCGGACGAGAAGGTGGCCGATGTGCGCTTCGGGCCGCCGGTGATCGGCCAGGACGGGCTGGCGGTCGCGGAGTTCCGGGTCCTGGCCTTCGAAGGGGATGCGCCGACGACGCTCGCGGGCTGTGTCTTCGTACGCTTCGGCGCGGACGGACTCGCCGTCGAAACCCGCGACTACTGGCACACCGCCCCGGGGCACCACGCAGTGGGGTGAGCCGCGGACCGGATCACATCGCCTCGAGCACCGACAGGATGTTGCCGGCCGGGTCCTTGAACCAGGCGATGGCCGGGCCCTCCTGGCCTCGGGCGATGCCCTTCTCGTCGTGGTCGAAGCCCTGGTAGCGCTCGAAGTGCACCCCGCGCCCGGCCAGCTGGTCGACGGCCTTGTCGATGTCGGCGACGGGGAAGTTGAGGATGGTGAAGGTCGCGGGGGTGTGGTTCTCCTTGGGGTAGATCAGGATGCTGGTGCCACCGGCGATGCTCAGCTTCAGCACGCCGAGCTCCTCCGACACGTCCAGCCCGAGCGTGTCGCCGTAGAAGGTCCTGGCCTTCCCGAGGTCGTCGACCGAGAAGCCGCTGAACGCCTTGGTGTTCCTGAACATGCCCACACCTTTCGTCCCGGTTCGTCCCTGTCCTTCATCCTGCCCCGATCCGGCACCCGGTGCGACCGCGCACCCCAGGACGGACAACGGCACCCGGAACGCCCGTCCCGGCACCGCAGACCGAGGGAGCCTGCGGCGGGCCAGGCCTCCGCCGCCTGGACGACTGCCACACGGGTCCGGCCGGACGAGCGCATCACGGCCGTCGGAGGTGCAGCACCGGACCAGAGCGCCCACCAGCGGCCGCCCGGTGCGGACATCGGCGGCGGCGGAGATGTTCTCCAACTGCACGGGTGCGGGTTGGTAGTGCCAGGAGGCGGTGAGGTACCAGCGGTCCCGGACCGTGTCGTAGGCGAGAGTGATCTATCAGTGCAACAGCCCACAACCACCACAAGCCGATTACGTTCCGGCGCCCGGCGGAAGGTAGACCGTGTAACCGCGCACCTGCGGCAGCGCCGCCGGCCGCCAGGTGCGCGCGTATCCGGGCGGCGCCTGGGAGGCGGTCACCAAGACGGCCACCGGCATGCGGCGCACGGCGGCGACGATGCCGTCGGGGGTGATGGAGGCGTCATGGCCGGAGGGCTGGCGTGAGGAGCACCCCGCGTAATAGGCGATCGGTACGGCGTCATAGCCGGTGACCAGGCAGGGCGGGCGAACACCCAGCCGGTGCAGCCCGGCCGCGATCGCGGTGTATCTCTCGCGCATGGTGTGATTGTTCGCCACGACGCGCTGGAGCACCCAGTACTGGACGGCGAGGTGGCCGGCAAGGGCCAGGGTGAGCACGGTGACGGTCACCGGCCGCAGCGCGGGTCGTACCTGTGTGAACAGGCGGACGACGCACTCGGCCACCGGGACGGCCAGCAGTGCGTAGGCGGGCAGCAGAAAGCGGGGCGCGGCGTAGTCGATCAGGAAGAGGTACTGGCCCGCCAGAAACGCGGCGGTCACGGTCGCCAGCAGGGCCACGGAGCCGCGACACACCCGGATCGCGGCCATGATGCCGCCGATGACGAGCGCCGGCAGTGCGAACCACCAGACGGCGGTGACGGGGTACTTCCAGGGCACGTCGCACGGCCGGCAGAGCGTTCGTCCGGCGAGCGCGCGGACGTGGTCGTCCACGGCCAGGTGCCATCCCAGACCGCCCTGGATCTCGTCGGCCCGGCGCAGCCGGGCAGCCAGGCCGCCGTAGTGCGCGTATGCCTCGTAGACCCAGGGGCCCGCGCCGGCCAGCAGCCCGGCCGTGATCACGGCGGCCACGGCCGGTCGGCGCCACGCGGGCACCAGCAGCGCCGAAGCGGCCAGCGGAAGCGCCAGCCACAGTCCGTCGGAGGGCCGCATGAGCGCGACGAAGGCGACAGCCGCCCCCGCTCCGGCAAGCGCGACGCGGTCCCGGGCCGCCGTCACCGCACGGAGGAACCAGCCCACGGCGGCCAGGGCCCCGAACGCACACCACAGATTGGGCATCGCCGCCGGGCCGTAGTAGAGGGTGATCCACAGTCCACAGAACAGGGCGCCGGCGCAGGCGAGCACCGGGGTGGGCAGCAGTCTGCGCCAGATCCACAGGACACCGAACAGGGCTCCCCCGGACAGCAGGGCGAGATGGACGCGGATGGCGGTCGTGGAGGCGGTCACGGCGGCCACCGGCGCGACGAGATAGGTGATCCCGCGTGCCCGCGGGGCGCTGAAGAACGCGGGCGGGGCGTTCCCTCCGACCTGGCTGACGTAGACGGTCTCGTCCCAGCCCAGCCCGGACCCCGGAGCGACCAGCACCAGTTGGGCGGTGACGAACGCCACCGCGACCAGTGCCGACCAGAGGAACGGCCGGGAGCGCGCGCTCCGGGCGGCGGGGGCTGCCAGTGGGTTCAGCAGCTGTGCGTCGTGCATGATGGGCCCTGTTTCAGACAAACGAGACATATGTCCCCCCACTGAAACGTGGAATGCACCCATCCCGCCACCGGAGGGCACCGGTAGCCGTCCTCACGGACGGCTGCTCAGGAAGCGGCGCAGCCTGGTCAATGGCCAGGTGTTGATGACGTCGTCCTTCGTCAGCCATCCGCGCTGTGCCGTGCCCACGCCGTAGCGCATATACGGCAGATGTGTGGTGGAGTGCGCGTCGGAGTTCACCGCGAACTTCACTCCGTACCGCTTGGCACGCAGGATCTCCTCGTCGCACAGGTCGAGCCGCTCCGGATGGGCGTTGATCTCCAGGGCGGTGCCCGTCCTGGCGCAGGCCTCGAACACCGCGTCGAAGTCGGCGTCGATGCCCGGGCGTTTGCCGATCAGCCGGGTGGTGGGGTGGCCGATGACGGCGACATGCGGGTTCTCACAGGCACGCACCAGACGGCGGGTCAGTGCCTGCCGGCTCTGGTTGAAGTGAGAGTGGACGGAGGCCACGCAGATGTCGAAACCGGCGAGGAACTCGTCGGGCCAGTCCACCTCGCCCTCCGGACCGATGTTGAGTTCGGTGCCGTGCAGCAGCCGCATCCCGTGGTGTTTTCTGTCGAGTTCTCGCACGCGTTCACGCTGCGCGAGCATCTTCTCGTCGGTCATGCGCTGCATGGAGAGGTTCGGTGCGTGGTCGGTGACCGCGTAGTAGGAGTATCCGCGGGCGGCTGCGGCGGCGACCATGTCCTCGAGTGGAGCAAGGCCGTCGGTGAGATCGGTGTGCGTGTGCAGGTCGCCCCGGATGTCGCTCTCGGCCAGCAGTTCGGGCAGCTCGTCGCGCAGCCCGGCCGCGATCTCCCCGCGGTCCTCCCGCAGGGGCGGCGGGATCCAGGGCAGGCCGAGCCGGGCGTAGATCTCCTCCTCGGTCTCCGAGGTGATCTTCTTGCCGCTCCCGGCGTGGAAGAGCCCGTACTCGGACAGCTTCAGCTTGTGGTGCACCGCGATCTCGCGGGTGCGGATGTTGTGCGCCTTGGAGCCGGTGAAGTACTGGAGACCGGCTCCCCAGGAGTCGGGCGGGAGGACACGCAGATCGACCTGGAGTCCCTTGGTGGTGCGGACAGAGGTCTTCTTCTCCCCCTGCGCGATGACCTCGGCCGTGTACGGAAGGCCGACGAGGGCCTCCATGAACGGGGCCGACCTGTCCGCGGCCACCAGGATGTCGATGTCGCCGATGGTCTCCCTCATACGGCGCAGTGACCCGGCGTAGGTGCAGCCCTCGCACCCGGTCACCCGGGACAGCTCGGAGACGATCTGCTCGGCCGCGTCCATCGCGGCGCCGATGAGAATGCGGCCGCCGCCACCGGCCTTCTGCATGAGCTCGATGCCGTGGAGGATGTTCTCCTCGGTCTTCTCGCCGAAGCCCTTCAGATCGCGCAGCCGCTCCTCATGGATGGCGTCGAGCAGCTGGTCGACGGAGGAGACGCCCAGTTCTTCGTGGAGGACCATGGCCTTCTTGGGGCCGAGGGTCGGGATGGTCAGCAGCTCTCGGACCCCGGCCGGGATCGACGCCCTGGTCTCCTCGACGGCGGAGACATGGCCGGAGCGCAGGTACTCGAGGACCTTGTCGGCGATCGACTTCCCCACGTTGGGGATGTCCCGCAGGCCCTTGGCGTCGAGCTTCGACACATCGGCGGGGTAGCCGCCGATCGCGCGCGCGGCCTTTTCGTAGGCGCGCGCCTTGAAGGCGTCACCGCCGGCGATGGCGACGAGGTCGGCGTACTCCTGAAGCAGCGTCTCGACCTCTTCGTTGGCTCGGACCATTCGTTCTCCCGTAAGGCCGACGGGTCCGTTGCACCCCTCGTTTCATCCTGCTCCCATCCGCTGTCCCGTGCGACCACGGTGATCCCGGTACGAGGGGGAGCTGTTCGACGACGACCTGGCGCGGTGACGGGCCAGGGCCCCCTACGCCAAGGGCCGGGCCTGCACGACCGTGGAGGGCTGCTGGTGGCCGCTGCTGGCGATCATCCGCACTTCGCCGCGGTCGCTGATCTCCGCCTGCACGATGCCGGTGTCATCGGCGTAAATCGGGTGCCCCCCCGGTCCGCTGCGGTCGGTGCGGTGCACCACCACGATGTCCTCGGTCCCCGGTGCTTCCTGGACTGCATCGGTGAACACCAGTTCATATGCGTCGGCCCGACCCACTGACGACCACCTCCTCTGCCGCGAAGCCGCGCGCCGCGTCCGGCGCACAGCACCGACTGTCCATTCTGTAACATCTCGCGCTTTTCGCAGCTCAACGCCCGCGCCGGTCAGTACAGCGTCGGCACGGCTCCGCCCTCCGCCCAGTCGACATCCACCCCGGAAAGGCTCTCGGCCCACCGGCCGGCGATGTCTGCCAGTCGGTCCGCGTCCGGTGGGCTCCGGCCGAGGCCGATCGCGTACCGCGCCGTGTCCGGGCCGGGCCCGAACGGGCGGGGCCAGGCGTGCGCGTCGGTCGCCCCGGCGTTCTCCAGTGCGGCGAGCAGAACCGGCAGCCGCTCCCGGAAACGGTCCAGGGCGACCTCGAAGTCCTCGGCCCGGTCCGGGCGTACGGTCACCACGGCCCAGGCCGCGTGCCGGCGGTGCATCGGCGGGGGCGCCGGCAGTTCGGGCCGGGGATCGGTACCGCTCTCCGCCGCGGCCTCCACGATCTCCCAGGCCCGGTACAGCTCCTGAACCAGCAGGTCCCGGCCGCCGGGACCGACCTGTTCGGTGCAGGAACGCACCGGCGCCGACGGGGTCATGACCGTCACCGGCGACGACACCGGCACGGCCCCTTCCGGCCCGCCGACCGGTTCTCGCCAGTCCCAGGCGGCCCAGGTGCCGAAGAAGAGCCGCAGCAGGTCGTCGTCCGGCCCATCGCCCGCTTCACGCACCGTACGCGCGGCCAGTACGGACCAGGCCAGGCCCGGCAGCCCGCCGAACGGGGCCGCGTCCAGCCCGCGCGCCCTCGCCCAGGCCTTCACCTCCCGGGCCAGCCGGACGAACGCGGCAGTACGCCCGCCGGCCGCCGCGAGCACCGCGTCCGCGTCACTGACCGCGCTCAACGCGACCGCCGCGGCCCCGCCCAGCTCGCTCCGGCGGGCCACCGCCTCCGCGGGAGCGATCGCACCCGTGGCGACCACGACCACATCGACGTCCAGACCGTCGACCCGCAGCCGCAACCCCGGCACCCGCGCGCCCACCACCTCCCGCACCGCCACGGCCTCCGGCACCGCCGCCACCACCCGCGCCCGGACCTCCACCATGTCCACCGCCCCCGGCAGCGCGGCCACCAGGTCCAAATCCGCCCCGGCCGGCGCACAGCCCATCCGCCGCGACCCGACGACATACACCACCCCGTCGCCCAACGCCTCCGACACCCGCTGCGCCACCTGCCGCGCCCACGCCTCCCGCGCCACGCCCTCCACCGCGCTCGCGGCCGGCCAGGGAGCCCCGCCCACGCGGTCCGATTCCCAGGCGCGCGCAGTCTGCCCCGGCCCCGCGTCCTGTGCCACGTCCTCCACGTCGCCCGCGGCCGGCCAGGATGCCGCGCCCGTCTCGGGCAGCCACCGCACCTCACCCGTGCCCAGCGCCACCGTCGCCCGCGCCCGCATGGGCTCCTCGCCCCGGCGGGACAGCAGCACCAGCTCCCCGACCCGCGCCGACATACCGCCCAGCCGGGCCGCACACTCGGCGGCGAGCCCGTGCGGATCCTGTGTCCGCCCCAGGGACAGGTGCGGGGTGAAGAGCTGATGCCGCCCCCGGCAGCGCGGGAAGCACTCCTCCAGCGTGTGATACAGCCCCGCCCACGGCGCCTCGTCGGCCGCCGCAGGGTCGAGCCACACGGTCGCGTAGTTCCGGTGCCTGAAACTGCGCACCCCGCCCAGCCGGGCGGTGAAGGGGGCCGTCGAGGCCGCCGCGGCGGCGAGCAGCGGGGCCGCCCGCTCGAAGTCCGACTCGGGCACGAAACCGAACAGCACATTGACATGCGGCGGCCAGCGACGGATCTGCGGATCGTGCTCGCGCCGGATCTCCTGGATCGGCGGCCACAGCTCCCGGGGCGGGATCCACGCCACCGCGGTCCGGGCCGTCGGCGGAATGTCGAAGACACCAGGGAGCTCGAGCCGACGCCTGTTCCTCGCGCGGCCGGTCCCTGAATCGCCGCTCCGGTCCACACCCCCAGTCTCGTCCGGACCGTGCTCCTGCTGTTGCGGGCGGCCCGGATCGACAGCGGTGAGGAAGTCGCGGACACTCGAAACGGAGGCCCAGCGATGACCACCCACTCCCCCACCCGTATGGCGGCCGTGCTGTCGACCGAGTACCGCAGTCGGTTGATGGCGATCGCCCGCGAGGTCAATTTCGAAGAAGGAACGCGGATCTTCGAGGAAGGCCGACCCGCCGACCGCTTCTGGATCGTGCGTACAGGCACCGTCACCCTCGACATGCCGCTTCCGGGACGGCGTCCCGCGGTGATCGAGAGCCTCGGATTCGGCGAGCTCGTCGGCTGGTCCTGGCTGTTCCCGCCCTACCTGTGGCAGCTGGGGGCCGAGGCGATGACACCGGTCCGGGCCTATGAGTTCGAAGCACAGACGGTGCGGATGATGATGGACGCGGACCCGGCATTCGGCTCGGCGGTCGGGCAGTGGGTGGGGCGGATCCTCGCCCACCGGCTGCAGGCGGCCCGTGTCCGGCTGCTGGATCTCTACGCCCCGCACGGCAGCAGTGGTCTGCGCCGATGACCGGCTCGCCCGGCACGGGACCTGCTTTCGGGTGACCCGGCCGCCGTGGCGGCTCCGGCCCGGCCAGGAGCCGCGGGAGGCTACTCGGCTCAAGGGGCCGTGAAGGCCTGGTGTTCACCCCGAGCCCGTGGAGTCGCCGTGCGCATCCTGCTGATCTCGAGTGCCTTCAACAGTCTCACTCAGCGGGTGTACGCGGAGCTCGGCGATCGCGGACATCGAGTGGCGGTCGAACTGG
The DNA here is from genome assembly GCF_039536205.1 of Streptomyces sannanensis. Taxonomy (GTDB): domain Bacteria; phylum Actinomycetota; class Actinomycetes; order Streptomycetales; family Streptomycetaceae; genus Streptomyces; species Streptomyces sannanensis. The sequence continues at coordinate 6,563,271 of NZ_BAAAYL010000001.1, read as the reverse complement.
CGCTGGAGGAGGGCTCGTTCGGACAGGCGGTCTACCGCCACAGGCCGGATCTGGTGATCGCGCCGATGCTGAGGACGGCGATCCCCGAGGAGGTGTGGTCGGCCCACACCTGCCTGATCGTGCATCCGGGCCCGGTGGGCGACCGCGGCCCGTCCTCGCTCGACCGGGCCATCACCGACGGCGAGCAGCGCTGGGGAGTGACGGTACTTCAGGCATCAGGAGTGATGGACGCCGGCGATGTCTGGGCCTTCGCGGAGTGCGTGCTGCCACCGGCCGGGAAGAGCGACGTCTACCGCAGCGAGGTGTCGGATGCCGCCCTGACCGCCGTACTGCTGGCCGTTGAACGCTTCGCGTCCGGCTCCTTCGTCCCGCGTCCGCAGTCGTCGGGGCGGAGCCGGCCCTATCTGGCGCAGCCGGAGCGGCGGATCGACTGGGCTGCGGACGACACCTCCACGGTGCTGTGCAAGCTGCGTGCGGCCGATTCGCAGCCGGGCGTGCTCGACGACCTTCTCGGCGGCGAGTGGTTCCTGCACGGCGGTCACCCGGAGGACGATCTGCGCGGGCTGCCCGGCGAGCTGGTGGCGACGAGGACGGGGGCCGTCTGCCGCGGCACGGTCGACGGTGCCGTGTGGATTCCGGAGCTGCGGCCGCGGCGTCGACCGGGCGGCCCCGCGACCTTCAAGCTGCCGGCCGTGCAGGCGCTCGGGAGCCGCCTCCCCGATGTGCCCGAGGTGCCGGTTCCCCTGCGGCTGCCGGACGGGCGGCGTACCTGGAGCGACGTCCGGTACCGGGAGGAGGGCTCGGTCGGCCTGCTCCAGTTCTCCTTCCCGGGCGGTGCGATGAGCACGGATCATTGCCGGCGCCTGTTGTCGGCGTACCGGTTCGCCTGCTCACGTCCCACCGGTGTCCTGGTGCTGGGAGGCACGCGGGACTTCTTCTCCAACGGCATCCATCTGAACGTGATCGAGGCCGCCGCGGACCCGGCCGCCGAGTCCTGGGCGAACATCAACGCCATGGACGACCTGGTGGAGGCGGTGCTCCGCACCACCGACCGGATCACCGTCTCCGCACTCGGCGGCAACGCGTCCGCGGGCGGGGTGATGCTGGCCCTGGCGGCGGACGAGGTGTGGTGCAGAGAGGGCGTGGTGCTCAATCCGCACTACCGGCTGATGGGGCTGTACGGGTCGGAGTTCTGGACGTACTCGCTGCCCCGGCGGGTCGGCGCACGGCAGGCGGCTCGACTGCTGGAAAGGGCCCTGCCGGTGAGCGCCGCCGCCGCCGAGCGGATGGGGCTGATCGACAGGGTCGTACCGGCCGGGCCGTCCGAGTTCGCCGGTGAGATCCTCCGGCTGGCCGCCCGGCTCGCGGCACTGCCCGCACTGGCATCACGGATCGCGGACAAGAAGGCGGCGTCGGCGGCCGTACAACTCGTCGCCCATCGAGAACGGGAACTCGCCCGGATGCGGCGGAATTTCTTCGATCCCGACGAGCCGTACCATGCGCTGCGATCGGCGTTCGTACGCAAGGTCGAGCCGACCGGGACCCCGGGCCACCTTCTCGCCTCCGGCGGCCCGGACCTCACATCCTCGCGAGCCTGAAATAGCGCCGAATGGCGGGGAGCTGACTGATCAGGGCCGTGACCGCGGCCGCGGAGATGACGCCGACGGCGAAACGCACGGTGCTCGCGGGGATGTAGATGCCGTTGTTCATGGCGTGTTCTCCTTCTGACGGAGTTCGTCGATCAGTTCCGCCACGGTCTCCTCGACCAGCGCCACGGCACTGTCGACCGCCGGCCGGACGGACTCGCTGAGGCCCGCGGTCAGATCGGGGCTGTCGCCGGTGGGTACGGCTCCGGGTTCGCAGCCGATGACCAGGGTGCGCGGCGGCTCGCCGCCGAGGCGGCGGGCGAGGGCAAGCACCCGGACCGGGTCCATGCCATGGGCCTCGGGGGCGGCATCGTCCGGGACGTCCGGTTCGATGACGTACAGCGTGCCGGGCGCCCCGCCGCGCGGTGCGGCGTCGATCAGCACGGCGGCGTCGTAGCCGTCGGTGAGCGCATAGGCCAGGTCCATCCCGCGGATCCCGAAGTCGGTCACATGCACCTCGTCGGGCTGGGGCCTGCGCAGCAAGGCAGCGGCGACTTCCGGGCCGAAGGCGTCGTCGCCGAGGAAGACATTGCCGATACCGGCGACGAGCACTTTCGGCCGGGCCGTGGCGGCCGAGGCCGCGAGGGGCTCCAGCTCCTCGGGAGTGAAGTAGAAACGGTGGCCGATCTGGGCGCCGGTGCCGAGTTCCCTGCCCGGGTCGCCCTCGAGGGCGACGGCCACGAGCACACGGCCGTCGTAGTCCTCCTCCACCGACGTGACCTGGGCGGTCCGCCCGTCGAGGGCCAGGTCCAGGATGTCGGCACTCTGCCGGGGACGTACCGTGACACGGCTTCCGCGCCCCAGCAGGACTCCGCCCACGGACACGGTCCGGGTCGTTCCGGAGAGCTGCTCGGTCATGCGTCCTCCAAGGGCCGGAAGGAGCGGATGGCTCCGTGGAGCGCGCCCAGTTCGCGTTCGCCGAGCGCTGCGCAGCGTTCCAGGATGTCCCGGGCCCGCGGGTCGGTGGCGGCCATCTCCTCGCGTTCCTGCTCGCTCATGCTGAGCACGCTCAGGATGAGCAGCTGGTCGATCTCGGTGCCGTCGAATAGGTCGCCCGGGCTCTCCGGGGCGACCTGCGGGTAGTCCGGGAGCGTGATCGGCGAGGAGAGCACGGTGTGGCCCCGTTCGTCTCCTTCACCGACGAGCGCGGGCCAGCAGCCCTGGTTGTCGCAGGAACGGGCCGCGTCGCGGAGCTCCTCGGGAGGGTCGGCCAGCGACACGAACGTGCCTCGCTCGCTGCGCAGCACGGTGTGGGTGGAGAGCAGGGCGTGGCGGACGGCGAGTTCCCGGGCCTGCCGGTTCTCCGGGTCAGGCCGGGGGCAGTCCGTGGTGTTGGTGATGCGTACGCTGATCCGCACCGTGCCGGCGTCCACGCGGGAGGCGGCCAGCTCCGTCGTTCCGGTCAGCGGCTCCCAGGTACGCAGCAGCTCGCCCGCCGACTGTCCCTGACGGTCGGCCAGTTCCTCGCGATGGGTGCCGCCCGGCACCAACAGCGGTACCTCGAGGGGTGCGTCGAGCAGTGCTCCGACCGTGGTGGGCGGCAGCCGGAGGTCCCGTTCGGTGGCCTCCTGCCATGCGAGATGACAGCGGCCGTCCACGGTCAGCGAATCGACGGCGTGCCCGTCCCGCAGGACCTTGCGGTCGACGAGGTGCAGGAATCTCACCCGCACGGACAGGTCGGTGCCCGTGTCGGCGCGCAGGAGGCACTCGGTCCGCAGGTGTGCGGGCTCGCCGAGCACCGGGGCGACGGTGTGCGGATGGAGAGCCCCGAAGGTCCAGCGACAGGTGTTCTTGAGGGCGGACCGGCGGTAGGGCCAGAGCAGGTACCCCTCGTAGAGACAGGTGCGGGCAATCTGCTCTACGGCGTCCATGGCGCTCCTGTGATGTCGGCTCCGGCCCTGTCCAGCAGGGCGTTGGCGGTCTCGTCCCAGCTGCTCAGGGTGTGCCGGGCGCGGAAGTCGTCGAGGCGGTCGTAGCTGTCCGCCGACAGCGGGATCCAGCCGGTGCGGCCGGTCGCCTCCCGCCAGAGGGCGGCGGGGAGGTCGAAGTCCGTATGTGAATCCCAGGAGATCTGGGCGGTGTTCAGTCCGCTGCCCGGGGCGCTGTGGAAGACGGTGCCGCTGAACAGGAAGTCGAGCGGCACCTCGCCGTGGTCCACGGCACGGAAGTACTTGGCCACGGCCAGCTGGATGTCGGTGGTGCACGGCACCGCGAGCGTGACCTCCGTACGGTCGTCGAAGGGCGGAACGACGGTGGTGAGCCGGGTCCAGACGAGCGGACGCAGGGTCTCGGCCCAGCGGTCGGGGGTGCCGAAGAGCTCGGCCAGCCGCAGCCGGTGGACGTGGTCGTAGCGGCGCCGGGCCGGTGCGATCCGGATGAGGGTGGTCAGCAGGACGGAGCGCACGGGGCCGCCGCCCTCCCGGGTGACGGCGAGCCCGAATTCGAGGGTGGGCACGGCCGTCAGCCGGGCGGGGCGGACAGCGGTGACGGTGAAGGCCAGCTCCGGGACGGTCATGCCGGCGACAGGTTCGGCATTTCGGGCAGCAGCGGGTCGCGCTTCCTCGAGTTGATGCCGGTGGACCGGCGCGCGGTGGAGCTGCCGTCCTTGCGGTGACCTGGCTGGCACGCGTAGTTGCCCTCGTGATTGCCCTCGCGCACCCCCCGGGTGTGTGCGGCCCGGTCGACGGCGACGTTGGGTTTGCCGACTCTGATGGTGCTCATTTCTTCTCCTCGGGCAGTTGGGTGAAGAAGTCCTCGATGCGCCGGCGGACCTCGTCCCCTCCGCTCAGGCCCTGCCAGTGGGTGCGGACCACGGCCGAGAGCCGGTAGCAGTCGTCCAGCGGCAGCAGCCAGGAGCGCAAGGCGCCGCCGGTACGGTCGACGAGCAGGGCCTCGACGTCCTCTTCCATGGTGGCCAGTGCGGGGTTGTCCCGCTCGACGGACGCCCAGGCGCGCCGGTCGATGTCGGCCCGCAGGGTGCCGAGGGGGCTCGGGTAGCGGGCCAGCACCTTCCCGTCGGCGCTGCCGCGCACGAAGAAGGCCAGGTCGACCGGGATGCCGAGGGCGGCCCAGACGAGGTCGTCGAGGTGGAGGCCGTCCAGCCGCATACGGCGGTCCGGCAGCAGCCGGTAGTGGCCGCCGCCCGCGGCCTGCCGGTCGAAGAGCAGGGAGCAGGCCCGGCAGGCGCAGCGGATCTCGTCGGCGGGGATGTCGAGCAGATGGCGGTGGGACTCCGGCAGCGGTTCGCTGCACAGTTCGCAGCGCTCCCCCGCCGGTCCGGGTCTGCCCGGTGGCGCTGCCGCGGGGCGGGCCCGGACCAGCTGCCGCAGACGCGACGCCGTGAAGGCGCTCATCCGGCCACCGCCGGGCGCCTCAGCAGGACGTCCGTGACCGGGATCAGCGTCCGCCTGTCCTGTTCGGTCTCCACACCGTCCAGCTCGGGGGCGGCACGGCTCACGACGTCCCTGACGGCCGCCGCGAGCGCCGCCGCCGTGGAGCCGCAGCCCTGGCCGGTGGTGCTCAGCCGGACGCGGGCCACTGCCTGGTCGACGCCGAGGAACTCGGCGTCACCGCCCTGCTCGTGCAGCACCGGCCGCGCCTCGTCGAGGGCCCGGCGGACGCGTTCCTCGGCCGGCAGCGGGTGGAGGTCGTGCACCAGCAGCAGCTGGCAGACCAGTTCGTCCTCGGCCAGCGCCGCACGGAGGCCGGCGTCGGCCCGGCCCATGATCCTGGCCAGGCAGTCCCCGTAGAGATCGACCAGCGCCCGTACGCTCTCGGTGGCGCGGGTGCGGGCGGCGTCGTCGGGGAGGTGTTCCAGGGAGCCGAGCAGGGCCTCGACCCTGGCCACCTGCTCTCGGGCGTCCTCGTCGCTCCAGGGCATCGCCGCCCCCTACCCGACCGAGCCGAAGGTCGGCGAGTGGAACTGTTTCAGGGTGCGTCCGCCGCCGAGATACATGTGCACGCCGCACGGCAGGCAGGGGTCGAAGCTGCGCACGGTGCGCATGATGTCGATGCCCTTGAAGTCGTCCGGCCCGTTCTCCTCGAAGATCGGGCTTCCCTGGACGGCGTCCTCGTACGGTCCCGGGGTGCCGTAGGAGTCGCGTGGGCTCGCGTTCCAGGGGGTCGGCGGATAGGGCTGGTAGTTGGCGATCTTGCGGTCCTTGATGACCACATGGTGGGAGAGGACTCCGCGGACGGCTTCGTGGAAGCCGACGCCGATCGCCTCGTCGGGCACCTCGAAGTCCTCGAAGACCTTGGTGTGTCCGGAGCGCACCTCGGCCAGTGCCTGTTCACAGAAGTACAGGGCCATGCCGGCGGCGTAGGCGACGAAGTACATCCGGGCCCGGTTGCGTTCGATGGTGTTGGGGAACGGCGGCGGGCTCCATTCCAGGTTGGCCTCGGGTGTCTCCGGGGTCCTGGGCAGGTCGATCCGGACAGAACTCCCGGTGGAGCTGACATAGGGCGTACGCACCTTGCCGGCCAACGCGGTGGCCCAGAGGCGGGCGATCGGCCCGCCGCCGGTGTCCAGCGCGAGATGGTCGCCGCTCCGCTTGTCGTACCAGCGGGGGCTGACCACCCAGCTGTACTTGCCGCCGTCCAGATCGCGCTTCTGGGGTGCGGGAAGGGTGGTCTGGTTCCAGGGGTGGCGCTGGTCGACCGGGTTGCCGAGCGGGTCGTGGGTGACGAAGGTCTGCTCGTTGACCCAGTCCTTGTAGTAGGAGCTGCCGAGCAGAATGCGCATACCGAGGTTGATGTCGACGAGATCGGTGGTGAGCAGCTGGTTGTCGACGATGATGCCGGGGGTGACGAACATGGCGTTCCCCCAGGCGTTCATGTTCCGGTAGTCGTAGTCGACGACCTCCGGGTCCTGGAAGGCGCCCCAGCAGGCCAGCATGGTGCGACGGCGACCGACCTCCTCGTAGCCGGGCAGCGCCTCGTAGAAGAAGTCGAAGACGTCGTCGTTCATGGCGACGACCTTCTTGATGAAGTCGATGCAGCGCATCAGCCGCACCAGGTAGTCGGTGAACAGCTGAGGGGTCGCCACCGTGCCCACACCGCCGGGGTAGAGCGTGGACGGATGGACGTGCCGGCCCTCCATCAGGCAGCACATCTCCCGGGTCAGCCGGCTCATCTGCAGCGCGGCCTTGTACATCTCCCCTTCGAACGGGTTGAAGGCCCGCATGATGTCGGCGACGGTCTTGTAGCCGTGCACCTGACCGCGCTGGGCCTCGGTCCGCTCGGCGCGGTCCAGGACGCTGGGGTTGGTCTCCTTGACCATGCGTTCGCAGTAGTCGACGAAGACCAGATTGTCCTGGAAGATCGTGTGGTCGAAGATGTACTCCGCGGCTTCGCCGAGATTGATGATCCATTCGGCGAGGGGCGGCGGCTTGACGCCGTAGGCCATGTTCTGGGCGTACACCGAACAGGTCGCGTGGTTGTCGCCGCAGATGCCGCAGATCCGGCTGGTGATGAAGTGCGCGTCACGAGGGTCCTTGCCCTTCATGAACACGCTGTAGCCACGGAAGATCGACGACGTGGAGCGGCACTCGACGACCTCGCTGTTGGCGAAGTCCACCTTGGTGTAGATGCCCAGGTTGCCGACGATTCGGGTGATCGGGTCGAAGGCCACCTCGGTCAGCTGGCGGCCCGGCTCGGTCGTGGTCAAGAGTCTTTCCTCTCGGCGGGATTCAGCGGCCGGGCCAGTGCGGCTGGAAGCCGCTGGTCAGCTCGGAGCGGTTGTGGCGCCACTTGGGTTCCTTGTTGGCGCTGCGGTTGGTGATCGAGCGCATGGTCCTGATGAACGGGCCGTACACGCCCATCAGTCCGGAGGAGAGGCCGGCGCCGGGCGGCTCGTCCATGAACGGCATGAACTTGTCGGGGAAGCCCGGCATGGTGCAGCCGATGCAGATGCCGCCGACGTTGGGGCAGCCGCCGATGCCGTCCATCCAGCCGCGCTTGGTGACGTTGCAGTTCACCACCGGACCCCAGCAGCCCGCCTTCACCAGGCACTTGGGCGAGTTGTAGTCCCTGGCGAAGTCGCCCTGCTCGTAGTACGAGCCGCGGTCGCAGCCCTCGTGCACGGTCTTGCCGAACAGCCAGGTGGGGCGCAGCTGCTCGTCCAGCGGAATGGTCGGAGCCAGCCCCGCGGCCTGGTGGAGGACCCAGAGCAGGGTCTCCATGAAGTTGTCCGGCTGTACCGGACAGCCGGGAATGTTGACGATCGGCAGGCCCCCGGCGGATCGGAAGTCCCAGCCGAGGTAGTCGGCCAGACCCATGCAGCCGGTCGGGTTGCCCGCCATCGCGTGGATGCCGCCGTAGGTGGCGCAGGTGCCTGCCGCGACCACCGCCCAGGCCCTGGGGGCCAGCCGGTCGATCCACTGGTTCAGGGTGATCGGCTCACCCGTCTCGGGGTCGTTGCCCATCGAGGTCCAGTAGCCGTCGCCGTTGATGTTCTCGTTGGGAACGGACCCCTCGACGACGAAGATGAACGGCGCCAGCTCTCCACGAGCCGCCTGGTGGAACGCCTCCATGAAGGCGTCACCGGTCTCGTAGGCGAGCACCTTGTTGTGCAGATGCACCTTCGGCAGGCCGGGAATCGCACCGAGAAGCACGTCCTCCAGGCTCGGCAGGGAGGCCGCGGTGACGGAAACCGAGTCGCCGTCGCAGCTCATACCCTCTGAGGTCCAGAGGATGTGGATCTCCTCGAAGCCCGTTGTCGTCGGTTCGAAGCTCATGGTGTTCCTCCTGCGCAGCGCCTCGCGGTGAGCGCACCGAATCTCGGGATCATTGCCCGTTCTATCCGTATTTGGCAGTCACCGCTTCCGGGATCCACCCGGACGGGCCCCCGCAGGACCGGTCAGCAGATCCGCGGCAGCTGTTCGCCCAGGGGGAGATCCACGATGCGGGTGCCGCCCAGCCCGGTGCGCGCCACCACCATTCCGGGGTGCTCGGAGACGCATCTGCCGATGACCGCGGCCTCTGGGCCGTTCGGGTGAGTGCGCATCGCCTCCAGCACCGGCTCCGCGTGGCGCTCGGGAACGAAGGCTACGAGCCGGCCCTCATTGGCGACGTACAGCGGATCGAGACCCAGGAAGGCACAGGCGTTCGCGACCGGCTCAGGCACCGGTACGGCCCGCTCTTCGAGGACCACACCCGTTCCGGAGGCGGCGGCGATCTCGTTCAGCGCCGCCGCCAGTCCGCCCCGGGTGGGATCGCGCAGGACGTGCAGATCGGGGGTGACCGCGAGCATCGCCTGCACCAGCCCGGCCAGCGGGGCGGTGTCGCTCTCCAGCTCGACCCCGAACTCCAGGCCCTCCCGGACGCTGAGGATCGCGATGCCGTGCAGTCCGATCGGGCCGCTGACGATCACGACGTCGCCGGGGCGGGCACGCTGCGGCCGGATGTCCACGCCTTCCGGAATCAGGCCGATCCCGGAGGTGTTGACGTACACCTCGTCGCCATGGCCGGAGTCCACCACCTTGGTGTCTCCCGTGACCACGGCGACCCCGGCCCGCTCGGCGGCCTCGCCGATCGCCCGGGCCACCCGGCCCACCGTGCTCACCTCGGTGCCTTCCTCCAGGATGAAGGCGCAGGAGAGGTACGCCGGGGCGGCTCCGCTCATGGCGAGGTCGTTGACCGTGCCGTTGACCGCCAGGTCGCCGATCGATCCGCCGGGGAAGAACAGCGGACGCACCACGTACGAGTCGGTGGAGAAGGCGAGCCGTGCCCCGCCGAGGGACACCGCGGCGGAATCGCCGAGCCCGGCGAGCGTCTCGCCGCCGTACGCGGGCATGAAGAGGTGCCGCACCAGCTCGGCGGAGAGGGCACCGCCGCCGCCGTGACCCATCACGACGAACGGGTGGTCGCGCAGGGGCAGCGGGCAGGACCAGGCGTTGAAGTCCGGTGCGAGGTCGGGGGCGTCAGCCAACGGGGGTCGCCTCCTCGGGACGGGGTGCGGTGGCATCCAGGCGGCGGTAGAGGAAGTAGGCGGCGCAGGCACCCTCGCTGGAGACCATCGTGGCGCCGAGCGGGGTGCGCGGGGTGCAGGTCGTGCCGAAGGCCTCGCACTGGTGCGGCTTGATCAGGCCCTGGAGCACCTCGCCGCTGCGGCAGAGCGAGGACTCCCGGGTGGTCAGGCCGCCGACATCGAAGCGGTGTTCGGCGTCGTGGTCGCGGTACGCGTCGGAGAGCCGCCAGCCGCTCGCGGGGATGGTGCCGATCCCCCGCCAGGCACGGTCGGTGACCGTGAAGACCTCTTCGAGCATGCGCAGCGCGGCGCGGTTGCCGCCGTCCTGCACGGCCCGTGGATAGGCGTTCTCCACCCGGTGCTCGCCGCACTCCAGCTGACGGACCGTCCGGCGGATGCCTTCGAGAATGTCGAGCGGTTCGAAGCCGGTGACGACGATCGGGACCCGGTGGCGGGCGGCCAGCTCGGGGTACTCGGCGGTGCCCATGACACTGCAGACATGGCCGGCGGCTAGGAAGGCCTGCACCCGGCAGTCGGGCGACTGCATGATCGCCTCGATCGCCGGGGGCACCCGGACGTGGGAGACCAGGAGGCTGAAGTTCCCGATGCCCCGGCGCCGGGCCTGATGGACCGTCATGGCGTTGGCGGGTGCGGTGGTCTCGAATCCGATACCGAAGAACACGACCTGCCGGTCCGGGTTCTGCTGGGCGATCCGGAGGGCGTCCAGCGGTGAGTACACCACCCGCACATCACCGCCCGTGCTCTTGACCTGGAAGAGGTCGCGATCGGTACCGGGGACGCGCAGCATGTCACCGAAGGAGCAGAAGATCACGCCGGGGCGGGAGGCGATCTCCAGGGCCTTGTCGATCATCTCCAGCGGGGTCACACAGACCGGGCAGCCGGGGCCGTGGATCAGCTCGATGCCCTCGGGGAGAAGTTGGTCGATGCCATGCCTGATGATCGAGTGGGTCTGGCCTCCGCAGACCTCCATCATCGCCCACGGCCGGGTGGCCGTCGCGTGGATGTCGTCGAGCAGACGGCGTGCCAGCGCGGGATCGTTGAACTCGTCGATGTACTTCACCGGTCCTCCTCCGGCGCGGCGGCGACGCCGGCCTCGGCCGCGGCCCGGCCCCAGGCGTCACCGAACTCCTCCTCCAGCACGCCCAGTTGCTCGAACAGCTCCAGTGTCGAGCGGGCCGACTCCTCATCCAGCCGCTGCAGGGCGAAGCCGACGTGGACGATCGCATAGTCGCCGGTCTCGATTTCGGGCAGGTAGGCGAGGCAGACGTCCTTGACCACACCACCGAAGTCGACCTGGGCCATGCGAGTGCCGTCCCGTTCCTCGATGGCCACCACTCTGCCGGGCACCGCCAGGCACATGGGTTCCTCCCTTTCTCGGAGCCGTCAGTCGATGTGCGCGGCGACGACCGCCTGCCCCAGGGCAAGACCGCCGTCACCGGGCGGGACAAGGGTGTGCCGCAGCACCGTGAAGCCGTCCTCGGCAAGGCCGGCTGTGCACAGTTCGTCCAGCAGTGCGTTGCCGAACACCCCGCCGGACAGTGCGACCGTGCCGATGCGGGTGTCCGTCCGGGCCGCCCGGCAGGCCGCTCGTACGGCATCCGACACGGCGACATGGAAGCATGCGGCGATCAAGGCGGCGTCGGCGCCCGCACGCACGTCGGCGACGGCGGCGCGGATGACCGGGGCCGGATCGAGCAGCATCAGGCGTTCCGGGGTCCGGCGCAGTTCGAAGGCGTAACCGCCCCGCTGCGGACCGGCGTCGACGGCTGCGGCCTCCAGTTCGACGGCGGCCTGAGCCTCGTACCGCGAGCGATGGCAGATCCCGGCGAGCGAGGAGACCGCATCGAACAACCGGCCCATGCTGGAGGTCGACGGACAGGCCAGGCCCCGATCCAGCTGACGGGCGAGAAGGCCGAGTTCATGGGGCCGGCAGGCGGCCGTGCTCGGCACGTCGGGTGTCCAGTCCAGCCCGGCGGCACGAAGGTGCGACAGTGCGGTCCGGTACGGATTGCGCACCGCCGCGTCACCGCCGGGGAGCGGGACATAGGCGAGGTGAGCCACCCGGCGGTATCCCCGATAGTCGGCCAGGAGCACTTCACCGCCCCAGATGGCGCCGTCGTCACCGTAACCGGTGCCGTCGAAGGCCACACCGATGACCGGGGCACTGCCGTCGAGTCCGTTCTCGGCCATGACGGCCGCGATGTGCGCATGGTGGTGCTGGACCGTGACGAGCGGCCGCCCGCCGGCATGGCGGCCGGCCCACTGGGCGGAACGGTAGGCCGGGTGGCGGTCCGCGGCGAGCCACTCCGGCCGGACGCCGGTGAGGGTGCGCAGATGACGCTCGGCGCGTTCGAAGGCTGCCTGGGCCGCCAGGTCGTCCATGTCTCCGATGTGCGCGGACAACCAGGCGGAGCGGCCCTCGGCCAGGCAGAGGGTGTTCTTCAGGTCCCCGCCCACGGCGAGCACCGGCCGCACCCGCACCGGCAGGTCGATCCGGGCCGGGGCGAAGCCGCGGGAGCGGCGGACCGGCATGAGCGTACCGTCGGCACGTGCCCGTACCACCGAGTCGTCACAGGCCACGACGATCTCCCGGTCGTGGCCGAGCCAGGCATCGGCCAGTCCGTCCAGCCGGCGCAGCGCCTCCTGGTCGTCCGTGACCAGCGGCTCGCCGGAGCGGTTGCCGCTGGTCACCACCAGCGCTCCGGGTCCCGGGATGTCTCCCGGGAGGCCGAACAGCAACCGGTGCAACGGCGTATAGGGCAGCATCACACCGACGTCGGGGCTTCCCGGGCAGACTGCCTCTGCCAGAAGCAGGGCGGCGACGCGATGGCGGCGCAGCAGCACGATCGGGCGGGCGGGCCCGGTGAGCAGTGCGCGTTCGGCCGGGCCCAGTCGCCCCAACCGGCTCGCCGTCGCCACGTCGGCGGCCATCACGGCGAACGGTTTGTCACCGCGTGCCTTGCGGCGCCGCAGCTCGCCGACGGCCGACCGGTCGGCGGCGTCGCAGACCAGGTGGTAGCCGCCGATGCCCTTGACCGCCAGGATCGCCCCGGCGGCCAGGAGCCGGCGGGCCTCGGACAGCGCCGCCTCGGCCTCCAGTGGCGCATCCGGTGGGCAGGTCAGCCGCAGGCGGGGTCCGCAGGACCAGCAGGCGATGGGCTGGGCGTGGAACCGGCGGTCGGCGGGGTCGGTGTACTCGTCGGCACAGGGGGCGCACATCGGGAAGGGCGACATGCTCGTGGTCGCACGGTCGTACGGCAGCCCGGTGGTGATCGTGTACCGCGGGCCGCAGTGGGTGCAGGTGATGAAGGGATGGCGGTAGCGGCGGTCGGCCGGAGCCGCGAACTCGGCGAGGCAGGCGTCGCAGGTGGCGATGTCCGGTGGGACGAGCGTACGGCCCCGGCCCGGTGCGGAGGGGCGGATGACGAATCCGGTGCCACCGACCGCGGGGACGTCCTCGGCGGTGACGGTGGTGATCTCCGCGAGCGGCGGCGCGTCGGACTCCAGCCGGTGGCAGAACCCTTCCACCGAACCGGCCGACCCCTCGACCTCGACCAGCACACCGGACGGGCCGTTGGCCACATGCCCGGCGAGCCCGAACCGCGTCGCGAGGACGTGCACAAACGGCCGGAAGCCCACGCCCTGGACCACGCCGGTGACGGTCAGCCGGCGACGGAGCACGCTGCCGGCCGGCCGGAGACTAGTGGGCGTCGACGCCATGCCGGTCCGCGCTCTCCGTATGCGGATGGGAGTGTGCCCGGTCGCGGTGTCCCGCGAGGGGCGGGCGGTGCACCGGGCCGCCGTCGCAGACCTCCAGGACCCGTTCCCACAGGGCGGCGACACCGAGGCCGGTGCGAGCGGACGTCCGCAGCACGTCGACTCCGGGGTTCACCTGCCGCACCGCCGCGAGGAAGGCCGGCTCGTCGAAGCCGACGGCCTCGGCGAGATCGGCCTTGGTCAGCACCACCAGGTTGGCCAGTCCGAAGGCGCTCGGATACTTGAGCGGTTTGTCCTCGCCCTCCGTCACCGACATCAGCGCGACCCGGAGGGTCTCCCCCAGGTCGTACGAGGCGGGGCAGACCAGATTGCCGACGTTCTCGATGAACAGCACCCGGGTGTCATCGGGCAGCCAGCCCTCCAGATGGCCCCGCAGTTGGGCGGCCTCCAGATGGCACAGGCCACCGGTGTGCACCTGTTTGACCGGCGCTCCCGAGCGGGAGAGGCGCGCGGCGTCGTTCTCGGTGGCGAGGTCGGCGGTGACGGCCGCAGCGGGCACCGCCTCCGCCGTCGCCCTGGCCAGCACCACTTCCAGCAGCGCCGTCTTGCCGCTGCCGGGGCTGGAGAGCAGATTCACCATGGTGGTGCCGCGGGCGCGCAGTTCGGTGCGCAGCGTCTCCGCGAGACCGTCGTTCCTGGCCAGCACGGCCTGTCTCACATCAACGACCTGGCACATCGGCCGTCACCTCCTCGTCGTGGTGATCCGGGGCCGGGAAGCCGACTCCCGCGAGCTCGAGTTCCCGCCCGGCCAGCACTTCCACCGACCCTCCGTCACACTGCGGGCAGAGCAGATTCGGTGGGGTCCCCGGGTGGAACTCCACCGCGCAGGGCGCGCACCGAACCACGGCCGCCACCCGCTCGACCGTGAACCGCGCCGTGGAGAGCAGGGTGCCTTCCCTGGCCACCTCGAAGGCGAAATCCAGCGCGTCCGGTTCGACGCCGGCGAGTTCACCGACGCGCAGACGGACCTCGTCGACCGCATCCGCATCGTGCCGCCGGGCAAGTTCGTCGACCGCTTCGACAACGGCGATCGCGATGGAAAGCTCATGCATCCGCGCTCCCTCCGGCCATCAGCCACGGTAGGAAGCGGTATGCCGCCGATCCGCCACCCGCCCGCGCGACCCGCCGCGATCCCTCCATACGGCCCAGCGCGAGGCGGGCGGTGACGCTCGGCCGGGTCAGCCGGACCGCCCGGCCGGCCTTCCCGGTCAGCCGAGCGCGGCCGCCGCCACCCGCAGATCCGCCACCAGGCCCGCGAACGCCGCCTCGCGGTCGTCCGCGCGCAGCACCGCCGACGGATGGATCGTGGGTCGCGCTTCTCGCCGGGCCGGGGGCGAAGGGGTGGAACGTACCGCGCATTCTCTCTTTTACCCGGTACAGCTTGCCCCGCTCGCAGCTCTCAACGAGCTCGCTGTCACGACATCAGCCCACCATGCCAGGCGCATCCCACAGAGGGAACCAACGAGACAGGTCCTGCTCGATCCGCAGGTCGTTTCGAAGCAGGGTGGAGATCTGCATCTCCAGAGGGTTGTCACGTTTCTGCTGGCCAGGCCGTATACACAGCGGATAGAAGGTGCCGCGCTTGTAGAGGTAGACCAGCGCGAGCGTGCGCAGCTCGGCATCGTGGAAGCCGACCAGGGAACAGAGCAGTTGCGGGCCGAAGCCGCTCTCCTCGAGGGCGGTGTTCACCGCGTGCAGGTCGTTGACGAGGGAGATCAGGTCGTCGGGGGCGCGGTGGACGAGCAGCCACGAGTATCCGTACGCGTCCCGGCTCAGTTCCACCGGCATGCCGCCGCGTTCGGGGTCCGCGTCCAGCAGGTCCTGCATGTCCTGACGGACCTGGGCGAACGCCCCGCCCTCGATGGACGCGAAGCACACCGAGCCGAGGCCGGTCGGGGTGAAGCCCATCGCCGCCTGGAGCGTGATCGCGGCCGAGGGCAGCCCGAAGAGCTGGTCGAGGTCCGGCTTGACCTGCTTGGTCCTGCCGAACAGCGCATCCCAGAAACCCACGCGGTCATCAGCTCCTTCTCACGGCGCCTCGCCGCTCAGCTCGGCCGAGATCGCTTCGAGCGCCTTGAGGCGGCGCTCCAGCGTGGGGTGGGTGGAGAACAGATTGGCCACCACCGTGCCGGGCCCGAGAGCGGGGGTGAAGAAGAACGCGTTGAACGCCTGTGCCGTGCGCAGATCCTCGGTGGGGATACGGGCGATGTCGCCGCTGACCTTGGTCAGCGCCGAGGCCAGGGCCGAGGGCCGCGCGGTGAGCATGGCCGCGGCGCGGTCGGCGGCCAGTTCGCGGTAGCGGGACAGCGCCCGGATGAGCAGGAAGCTGACCGCGTAGACCAGGGCGGAGACCGCCATGACCATCACGAGCAGAACTGCCGTGTTCTGGTCGCGCTGGCGTCCACCCAAGAGCTGGGAGTAGAAGGCGAAGCGGACCATGAGCCCGGCGATCACGCCCAGGAACGAGGCGATGGTGATCACGGTGACATCGCGGTGCGCCACATGGGAGAGCTCGTGGGCCAGGACCCCTTCGAGCTCTTCCGGCTCCAGTCGCCGCATCAGACCGGTCGTGACACACACCACGGCGTTGTCGGCGTTGCGGCCTGTGGCGAAGGCGTTGGGCAGGTCCATGTGGGAGACGGCCACCTTCGGCTTGGGCATGTCCGCGGCGGCGCACAGCCGGTCGACGACGCCGTGCAGGCGGGGCTGCTCCTCCGGCGTGACCAGGCGTCCGTGCATGGCGTACAGGGCGATCCGGTCCGAGAACCAGTACTGGACGCCCAGCAGCCCGCCGGCGATCACGACCACGAGTACGACGGACTTGAGCAGCACGATCAGCGCGGCGGTGAACGCCACGTACAGCAGACCGAGCAGAAACATCGTGACCACCATCCTGGCGGTCAGCTGCCGGTCGGGCCGGAAGCGGCTGTGCATCGCCATGACGGCCCGCCTCCTCTCAACCGGATCGAGGTGTCGGCCGAGCCATACCCCGTGCTCACCTCCAGCGTCCGGCGCCGCGGCCCGGGACGCAAACACGCCGCGGCACGTACCGCGGCCACGCCGTCGGGGCGCATGCCCTCGACTTCCTCCCTCGAGTGGCGGGGGAAGCCCGTCGGCCTGGTGCGCAGCAGTGGCGCTTCGGGAGGCCCATCCGCCGCCGAAATGATCAGGTTCATGGCCACCCCCGAATGCACCGGCGCGGCCGAGGCGTCCTCGACGAACCGGCAGCGGCGCTCACGCGGCAGCGCGTCGCCGCGTGAGCAGCGGCCGGCGTTCCGGACCGGAGGGGCGCGGCGTTCTCCGCTCACACCCGTCTGAGAACATGAAGCCTCGTCCGGAGCGCGGCAGGAAGCGGCGCTCACCTTCCGGCAGGAGATCACGCACGTTGTCCCAGAAACGCGAAGCGTCCACCGACGACGAAGACCGCCTCGGCCTGCAGGCCGACTGCAGTAACTGCTTCGGGCTGTGCTGTGTCGCACTTCCCTTCGCCCGCTCGGCCGATTTCGCGGTCGACAAGGACGCCGGGCAGCCCTGTGCGAACCTGCGGGCGGACTTCCGCTGCGGCATCCACACGCGCCTGCGCGAGCGGGGCTTCTCCGGCTGCACCGTCTTCGACTGCTTCGGCGCGGGGCAGAAGGTATCCCGGATCACCTTCGGCGGACAGGACTGGCGGAAGGCCGCCGGGACCGCGCGGCAGATGTTCGACGTGTTTCCCGTCATGCGGCAACTCCACGAGCTGCTCTGGTACTTGGCCGAAGCGATCGCCCTGCCGCCGGCCCGCCCCATCCACGGCGAGCTGCGCCGTGCGCTGGACGGCACCGAGCGCCTCACCCTCGGCAGTGCCGAAGAAATCGCCGAGCTGGATGTCCCGGCGCTCCGTCATGACATCAACGCCCTGCTGTTGAAGACCAGCGAACTGGTACGCGCCGAGGTCCCGGGCCGTAAGAGGAACCACCGGGGAGCCGACCTCATCGGGGCGAGACTCAAAGGTGCCGGCCTGCGGGGCGCCAACCTCCGCGGCGCCTGCCTCATCGCCGCCGACCTCAGGAATGCCGATCTGCGCACCGCCGATCTGATCGGCGTTGACTTCCGGGACGCCGACCTGAGCGGCGCCGATCTCACCGGAAGTATCTTCCTCACCCAGTCCCAGCTCAACGCGGCCAAGGGGGATGCCACAACGAAGCTGCCCCCCACACTCACCAGGCCGGCACACTGGTAGGCCGTTGACGGCCGCCTACACCGGGGCCTGCACGGGCAGGATGCGGCGGGGGCCCGAGGGAGGGACGGAACGGTTGCGCCACTCGCGGGGGTAGCCCAGCGAGACTTCGTGATGCGGCACGCCGTCGCACTCGATGGTGCGCGGAATGTGCAGATGCCCGTAGACGACGGCGGCGGCCCGGTAGCGCACATGCCAGTCCGCGGTGGCCTCCGTGCCGCACCACTGGGCGAACTCCGGATAGCGCAGGACCCGGGTGGGTTCCCGGACCAGCGGGAAGTGGTTGACCAGCACGGTGGGCAACGTGGGGTCGATCGCGTCCAGCCGCGACCGTGTATAGGCCAGCCGGGCGCGGCACCACGCGTCACGGCTGGGGTACGGATCGGGGTGCAGCAGTCGCTCGTCGGCGCCGATCACTCCCGATTCGTAGGCGACGGCCAGCGCCTCCTCCTTGGTGCTCGCGCCGGCCGGCCGGAACGTGTAGTCGTACAGGACGAACAGCGGGGCGACGACGACCGGTCCGTCGGATCCCTGCCACCGCGGGTAGGGGTCCTCGGGAGTGACCACCCCCAGTTCACGCAGGGCGCCCACAATGTGCCGGTAGCGGGCCTCGCCGCGCAGCTGGTGCGCATCGTCGGAGGTGGTCCACAGTTCGTGGTTGCCGGGCGCCCAGACGACGACCCGGAAGCGGTCACGCAACAGCTTCATCGCCCAGAGGATGTCGGCGATGCGTTCCCCGACGTCCCCGGCGACCACCAGCCAGTCGTCGTCCGACACGGGCCGCAGCCCTTCGACGATCCCGCGGTTCTCGGCGTGGCGGACATGCAGGTCGCTGATGGCGAGCAGGCTCATCGCCTCGCCTCTCCTCGGTGGACGCGCTGAAGCGATCACAGCCTACGTCGCGCCCCATCGAGGCGTCAGCATGCCCAAGTGGGGCCACAGCACCGCGTGTCGGCCGTGCGGGGCGCATCCTGCGGTGAGTCGACGGGCACCGCCGGAGTGGCGTCCGCGCCGGACGGCGTCGCATTGCGTCTCCGGCGCGGTGTGCGCCGTGCGGACCGCGGGCGTGGGTACCGCCGGACCTACCAGCGGTACCAGCGGGCCCTGCCGCCACCGGGAGCCGGCCCGCGCATCAGGAATCCCACCAGCCAGACGACGAGTACGACCAGGGCGATCCACCACAGCACGTCCAGGGCGAATCCGGCCCCGAAGAGAATCAGGATCAGAAGAAGGACCAGAAGCAGCGGGATCATGTCGGCACCTCCTCCTCTCGGCATGTCCCGGCATGCGGGTGCCCGGAATGCGAGGTCCTACGCATCCTGCGACGGCCACGCCCCGGTCACGCTTCCGCCACGGGGGGCCCGGCAGGCTGGTGCCAGAGGCTCACACTCAGGGAGGAGACGCCATGAAGCGAACGGACAGAGCCGGTGCGGTCCTGGCCTCGGCCCTGCTGCTGGCGACGGGCGGACTGCTGTCGGCCGCGGGTGACGCGGCGGCAGGCGGTCCCCCGTCCCGTGCCGTACCGGCTCACGCCGCGCGCACCCAGGTTGCCGCCTGCACGTACTCCCAGCTCATCCCGGACGGCGCTCAGCGGGTGGGGGCCGACCGGCTGAGGATCACTGTCGTCAACGAGGGCCCCAAACCCTGCACACTGCGGGGATTCCCCACCGTGGCCGTCGCGGGCCTGGGGTCCCCGGAGAAGAACAAGCCCCTCACCGTCGGTCACCAGGGCGACGCACGCCTGGTGCAGCTGATGGTCGGCGGCCGCGCCGCGACACAGATCACGTTCACCCCGGTTCTCGGTGAGGCGGAGGGCTACTGCGCCTCCGGTGCCACGCCTACCGTCGCGCCCTCGATCGTGCTGGGTGTCGCCGGCGGAAAGCTGCAGTTGGGGCTCGAGGACGGTGGTGACGTCGCGCTCTGCGGCACGACGGTCCGGGCCACCGCGTTCCGCGGCTCCCCCGCGTGACGCCGCCTCTGCACAGCGGTGCTCGCGCGGGTCACCGCGGCGCGACCGTGGTGCAGAGGCCCGCGACCAGCTCGCGCAGACGTTCTGTGGGGAGGAGTCCGAGTTCGGCGCCGAGGCGTTGCGCGTAGTCGTTGAAGTCGTGCAGCGCCTCGGACGGATTGCCTTCCGCAAGGTGCGCACGGACCAGGCAGATCCGGCTGCTTTCGCGCAGGGGGTCCGCGTGTACGGCCGTACGGGCCGCCGCCACGGCCTCGGCGTAGCGCCCGGCAGCGGTGAAGGTGTCCGCAAGGGACTCCAGGGCGTGGAGACGCAGTTGCCGCCAGCGCTCCGCCTCCAGTTGTGCCCAGTCGTCGTACCAGCCGGGGAGCAGATCGGCGGCGAGGGCCTCGACCGTGGCGATGCCGGGGTCGTGCTTCCCGTTCTGCGCGGGATCCAGGATGCGGTGGGCCAGCGAGCGGGCGTGCTGGAAATCGACGGCGGCGCCGCGGGCCAGGCGCACTTCGGACGCGCCGATGTCGAGGGCCTGCTTTCCCGTCTCCCGCAGGCGGGACAAGGCCGATCTGAGGTTCGCGTGGGCACAGCGGTCGGGCGCGTCCGGCCAGAGAGTCCCCGCGATCAGGGCCCGGGGAACGGCCGCCCGACTGCACAGAGCGACGAACGCGAGCAGACGCCCGGAACTCAGCGGGATCTCCGCCGGTTCGTCCCCGACCCACAGGTCGAAGCCGCCGAGGACTGCGATGCGTACGCGCGCTTCCGGGCCCTCGCTCGGGGCACCGGCCGTACGGTCACGTGGGGTGCTCCGCTTCGCCTGCCGCTCGGCGGCGTCGCGGTCGCCTCTCGGTCTCTGAGCCATCCATCGCCCTCCGCCAGCTCATCCGGTCGGAACGATCAGGGAGAGTTCAAGAGCGTTCTCCTCCGCCATGCTCCGCCGCCCGTCCGGATCTGTCGACCGGGAGGACGATCTCCGTCGTGGAGGTTTGACTCGATCGTGGAGGTTTGGCTCGATCGTGTGATGGTCGACCTTCTGGCTTGCGGAGCCGCGCGGGGGCGGGGGTAGCGTTGCCGGTGCGATCCGGGACGCCGGGTGCGGCGTTGGCGTGCGGGGCCCATGCTCCACCGTGTCGCCGCCCGGGTAAAACGCGGACGGGGGCGGCCGCGTCGCACCGCGACCGCCCCCTGGGCACAGGACGTGTCCAGTGCCGTTCAGGCGGGCCTCTTCCCGGCCGCCCGTGAAGCCCGCCGGTGCCGACGCCGCTCCACCAGCCACGAGATGATGAGGAACACCGGCAGCGCGATCCCCACCAGCAGCGCGGCACCGGTGGCCGCGCTCATCAGAAACCGGCCGCCCACCCGGGCCACCCCGTGGTAGTAGCCGACCACCACGGCCATCAGCAGCAGATATCCGCCGACTGCGGTGCCCGCCACCTGGCGGATCAGGCCGGACCACCCGCGCCTGCCGGTAACCGGGGCAGGCAGTTCCGCCCGCCGGCCGGGTCCGGCCCCGTACCGGCGCAGGATCCGCAGGCCGAAGGCGAGGTATCCCATGACCAGCAGATAGCCGGTCAGCATGATCCCGACGTTCAGCGAGACCGGAAGCACCGTACGGGCCCTCCGTAGCGGTACACCGTCACTGGGCATCCCGGAGCAGGAAGTGCCAGCCACGGACGAAGGCGTGCCAGCCGAACCACAGCCAGAAAGCGAACAGCGCCCAGCGTCCCGCCGGATAGCGCATGACGGCGCGCATGGCATCGCTGAGGGTGGGAAAGGCGTCACCGGGCTGGAGCAGGGCGATGCCCTCCCAGGCGAACACCGCGCCGAACAGCACCGCCCAGACGAGATACCCGATCACTGGATGCTCTGCCACCGCGAACTCCTCCGCCACGTGCCTCGCTGACCGACTGCCAGGTCGATCATCCGTCACAACCAGCCCGGAGAAGCGGATGCGAGCATCACCAGGACGTCAGGCGTGCGGCACCACCGCAACGGGGCAGGTGACATGGTGGATCACCGAGTGTGTCACCGGGCCCAGGCGGGGGCCGGCGGAGTCGCGGCGGCCGACGACGACAAGACTCGCCCCGGTGGAGGCCAACAGCAGATGGTGGGCGGCCCTGCCGTCGACGAGGTGCTCGGTCACCTCGATGCCGGGGTACTTGTCCCGCCAGCCGTCCAGCGCGTCGGTGAGCGCACGTTCCAGCTCGGCCTGTACGGCCTGCACATCGGGCGTCGACAACGGCTCATGGACCCTGCCGTGCGCGTACAGCAGCGGAAGCCGCCAGACGTGCAGGACCCGCAGGGGTGCGCTCCGGGCCGCGGCCGCGGCGAAGGCATACGCCAGGAGCTCGTCACCGGACTGCGCCAGGTCGAGGCCGAGGACCACCGGGCGGTACGGCGTTCGTGCCGACGGGGCGCCGAGGAGAGTGAGCAGGTGTTCGTCCTCGGGGCGTTCACCCGCACGGACCAGGACGACCGGGCACCGGGCGCGGGCGGTGACGTCCAAGGCGACGGACCCGACCACGAAGCCGGCGAAGCCGCTGAATCCGTGGGAGCCGAGGACCAGCATCTGCGAGGACTCCGCCGCCGCCAGCAGGGCCTCGACCGGCGCCTCGGGAACGCGGAGCGGAACGAGCTTCAGCGTCGGGTGGCCGGCGAGCAGCTTCCGCACGGCCGTGTCGAGGGCATGGTCCTCGCGCTCGGCCGTTGCGCCGGCTTCCGGCGGGCGGGTACGGAAAGCAGGTGCGTACCCGGCGTGCAGCAGGGTCAGCGGCAGGTCGCGCAGAAGCGCTTCGCGGGCCGCCCACTGGGCGGCGTCGAGGCTTTCGGCGGAACCGTCGATGCCTGCGGTGAGGGTCTGGCGCATGACGCACCTCTTGGGTGTGTCCACGGTTGTCTGCTATGACGCTCCCACCGGGCCGCGTGCGGCGGCGATGGGCAGGGCGGCCCATGGACGGGGCCATTCGGCCCCTGTGCGGTCGCGGGCCGGTCGGCGAGCGTGGTAATCAGATCGATGTGACGTGCGCCGGGTCCCGGGAAGGGCATGATCACGATGACGCGTATAGCACTTGTGGCCTACGGCACCAAGAACGGCTCGACGGCGGAGATCGCCGACTTCATCGCCGACGTCCTGCGCAGCCACGGGCTCGAAGCGGAGGCGCGCCCCGCCGCCGGGGTCCGCGATGTCGGTCCGTACGACGCCATCGTGCTCGGCGGTGCGCTCTACATGGGCCGCTGGCACCGGGACGCCCGGCGCTTCGCCCGCCGTCACCGCCATCACCTGGCCGGACGTCTGGTGTGGCTGTTCAGCAGCGGCCCTCTCGACGCCTCGGCATCGCAGCGGAACATCCCTCCGGTGCGCACCGCCCATCGCGCGGAGCGCAGTCTGGGTGCCGAGGAGCATGTCACCTTCGGGGGACGGCTGACGGAGGGAGCGCGGGGCCGGGTCGCCCGCATGATCCTCGACGAGGGGCGCGGAGGGGACTTCCGTGACTTCGACCGGATCGCCGCGTGGGCCGAGAGCATCGCCGCCGCCGTGGCGGCGGAACCCGCACATCACCGGGAAGAGCACATCAGCTCGGTCAAGGAGGGCCGCGATGCCTGATTCTCCACACACCGTGAGCGATGTCATGACGCACACCGCCGTCGCCGTGGGGCGCCGTGCGACCTACAAGGAGATCGTCGCGCTGATGGAGCAGTGGAAGGTCAGCGCCGTGCCGGTGCTGGAGGGTGAGGGCCGCGTGATCGGCGTCGTCTCCGAGGCCGACCTGCTCCCCAAGGAGGAGCTCCGCGTGGACGACCCGACGCAGGCGGACCGACCGCTGTCGGACGCGGCGAAAGCCGGCGCGGTGTTCGCCGAGGAACTGATGTCCAGCCCGGCCGTCACCGTCCACGCGGACGCAACCGTCGCCGAAGCGGCCAGGATCATGGCGCGTCGCCATGTGAAACGGCTTCCGGTGGTCGACGACATCGGCATGCTGGAGGGTGTCGTCAGCCGCAGCGACCTGCTGAAGGTGTTTCTCCGGCCGGACGAGGACATCGCCGAGGAGATCCGGCGCACCGTGGTCGCTGACCTGCCACCCGCGGCGCAGGTGGAGGTGTCCGTGGAGGAGGGCGTGGTCACCCTCGGCGGCAGCCTCCGGGACCGGGCTCTGGTCCCCCTGCTGGCCCGGGCCGTGCGCGCGGTCGAGGGCGTCGTCGACATCCGTGTGGATCTCGGCGCCCCGGTGGGCGACGGCACCCGGCCGTGAGGGGGCTGAGATGCCCGAGGCACCTGTCTTCTCGGCGGAGAAGCCCATCCGGGTCTTCGTCCTCGACGACCATGAAGTCGTCCGCCGCGGACTGCACGACCTGCTCGACGCCGAACCGGACATCGAGGTGGTGGGCGATGCCTCGACCGCCGAGCAGGCGCTGGCCCGGGGACCCGCGCTGCGCCCGCACGTCGCGGTCCTCGATGTCCGTCTTCCCGACAGTGACGGCATCACCGTCTGCCGTGAGCTGCGCTCGCGCATGCCGGAACTCGCCTGTCTGATGCTGACCTCGTTCGACGACGAGGACGCCCTGCTGGACGCGATCATGGCAGGCGCCGCCGGATACGTCCTCAAGCAGATCAAGGGATCGGACCTGGTCTCCGCGGTACGCACGGTGGCGACCGGGCAGTCGATGCTCGACCCCGCCACGACCACACGCCTGATGCGCTCGCTGCGCGATCCCGTGACCGAGCAGCCGCCGCCCGAGGACGTACGACTGGCCGTGCTCTCCGAGCGAGAGCGGGCCGTCCTGGACCTGATCGGAGAGGGGTTGACCAACCGTCAGATCGGCAAGAAGCTCTATCTGTCGGAGAAGACCGTCAAGAATCACATCTCCCGGCTGCTGTCGAAGCTGGGCGTGGAACGGCGCGTCCAGGCCGCGGTCATCGCGGCCCAGATCCACGAGCACGAGCAGCGGCAGCACTGACCGTCGGACTCCTCATGGCCGCCGGGTCAGCGGAACCCGCCACTCCAGGCGAGTGCCGCCCGAGGCGCCGCGGACCACGGTCAGCTCACCGCCCTGCCTCTCGGCACGTTCCGCCAGATTGCGCAGACCGCTGCGGGGGCCGTTGTCGGCGATGCCGATGCCGTCGTCGGACACGGCCACCGTCAGCGTCCCGCCGCGCACCACGAGCGACACCTCCACCTTCGAGGCCCGCGCATGGCGCGCCACATTGGTCAGCGCCTCGCCGAGGACGGCGACCACCTCGTCTGCGACCGGGTGCGGGACATCCGTGTCGATCAGGCCCTCCATACGCAGCGCCGGTGCGAAGCCCAGCGCCCGGGCCGCCTCCTCGACGGTCCGTACGGCGCGGACCCTCAGCCCCGGCATGCCCTCCCGCGTCTCGTGCTCACGCAGTCCGAAGATGGTCGACCGGATGATCTTGATGGTGGCATCGAGGTCGTCGATCGCCCGTCCGAGCCGCTCGGACGCCTCGGGGTGCTCGACGAAACGCTGGGCGCTCTGCAACGTCATACCGGTCGCGAACAAGCGCTGAATGGCAAGATCGTGCAGGTCACGGGCGATTCTGTCGTGGTCTGCCAGCAGGCTCATCTGTTCGGCGTCCCGCCGCCGGTCGGCCAGCTCGAGAGCCAGCGCGGCCTGCCCGGCGAACCCGGACAGCGGTTCCGTCTCCGACTCGTTGAACGGCGGACTCCCGGCGCGACGCGCCAGCATGAGCACGCCCCTTACACCGTCCTTCGTCCCCACCGGGACCGCCACGGCAGGGCCGAAGCCCTTCCACCGGCCCGGTTCGAACGTCACCCGCGCATCGCTCGTCACATCCGGTGTGGTGACGGGCCTGCCCGCGGCGAACGCGGCAGCCGCCAGGGTGCCTTCGCGAGGCAGCGTCAGGCCGCGGTGCGCCTCGGCCCTCTCGCCGAGCGCCAGCGCCCCGCGCAGGCATCCGCCCGCTTCCGCGAGATAGACGACACCCAGCTCCGCCGCGGTGATCCGGCGGGCCCGTTCGACCATCATCTCGAGCACCTCGAGCTCCGAGGAACCGGACAGCAGGGCACTGGTGCATTCCGCGCTCGCCGCCAGCCAGCGCTCCCTGAGCCTGACCTCCTCGAAGAGGCGGGCGTTGTCGATGGCGATGCCGGCGGCCACGGCCAGTGTCGACAGCACCGCTTCGTCCTCGGCGTCGAACTCCGCCTCGCCGCGCTTCTGCGTCAGATAGAGGTTTCCGAACACCTCGTCACGCACCCTGACGGGCACTCCCAGGAACGAGTGCATCGGCGGATGGTGCGCCGGGAAACCCGACGAGGCCGGGTGTTCGGAGAGCTCCGCCAGCCTCAGCGGCTGGGGATGCCGGATGAGCTCTCCGAGAAGTCCGTGCCCGGAGGGCAGGTCGCCGATCCGGGCGCGCAGATCGTCGCTGATGCCCACCGGCAGGAACCGAGCGAGCTTCTTGTCGTCGCCGATGATCCCGAGCGCCCCGTATTCGGCATCCACCAGGACCACCGCGGCCTCCACGATCCCCTGGAGCACCTGAGGCAGATCCAGCTCGCGCCCCACGGAGAGCACGGCCTCCAGCAGACCGTTCAGCTTGTCCCTGGCACCACGCATCTCGTCGATGCGCACCTGGAGCTCGTCGAGGAGCTCGTCGAGCCGCAGCCGTGGGATCCGGCCTGCGCCCCACCGGTCTCTTTCGGCCATGGGCCCTCCGACGGTGATGAACGGAAAGGGCCACCCGCTTCTCGCGGATCCTGATTGCGCGGTGCGCGGTACGAGTGCCGCTTCTCCGCGTCTCCCTAGGGGCCCTTTCCGCCAGTTCCATGGAAGCACCCGACGCACGGTCCCACCAGGCCACGACGGTGGCACATCACCCGGTAGGGGCCGGTTTCGCGACGCGGGGGATGAGTTCGACCGGGCAGTGGGCGTGATGCAGCACCGCGTGGGTCACCCGGCCCAGCGTCGGAGAGATGCCGTGAGGGGCCCGGCGGCCGCCCATGACCAGCAGATCCGCGCGGCGGGATGCTTCGACGAGTGCCCCGGCGACCGAGCTGCCCTTGTCGATGTCCTCGGTCACGGTGAGGCCGGGGAACTCTTCGTGGATCCGGCCGGCGACCTCCCGCAGCTGTTGCTCGTGTTCCTGGGCGATCTCGCCCAGATGGAGTACGTTCCGGACGCTCAGCAGCCGCAGCGACGCCGTGCGCAGCTGCGCGGCGCGCGCGGCGTGGCGGACGCACTCGAGGTCGGCCCGGTCCCGTACTGCGGCCAGCACCACGCCCTTGTCCACGCCTTCACCGGCGGCCCTCACCACGACGACGGGTCCTTGCGCACCGGCAGCCACACGTAGCCCGACCGAGCCGAGCAGCAGTGCGGT
This sequence comes from Streptomyces sannanensis, assembly GCF_039536205.1. GTDB lineage: Bacteria > Actinomycetota > Actinomycetes > Streptomycetales > Streptomycetaceae > Streptomyces > Streptomyces sannanensis. Next base: position 6,536,328 of record NZ_BAAAYL010000001.1, on the reverse strand, counting down.
GAACCCTCCGAGACCGCGGTTCCCGATGACGATCGTGCCGTGCCCGCCGGCCACGTCGTGAAGGCCGGCCGACGGTTCCAGCGGGCTGAGTTCCGTGGTGACCCGCAAGCCGGGAAAGCGTTGTGCCACCTGCGCGGCGGCGTCCTCAAGCAGCGCGTTCCCCGTTCTCCGGATGTTCCGCATCATCTCGGCGGACACGTACAGGTCCCGGCCTTCGGTGTCCATGGCGTGCACGAGGTTCAGGGGCTGCCCTCGCCGGTCGGCCTCGGCCGCCGCCCACAGTGCGGCTGTCATCGCGTCGGCCGAACCGTCGACGCCCGCCACGACCCACCCGAGTTCCGGGCCGCCGGTTCTGCTGTCGCCCATGGTTCCTCCTTGTGGCGTCCCAGCGGCGTCACCACTCACCGTGTCACGGGGGACCGTGCCGGAACGAGGGCCACAGGGGGCCGTCGCCGGACCGAAGGTCCCCGGTCCGCGGTGAACGCGTGGGCCGGCCATGGTCAGCCTGGTCATGGGGACCTCGAAGGAGGTGACCGGCATGACGACGACTCCGGCGGAACACCGGCCGGTCAGCGTGGAGGCGGCGCTCGACACGCCCCAGTCGCGCCGGCCGTGGCCGGTGAAGTGGTGGCTGCCGGCCATCCCGCACTACATCGTGACCGCCTTCTTCCTGAACGGCTACCGGGACGACTGGTGGGCCGGCGGCCTGATCTGCGTCCTGGTCCTCATCGCCGCCGTCGTTCCGGCCCTCACCGGGAAGTACCCGCAGGACCTGTTCGACTTGATCATCGGGCTCGACCGGTGGGTGCTGCGCGTGGTGGCCTACGCGACCCTGATGGCGGACGCCTACCCGCCGTTCCGGCTCGACATGGGCGGGACCGAGCGCGTCGCCCGGACCTGGCCCCGGCGTCCGTGCGGCGAAGGACCAGGGCCGTTCGGCGACCCCACGGGGACCCTCGGCCCCTCCTGCCCCGGCTGCCGGGCCGTGACGCTGGAACCGTGGCCGCGCGGGCGGCCCGCTCCCGGAGGGAGACCCCCAGTGCCTACACGACCACTCGACTCAACCTCCGTGACGCACCTCGTCGAGGACGCCACGGCGGCTCCGTCGATGCACAACGCCCAGCCGTGGAAGTTCCGCTTCCTGCGCGACACCGCCTCCCTGGAGATGCGCGCCGATCCGGAGCGCACAATGCCCAAGGCCGACCCGACGACCCGTGCCCTGCACATCGGCTGCGGAGCCGCGCTCTTCAACCTGCGTGTCGCGGCCGCCCACGCGGGCCGGGAAGCGGACGTCAGGCTCCTCCCCGACCCCGCCGACCCCCTGCTGCTCGCCGAGGTCGGCCTTGCCGGACCCGTGGGCCCGGACGACGATCTCGCCGTCCTCCACCCCGCGATCAGCCGACGGCGCACCAGCCGCTTCCCCTTCACCGACGAGGAGATCCCGTCGGACATCGTGGACGGGCTGTGCGGCGCGGCGTTGCTCGAAGGCGCCCGCCTGTTCTTCCCCGACACATGGCACGTGCAATCCGTGCTGGACCTCGTGCACGACGCCGAAGGCCGCGAGGCCCTCGCCCCCGAAATCCAGCAGGAGATCGCCCACTGGACGCGAACGGGTACCGAGGAGGGCCCTTCCAGGCCGGAGGGAATCCCTGCTCATGCCCTCGGTCCCCGACAGCACGACGTCACCGCTCCGGTCCGCGACTTCGCCGGTCGGCGCGCCGTTCCCGGCCGTGGCTCGGCCACCTTCGAGAAGACCCCCCGGCTCGCCCTGCTGGGCACGACCGAGGACCGGCCGGAGGACTGGCTGCGAGCCGGTCAGGCCATGGAACGGGTACTGCTCCAGGCCACCTCGGACGGACTGGCCACCTCCCTCACGTCCCACGCCCTGGAATGGCCCGAACTGCGATGGGCGGTGCGTGACCCGGCATCGTCGATGGGCCATGTGCAGATGGTGATCCGCCTCGGATACGGCCCGGCGGGTCCGGCGACCCCGCGTCGGCCGGTGCCCGAAGTCCTCGACATCGCGTGAGGACACCGCCTCTCAGGACACCCTGCTCGTGAGGACACCCTGTGGGACAGCCGTCCGCCGGGTCACGCACCGGGCAGACGGAGCCAATGCTGCGCGCCGGGCGGGAAGGTGACACGGCGTTCGCCCGCAAGGACCACGGTGAGCGGGCCCTGTTGCGAAACGGGCACCCCGATGCCCAGCCGTCCCGGCAGTATCCGGACGCGGACCCCCTCATGGCCGCGGTAGCAGAGCGAGAAGGAGAAGCGGGAGATCTCGTCGAGGGGTACGGGGTCCAGCCGCAGCCCGTCGGGACCGGCCTCCAGACCGGTCAGCCCGCGCTGCACGAGGTCCAGGGAACCCGCCATCGCACCGAGGTGAATGCCTTCCCCCGTCGTGCCGCCCTGGACGTCGGCCACGTCGCTGAGGAGGGCTTCCTCGCAGTACCGCCAGGCGCCCGCCCCCTTGAGTCTGGTCAGAACCCAGCCGTGGACCAGACTGCTGAGCGTCGAGCCATGGCTGGTCCGGTGCAGGTAGTACTCGACCGTGGCGCGCCACAACTCGTCGTCCAGGCGGTAGCCGAGGCGCGCGAAGAGCCCGGTCAGCTCGGCCGGGGAGAACAGATAGCCCAGCATGAGCGTGTCCGCCTGCTTGGACGCCTGGTAGCGGTTGACCGTGTCGCCCTCGGCCTCCAGGATCCGGTCGAGCCTGCGGATGTCCACGTACCGGGCCCGGTACGCGTCCCAGTTCAGCTCGGCGAGTTCGCCGTATCCCTCGAACTGGCTCACCACGCCCGCATGGAACGGCACCCGTAGCCGCCGGGAGATGTCGTCCCAGCCCTCCAGGACCTCGGCGTCCACCGCGAGCTGATCGAGCAGTTCCTCCCGGCGCTCAGGGAGCAGCTCGTCCACCAGTTCGAGGGCGCGGGCGATGACCCAGGCGGCGGTCACGTTGGTGTACGCGTTGTCGTCCAGTCCCGGGGCAGTGGCGCCCGGATACGCGTCGTGGTACTCGTCCGGGCCGAGGACCCCGCAGATGCGGTAGCGGCCCACGGAGGTGTCGTATCGTGCGGCCCCGGCCCAGAAACGGGCGATCTGGAGCAGCATCTCGGCGCCCTGGCCGTGCAGGAAGCCGATGTCGCCGGTCGCTTGCCCGTAACGCCACACATTGTGGGCGATCGCGGAGCCGACATGGCGCTGAAGCCGTGAATGATCGGGCATCCAGCGGCCCGACCGGGGGTTCATATGGAGTTCCTGGGTCTCCTCACGGCCCTCGCTGCCGCTCTGCCACGGGTACATCGCGCCCTGCTGTCCCGCGGCCCGGGCCGCCGCGCAGGCCTCGCCGAGCCTCCGGTGACGGTAGGTGAGCAGCGCCCGTGCCACTTCCGGGAAGTGCAGGTTCAGATACGGCAGGACGAACAGCTCGTCCCAGAACACATGGCCGCGGTAGGCCTCACCGTGCAGGCCTCGGGCCGGCACCCCGGCATCAAGGTCCGCCGTGTGCGGGGACAGGGTCTGCAGCACATGAAACATGTGCAGATGGAGGATGCGGCCGGCTTCTCCGGGGACGGTCAGCTCTGCCCGGCTCCACAGGTGTGCCCATGCAGCCCGGTGCGAGACGAGCAGTTGCTGGAAGGCCGGTGCCCGCGCCACGCGGTTGAGTGCGGCCTGCGGGGGATCTTCGGCGGGCCGGTCCAGGGAGGTGTGGAGCGCGACGGTCTTCACCACGGTGACCGGCCGGCTCCTGGAGATCGGCACGGTGAACGCCTGGGCGCTGCTGCTCTCCCTGATGTGTGTGCGGGGTACGACCTCGGGCCGCGTGGTGGTCCGTACGGCCAGACCGACCCGGATGTGCGAGGTGATGGTGTGGCAGGACAGCCACTGGGCCCCGTCCGGTGTCACGCCGGTGTGCCGCCCCGTCAGATGATGGCCGTTGAGGTCACGGTAGCGGTCGACACCGGCATTGGAGACGTCGCCGTCGAGCGCCGACTCCACCTCGACGGTGCCGCTCCATCCGTGGGCCCGCAGGGTGGTCCGCTGGGCGGCGAGGTGCGGATCGCCCATGTGCACGATCCGGGTGTGGGTGACGGTCAGGCGCCGGCCGTGTCCGTCCTGGAACAGCATCCGGTGGGTGAGCACTCCGGCTCGCAGGTCGAGCGACAGATGGAAGTGCCGGAGGGTCCGGTGGTCGGGGGTGAGCCAGTCGCCCAGCGGACCGTCGTCCGGATGGCAGCGGTAGCGCAGCGGCAGCCAGTTCGGCAGGTTTACCATGTCCTCGTTCGACACGCGCCGTCCGGCCACCGTGGATTCCAGCCGGTTGTAGACACCGGCGGCGTACGTGCCGGGATAGTGCACCGGCCCGGCACCGGTCTCGGGTACGGCTCCCCGGGTGGCGAAGCAGCCGTTGCCCAGCGTGCACAGGGCTTCCCTCAGGCGCTGCTGCTTGGGGTCGTACCCGGCGTACTCCCATGTCCATTCGGAGGTCATGGCCGGTTCCTCCGGGCGATGTCCTCCGGCAGGCCGGAGAGGTCGCCGACGACCAGGTCGGCGCCGTGCGCCCGCAGGTCCGCCGCGGCGGCCGGGCTCGCTCCGCGGTCGAGGCCGACCACCAGGCCGAAGCCGCCACGCCGGGCCGCCTCCACACCGACCGAAGCGTCCTCGACGACCGCCGCAGCCGCGGGCGGCATGCCCAGCCTGCGAGCTGCCTCCACGAACAGCGCGGGATCAGGTTTGCCCGGCAGTCCCAGGCGGGCCGCCTCCACGCCGTCCACCACCGTCTCGCACAGACCGACGATTCCGGCCGCGGTGAGCACGTCCCGGGCGTGACGGGATGCCGACGCCGCGGCGCACAGGACTCCCGCCTCCCGCAGCGTGCGCAGCAGAGGAAGCACGTCAGGGAACGCTTCGGGGGGCCGCTCGCGCAGCGCGGTGACGAATTCCTGGTCCTTGCGGGCGGCGATCGCCCATACGCTGCCGCATCCCGGCGGGTCCTGCGGATCGCCCGTGGGCAGGTGGATACCGCGTGCCGTGAGGAAGGCCAGGGCGCCGTCGAACCGGGACTTCCCGTCCACGAGCCGCCGGTACTCCTCCACCTGGTCGAACGGGCGGCACTGCTCCCGGTCCGCGGCAGGCAGGACGTCGAGACAGCCGTCGAAGGCGAGCTTCCAGGCGGCCGCGTGGACCCGGGCCGAGTCGGTGAGGACACCATCGGTGTCGAACACCACCGCCCGGAGCCTCGGTCCGCACATGCTCCTCGCCTCCCGTCCGGGTCACGGCCCCTCGGGGACGCTGAGAGCGTCGTGCTGGGGGCTGCCGAGGACCACTTTGATCGCACCGGTGCCGGCCGCGCGGGAGAACACGTCGTACGCCTCCTCCATCCGGCCCAGCTCGAAGTGGTGCGTGACCAGCGAGGAGGAGGGGAGCCTGCCCGCGGCCATCATCTGCAGCAGCAGCGGTGTGGAGTAGGTGTCGACCAGTCCTGTCGTGATCGTCACATCCTTGATCCACAGGTGTTCGAGATGCAGGGCAGCGGGCTTGCCGTGGACGCCGACGTTGGCCACCCGGCCGCCGGGGCGCACCATGCGGGTGCACATCTGGAATGTCTCGGGTGCGCCCACCGCTTCGACGACCACGTCCGCGCCGAGACCGTCCGTCAGGTCCTCGACCAGCAGCTCCGGACCTTCCTCCGCGTGGGCCACGGCGTCCGCACCGATGGCCCGGGCCGCGGCCAGCCGGGATTCGGCGAGGTCGACGGCGATGATCCGCCCGGGGCTGAAGAAGCGGGCGGTCGCGATCGTGGCGAGTCCGATCGGTCCGGCTCCGACCACGACGACGGTGTCGCCCGGCTGGACCTTCCCGTTCAGCACACCCACCTCGTAGGCGGTGGGGAAGATGTCGGCCAACAGGACGGCGTCCTTGCTGTCGACCGTGTGGGGCAGCGGATGGAGGGACAGGTCGGCAAAAGGCACGCGTACGTATTCGGCCTGCGTGCCGTCGATCAGATGTCCGAGGACCCAGCCGCCCCCTCCACGGCACTGCCCGTACCTGTTCTCGCGGCAGAAGCGGCAGCGGCCGCAGGCCGAGATGCAGGACACCAGCACCCGGTCGCCGGGGCGGACCGTTCGCACGTCGGCGCCGGCCTCCATGACCTCTCCGACGGCCTCGTGTCCCAGGATCCGCCCCGGGGTCACCTCGGGCACGTCGCCCTTGATGATGTGCAGGTCCGTGCCGCAGATTGTCACGGCGTCGACGCGGACGACCGCGTCCGCCGCGTCCTTGATGTCCGGGTCCGGGACGTCCTGCCACGACGTCTGCTCCGGTCCGTGGAAGACGAGTGCCTTCATGACGTCGTCCTTCCTGGTCACGTGTGGTCACCACTGCCAGGTTCTCCCGGCGGGCGTCGCGGGCGCTTGGGCCGGACGGCCCTCCGGTATGCCCGCCAGACCCTGTCCGGCCTCGCGGCCGTCGTTCCACCCTGGGGGTGAGGCTCGGCCGACGGTCCAGGCCGGCCCATGTCTGATGAGGACTTCGTCATGGCCCCCACCCCGTACACCGTGAACGACGTGATGACGAAGACCGTCGTGGCCGTCACGCGCGACGCGCAGTTCAAGGAGATCGTCGCCGCCATGGAGCAGTGGAAGGTCACCGCCATGCCCGTCCTGGAAGGCGAGGGCCGGGTGGTCGGGGTGATCTCCGAGGCGGATCTCCTCACCAAGGAGGAGTTCCACGACACCGAACCGGGTCTGATCGAGCAGATGCAACGCCTCGGCGACACGGCCAAGGCCGCCGGAGTCAGCGCCGAGGAGCTCATGACGGCCCCGGCGATCACGATCCACGCCGATGCCACGCTCCCCCAGGCCGCCCGTGTCATGGCCCGTCAGCAGGTCAAGCGCCTTCCCGTGGTCGACGCGGCAGGAAACCTCCAGGGCATCGTCAGCCGCGCCGACCTGTTGAAGGTCTTCCTCCGCCCGGACGACGACATCGCGGTGGAGATACGGCGCGATGTCGTCGACCGGCTCTTCACGGTGTCCCGACGGGGTGTCCGGGTCGAGGTCACCGACGGAGTGGTCACGCTCACCGGCAGCGTCCGCGACAGCGGGCTCATACCCGTCGCCGCCCGCCTCGCGCAGACCGTCGAAGGAGTCGTCGGCGTGAAGTGCGATCTCACCGGCCCGCCGCCCGAATGAGCCGGGGCCGTACGCGGCGGTCGTTCAGTAGGGCCAGGACCAGTCCGCGACCTCGGGCAGGTCGGTGCCGTGCTCGCGGATCCAGGCGTGGTGGCGGGTACGGACGTCGGCCATGGCCTGGCGGACGGAGCCCGCGCGGACGGCAAGACCGGGGACGCGGTCGATGACGTCCATGACCAGGCGGTAACGGTCGAGGTCGTTGCGTACGACCATGTCGAAGGGCGTCGTCGTGGTGCCGGATTCCTTGTAGCCGCGGACGTGCATGTCGGCATGGCCGGTGCGGCGGTAGGCGAGACGGTGGATCAGCCAGGGGTAGCCGTGGTAGGCGAAGATCACCGGCTTGTCACGGGTGAAGAGGGCGTCGTACTCGGGGTCGGTCATGCCGTGCGGATGTGCCTCGCGGGGCATCAGCCTGGTCATGTCGACGACGTTGACAACACGGACGGCCAGGTCGGGGAGGTGAGCACGCAGAAGGGCGGCTGCGGCGAGGACTTCCATGGTGGGGACGTCACCCGCACAGCCGAGAACCACGTCGGGTTCGCGGGTGCCGTCGTCGGTGCCCGCCCATTCCCAGATTCCGGCCCCGCGGGCGCAATGGGCGCGGGCGTCGGCCATGGAGAGCCAGTCGAAGCAGGGCTGCTTGCCGGCGACGACGACGTTGACGTAGTCGCGGGAGCGCAGGACGTGGTCGGCGACGGAGAGCAGGGTGTTGGCGTCCGGCGGCAGGTAGACGCGCACGACCTCGGGGCTCTTGTTGAGAATGTGGTCGACGAAGCCGGGATCCTGGTGGGAGAAGCCGTTGTGGTCCTGACGCCAGACATGCGAGGTGAGCAGGTAGTTGAGAGAGGCGACGGGCGCGCGCCAGGACAGCTGCCGTGATGTCTTCAGCCATTTGATGTGCTGGTTGACCATGGAGTCGACGATGTGGACGAAGGCCTCGTAGCTGGAGAAGAACCCGTGCCGGCCGGTGAGGAGGTAGCCCTCCAGCCAGCCCTGGCAGAGGTGTTCGGAGAGAACCTCCATCACCCGGCCGTCGGTGGCGAGATGTTCGTCGGTGGGCAGGATCGCCTCCTGCCAGACCTTGTCCGTACTGCCGTACAGGGCGTCCAGCCGGTTGGAGGCGGTCTCGTCGGGGCCCACGACCCGGAAGTCCCGGCGGTCCGCGGTATCTGCCATGATCCGGGCGAGCAGGCCGCCGAGGACCCGGGTGGGCTCGTGCAGGCTGGTGCCGGGCTTGACCACGGGAACGGCGTACTCCTCCAGTGGCGGGATCGGCAGCGAGCGCAGCAGCAGTCCGCCGTTGGCGTGCGGAGTGGCACCGAGCCGCCGCGTGCCGTCCGGCACGCAGGCCAGTACTTCGGGCACCGGCCGGCCGTCCGTACCGAAGAGTTCCTCCGGGCGGTAGGACCGCAGCCAGGCCTCCAACTGACGCAGATGCTCGGGGTTCTCGCGTACTTCCGCGAGCGGAACCTGATGGGATCGCCAGGTCCCCTCGACGGGTTCGCCGTCGACCTCGGCGGGACCGGTCCAGCCCTTGGGGGTGCGCAGCACGATCACCGGCCAGCGGGGGCGTCCCCGCACACCGGAGGTGCGGGCCTCGTCCTGGATGTGCGCGATACGGTCCAGCGCGGTGTCCATGGCCTCCGCCATGGCGAGGTGCACGCTGTGCGGGTTGTCGCCCTCGACGTGCAGGGGATCGTGCCCGTAGCCGCGCAGCAGTTCGTCCAGCTCCGGTGCGGGGAGCCGGGCCAGCACGGTGGGGTTGGCGATCTTGTAGCCGTTGAGGTGGAGGATCGGCAGCACCGCGCCGTCGTGGACCGGGTCCAGGAACTTGTTGGAGTGCCAGGAGGCGGCGAGCGGACCGGTCTCCGCCTCACCGTCCCCGATGACGCAGGCGACGAGGAGGCCGGGGTTGTCGAGTGCGGCGCCGTACGCGTGCGCCAGTGAGTAGCCCAGTTCGCCGCCCTCGTGAATGGAGCCGGGGGTCTCGGGGGCGACATGGCTGGGTACCCCGCCGGGGAAGGAGAACTGCCGGAAGAGCCGCGCCATGCCGGCCTCGTCCCGGCTCACGTCCGGATACGTCTCGCTGTAGCTTCCCTCCAGCCAGGAGTTGGCGAGCACGGCGGGTCCGCCGTGGCCGGGCCCCCAGATGCACAGCGCGGAGAGGTCACGCGCCTTGACCACCCGGTTGAGATGGGTGTGGACGAAGTTGAGTCCGGGTGAGGTGCCCCAGTGTCCGAGGAGCCGCGGCTTGATGTGCTCCGGCTGCAGTGGTTCCTTCAGCAGCGGGTTGCTCATGAGGTAGATCTGCCCGGCGGCGAGATAGTTGGCGGCCCGCCAGTGGGCGTCGAGGCCCTGCAGCTCCTCCGGGGTCGGTGCCGTTCGTCCCTGACGCTTGGCTTTCCTCATGGATTCCTCCGTGGTCGACCGGAGCCGGCTCAATCCCAGCATTACGGGTTTCCCACCATCGCACCGATGGCACGCCGACCAGGAGAGGCCATTCGGCCCCGTTGTGCGGTGGTCCGCCTCCTCCCTGCGACGGTGGCCTTGCCAGTCAAGGGCCATCCGCGTGGAGCCGGGAGCAGGGCGGACCGGCCGGGGGTCGTCAGGCCGGGGTCCGCAGCAGGACAGGGCCCGCCGCCGGCTCACCGCTTCCCACGGGCGGGCGGCGCCGTCGGAAGTTCGTCCGGATTCACGAGGCACAGCGCCCAGATGACGAACGCGTTCAGCGCGATCGCCACCAGAGACCACAACGGGTAGTACGGCAGGGACAGGAAGTTGGCCATGATCAGCAGAGCGGCGATCACGATACCCGTGACCCGGGCCCACAGCACGGCACGGAACAGGAAGACACCCACCAGGACCGCCAGCGCTCCGAGGGTCAGGTGAATCCAGCCCCATCCGGCCAGGTCGAACCTGAAGACGTAACGCGGCGTGGCGAGAAAGATGTCGTCATCGGCGATGGCCATGATTCCGCGGAAGACGTCCAGGATACCGACGATGACCAGCATCGTGGCGGCGAAGATCACCAGCCCGCCGGCCGCGATGGCCGTCTTCCCGGGGACGGATTGGGTGGTGTGCGTCATGACGATTCCTCAATTCTCATCGGCCCCGCCGGGGCAGCGGAGCTCCTCGGACCTCGGATGTCCGCTCATGTCAAGCCTCCGCTCGGGTCCCGAGGGCCCCCTCACCCGTGAGGGGTGAATCGCGGACGACGTGCCGATCAGTCCGGTAGCCGACGCATCTCGAGGACATGCAGGCCCAGGTCCTGGAAGCGGACAAGCAGCCCGTACAGGTGCGCCTCGTCGGTGACCGTGCCGAAGAGCAGGGTCAGCGGGGGGACGGTCGCCTTCTCCAATTCGGGGAATTCATCGGCGACGGCCCTGGAGACGCTTCCGGTGACGCGGAACTCGTAACGCATGTGTGAGTACTCCCCTGGGTTCGGGGCATCTCCTCGCATGGTGGTCCCCCGGCGGCCCGGAGGCATCACCCGGATGAGGTGAACCGAAGCCATCGCGCCCGTGTCAGAGCAGCTTCCGCTCTCTCGCGCGCCGGACTGCTTCACTGCGGCGGGATACGGACAGCTTGCGGTAGATGCTCTTCAGATGCGTCTTGACGGTGTTGACGGACACATACAGCTCCGCGGCGATCTCCTCGGTCGACATCATGTGTGCGGCACACCTGAGAACATCGCGCTCGCGTGGACTGAGCGCTTCGGCGGGGACCGAAAGGGAGTCGTCGCCGGCCGAGCCCGGTGTGCCGGCGTCCGCGAGCCGCTCGGTGAGCCAGGAGTGGGTCACCCCGAGGTCCGGCCTGCGCGCCAGCAGATGCCTCAGCCAGGGGCCCGCCTCGGTGAAGGGCCGGCGGAACTGTTCCGGGCGCGCGGCGTCCAGTGCCCGGGCCAGCAGCCCCTCCGCGGTGGCGAAGTCCTTGTCCAGCACGGCGGCCTGGGCCCGGAGCAGCAGGATGCGGACATGGTCCGTGACGCCTGCCCGGTCGAACTGGCCGAGTCCGGCCAGTAGCCGCGCCGCGCGTTCGGTGTCCCCGGCGGCCAGGTGTGCGGCGGCGAGAGACACGGCGTATGCGGGCATGCCCCCGGTGTCCCGCAATGCACCGATCGCTGCCGCCGGGTCGCCGCGAGCGAGATGAATGGCGGAGCGGGTCTCGGCCAGCCGCAGTGCCGACTGCTCGGCATGGGCTCCGCCCGCGGTGTCCACGACCGCCAGGGCGGCCTGTATGTTGCCGTACGCCAGCTCCAGACGGGCACGCAAAACCGCGGTTTCGGCCGCGCAGACCGGGTCGTGTGCCATTCCTGAGACATCGGCGGCGAGGTCGAGATGGTGCCGGGCGCTCTGCAGATCGCTTCGGTCGAACGCGACAGCGGCCAGCGCGAGATGGCAGACACCGGTGCGCCGATGGTGGGGGATGCCGTACTCCTCGGCGGCCTCCAGCCCCTCCCTGGCGTGTGCCTGGGCCCGGCGCAGCTCACCGCGGACGCTCTCGATCAGAGCGAGCCGTCCCAGGCACTCGTACCGGACCGTCCGGGTCACCTCGGTCGTGCAGGCGGCCAGGGCGTGCTCGAGGGCGTCGTGGGCCTCCCCGAGACGTCCGGCTTCGAACAGTGCGCCGGTCCGCCCGTAGCGCCGCAACGCCTCGATCTCGGGGTGCTGTTCGAGGCAGGGCTGTGCGACCTCAGCCATGAGGTCACGGGTCCGGTGCGCGAGGGACTCCGCGGTCGCGCAGGCGGTGCTGCCGTGCTCCTCACCGCCGGCCAGGAGCAGGAGAAGCGTATGGGCCAGCCGTGTCCCGAGAGAGGGAGCTGCTGCGGCACCGCCCAGGTGGGCCTGGGCCCGGTCGAGCTGTGCCCAGCCGGCCGGGGCGTTGTGCCGTGCCAGGGCACAGGCAGCGGCGACGAGGGCCGGAGCCGCACCGGGGAAGGTGGTGGGCATGCCGGAGAAGAGCCTCTCCAGCCGGTGGGTGTCCGGGCCGGTCAGCAGGCGGCCGACGGCCAGGTGATCGATGAGCAGCGTGGCGGCGTAGGCCCAGTCACCGGTCGCGGTCGCGTGTTCGAGTCCTTCGGTGAGCCGGCCGTTGTCGGCGAGCCATCGCGCCGCCAGGCGGTGCAGCCGCGGCTCGAGGCCGGGCAGGCGGCTGCGCAGATGGGCACGGAGGACCGAGGAGAACAGCGGGTGGCATCGGCACCAGGGCGGGTCTCCGGTCACCTCGACGAACGCGTTGGCACGGGCGAGGTGCGCCAGGATCCACTCGGCGTCGTCACGTCCGGTGAGCACGTTCGCGAGCTGTGGGTGGATCCGCTCCAGGATGCTTGTACGTAGCAGCAGGTTCTGCGTGGCCGGCGGCAGCGCATCGAGCACTTCCGCCAGCAGGTAGTCGGTGACGACATGCTGTGAGCCGGTGAACGACCGCGCGAAGCGGTCGGGGTCGTCGGCCCGCTGCATGGCCAGCGCGCACAGCCGCAGCCCCGCGGCCCAGCCCTCGGTCCGGCCGGTGAGCGCGCCGACGCTTTCCTCCGACAGCGACAGTCCGTGCCGGCGCAGCAGTTTCGCCGCCTCATGGGAGGTGAAAGCGAGTTCGGCCCCTCGGATCTCGCTGATCCGGTCCTCGGCGCGGTAACGGTGCAGCGGGAGCAGCGGGTCCACTCGGCTGATCAGCACCAGGCGCAGCTGCGGACCCGAATGGCCCAGCACGAAGTCCAGGCCCGAGGCCACATCGCGGGCGGTGACCCGCTCGAGCCCGTCGAGCACGAGGACGACCGGACGGTGCAGCTGCGCCACTGCGGAGGAGAGCCGGACCAGGAGAGAGCGGTCGACGTCGTCCGCAAGCACCGGACTGCCGATTCCGTCCGGCAGTGGCACCCGGTGGAAGCGGAACGCCCCGAGGACGTACGACCAGAACACGCCGGGGGCGTTGTCGTCGTCCCTGACGTTCAGCCACACGACGGGGCCGGGTGCCGGACCCTCGTTCGCCCATGAGGCGGTGAGGGCGGTCTTGCCCGCTCCCGCGGGGCCCGTGATCAACGTCAACGGCCCTGTCGTCGAGTCGGTGAGGCGTTCCAGCAGGCGCTTCCTGCTCACCAGCGTGCGGGGCAGCACCGGCACCGAGAACCTGACCGCCGCAAGGGGGTCGCCGGTCGGATCCAGTTGCGTGTCCGCCCGCGCGCGGGATCGGCGGGGGGCACGGGGCTCTCCTCCGCCGTCTGCTGCTCCTGCTGTGAAGGCTGGGCTGGCTGGCATGGCGACCACCGTCGGGGGCGTCCGCTGCCTCGTTCCGGCGGCGGTGCATGCGCTGCCGTTCCGCCCGGTCGGGCCGGGTCGGGAACGGCCAAACACCACCATCGTCACAGCGCTCGTTCGTGATCGCCAGGCGGGGCCCGCACCGGCTCCGTGAGGCGTGTTCCGGCACATGGTTGTGCAATGGGGTGAACGGCCCGTACTCGAGCGACGGGAGGCTTCATGGGCGGCGTTGTCGGCACGGGAAGCGGCACCGCACAGAGCTGGACCGCGCGGCTGGCGATCGCGGCGGGTGCCGTGGGGATCCTGCTGCTGCTCCTGATCGCGGGCTTCAAGAGCATCGTGCTGGTGGCTGTCGGGCTGGCCGGGCTGGCCGTCACCGTTGCCGGAATCTGGTGGGCCCTGAGCCACAGAGGACTGGCCAGAGGGCTCGCCTCCGCGCTGGCCTGCGCGGCACCGCTTGCGGTGATCACGCTCTATGTCACCGCTGAACTGCTCTGGGTCGTACTCGTCAGCTGCGGGTTGTGGGCCCTGGCCGCCTCCGCCGGCTGGGCCGCGCTCAGCACGGACGCCGCGCATGCCGCACCACCCGAATACCGCACACCTCCGCCCGAACATCCGTTCCTCATCATGAATCCGCGGTCCGGGGGCGGGAAGACGGGGAAGTTCCGGCTGAAGGAGAAGGCCGAGGCACTGGGCGCAGACGTCGTACTGCTCGACCCCTCCCACCCTCAGGACGTCGCCACCCTCGCCCGCGACGCCGTCGCCGACGGCGCGGATCTCCTCGGGGTGGCCGGCGGCGACGGCACACAGGCTCTGGTCGCCGGAGTGGCGGCGGAACGCGGCATCCCGTTCATGGTGATCTCGGCCGGCACACGGAACCATTTCGCCCTGGATCTCGGGCTGGACCGGGACGACCCGTCGACATGCCTGGCAGCACTCACCGACGGCGTCGAACTGGTCGTCGATCTCGGTCGCATCGGAGAACGCGACTTCGTCAACAATGTGTCGTTCGGCGCCTATGCGGAGGTGGTGCAGAGTCCCGCCTACCGCGACGACAAGATCCACACCACCCTCACGCTGCTCCCGGACGTGTTGACCCATCACCGTGGCGCCCGGCTGACCGTTCGCGCCTCCGAGATCACGGTCGAGGCCCCTCAGGCCGTCCTCGTGAGCAACAACCCGTACCGGCTGGGCGACCGGGCCGGACTGGGGCGGCGGGACCGGCTGGACTCCGGGAAACTCGGGCTTCTCAGTGTCAAGGTCGACAACGCGGCGCAGGCAGCCGCATTGCTCGCCGGCGAGCACGCACCCGGCCTCACCGTGCTCACCACTCATGAGGTCGTCGTCGACGCCGACGAACCCGAGGTGCAGGTCGGCGTCGACGGTGAGGCGCTCACGCTCCCCACCCCCGTGCACTGCACGATCAGGCCACGAGCGCTGCGCGTCCGCGTCCCCCGTGTGCGCCCCGGAGTGCCCCGGTCGAGGCCCCGACTGGACTGGCGGCGTCTGTACGAGCTGGCGCTGAGGCGCCGGCCACGGCGGTAGAGGGCCGTCGGTGCGGGCCAGGCCCGCACCGCGACGGCTCACGCGCGCTTGACGGAATCCAGATGGGCGAACACCACCACGTTCTCCTTGTAGTCCTTGGCCTTCTTGTCGTACTCACCTCCGCATGTGATCAGACGCAGCTGTGCTGTCGGAGTGTCGGCGTAGACCCGTTCATTGGGGAACTTCGCTTTGCTGAAGCTCTCGACGGAGTCCACCTTGAACTTGGCGACGGTGCCGTCCGCGCGAGTGATGTCGACCTTGCTTCCGGACTTGAGCATGCTGAGCTCCACGAACACCGCCGGGCCCGTGGCGGTGTCGACATGGCCCGCGACGATCGAGGTGCCGCGCTCGCCCGGCGTCGCCGCGCCCTTGTACCAGCCGACCAGGTTGTTGTCGTGGGCCGGCGGTGCCTCGAGCTGTCCGGACGCCCCGAGGGACAGCTCGGTGAAGGGCGCGTCGACGGCGATCTCCGGGATCACGATCCGTTTGGGAACGGAACGCGGCAGCGCCGGCCCGGGACCGGTGGCGGCAGCCCAGGGAGCAGTGGTCGCGGAAGCCGCGGAACTGGCCATCGGCCTGCCCACTGCCGAAGTGTCGAAGGAGTTGTAGACCAGGAGGAAGCCCAGCCCGACCGCTACGGCAGGCCACAGCAGGGCGCGGCCAAGACTGCGGGAGGCGGGTGTGTTCGAACCGGGAGGCTGCTGGGCGTCCATGGGAACGTGGCTTTCGCTAGGAGCGTCACGGGGGGCGCGAGGGGGCGGCGGAACGGGACTTCGGTACAGGACCGAAGGGGCGGAAATGCCGGCGCCGCGGCCACCGTCCCCGAGAGACGAGGGCCGCGACACTGCGGCGACCTGCTAGCTGGCTGGACTCATCAGACCGTGCCGGCACCTGCGGCCCTGCGACGGCGCACCATGTACGCCCCCGCGCCGAGCCCGCCGAGCATCAGCATCGACCCCGCCGCCAGGCCGCTGCCGGTCGTGGCCAGGCCGCCGCCACCGGCGTGGACGCCGCCGTCGGGCTTGCCGGAGCCGCCCTCGTCATCGCCCTCGTCGTCGCCGTAGTCGCCGTTGTCACCCTGACCCCGGCCTCCGTTGTCCCGGCCTCCGTTGTCCCGGCCCTCATTGCCGCGGCCCTCATTGCCACGCCCCTCGTTGCCGCGGCCCTCGTTGCCACGCCCCTCGTTACCGCCGCCCTCATTACCGCGGCCCTCATTACCGCGGCCCTCGTTGCCGCGGCCCTCGTTGCCACGCCCCTCGTTGCCACGCCCCTCGTTGCCACGCCCCTCGTTACCGCCGCCCTCGTTGCCACGACCCTCATTGCCACGGTCGTCACTGACAGAGGCCACTCTCATCGTCAGGGCGCCACCACCGGTGTGCACACCGCCCTTCGGCTTGCCAGGGTCGCTCTTGTCCCCCTGGTTGTCACGGTCCTCGTTGCCGCCCTTCTCCTTGTCGCCCTTCTCCTTGTCGCCCTTCTCCTCGCCCTTCTCCTTGTCGCCCTTCGTCTCGCCCTTCTCCTTGTCGCCTGTGTCGGACTTGCCGTAGTTGTCACTGCTGGAGGAATCACGTCCGTCCTCGACGACAGTGACGGCATGCGCAACGGGTCCGGAGATGGCGAGGATCGCCGTCATTGCGGCCGAAGCCAGCAGGGTGCGAGCAGATCGCATGGGAATGCATTCCTTTCGCCGCGACTGCGATGGCTGACACTTCGTCGGCTCATCGGATCGCAGTGGCGACGTGATCCACCGTCAGCCGGACCGCGGCTTCGCACCAGCGGGAAACACCGCATGATCGGCTCTTCGAGTGGTATTGGGCCGCATTCATCACCCGTTGGACGGCACCCTCCAACCAGGGGCCTTGACCCGCGTCTCGCAGTCGGCCATCGACGACTCCACCCCTGAGCGGGCTCGGCCCATGAGCGGCGAATGTCCGCCACACGGGGATGCCGGACCCGCCGCCGTGCGTACGCAAGGCCCGCCGCAGTGTGCCCGACCCGTGCGGCTTCACGGCAGTGTGGTCCGTCCCCTGGCCCTCGACCGCACACTGTGAGAGCGTCCGCGGGGCACACCCGCCGCCAACGGGGAAGCACTCCCGGGACGTCCGGACGACCGCTTCGCGTCCGCCTTTCGCTTTGCGACGGAACTCGTCGGCTTGGTGGACCGCCTCCACGCACCTCGAGGACGTTCCGCCGGAGGAGATGGAGAAGCGCGCGGCCGAGGCCATGGGGGTCGGCTGAGCGCGGTCGTCCGCTTTGTCTCAGGCAGCGGCGGACGTCAGGCGCGACGCCCCGGCGAAGACAACCACGGCGACCGCCGCTCCAGCCGCCGTCGCCGATGCCTCCGCCGCGATCCGGTCCACATGGGACCGGATCAGACCGGCCAGAACGAAGACGACGACCGAACCTGCGCAGGCTGCGCCGGCGCCTGTGAGGAGACCGTGACGGTCACGCCGGGATCAACTGGCTGCTGCCGCCGTCGTGTCCGAGGCATTCCCTGTTGATCGCACGGTCCAGGGCGCTGGGCGACGTGGCGGCGGCCATGCGCATCTCGATGATGTCGCGCACGGCCGGCCACTCCTCGTCCAGGATCGAGTAGAAGGCTGTGTTGCGTACTGCCCCGTCCAGGCCACGGGAGTGGGCACGGCGGATGCCCTCACAGGTGGCGCCGAGCCGTTCGATGGCGGCGCGCGAGGGCAGATTACGGGCGTCGGCACGCAGCGAGATCCGCCGGACTCCCCAGGTCTCGAAGGCGTGGCGGAGCATCAGCAGCTTCGCCTCGGTGTTGGTACCGGTGCCCCGGGCCCGGGCGGCGAGCCAGGTGTTGCCGATTTCGGCGGCGTCGGGCACGGCGGTGGCCGGGTCGCCGTACGGCACACCGGGGACGGAGGGCCACACAAGTGGGCCCTGCCAGTAGTCGAGCTCCAGGAACCGGGTGGAACCGACGACCCGGCCGTCGGCGACGCTCACCGTCGCGAAGGGCAGCGACCGCCCCGCAGCCTGATCGGCCAGGGCGCGGGCGATGTAGTCATGAGCTGCCACCACGCCGTGGGGTACGGGGGTGTAGGCATAGCTCGTACGGTCCTCGGCGCCGGCCTCGGCAAGGGCCTCGGCGTGGTGCGGGGCGAGGGGCTCCAGCCGCACGATGCGGCCGGTGAGGACAACGGGTACTGGCACTGAACCTTCGGCCCTTCGGAGGTCGGGAGGGTTTCCTCACACCGACGGACGGCATGGGGGCGGTGGATCACTCGCCCGCCTCGAGACATGGCCGCAGTACCGGACGTTCCGACACCGTGACCAGGGAGGACAGTATGCATCCGTGAGGCGCCCGAGAAGGATACGGAGGAGAGAAGGGAAGTAAAAGGCCAGGTAAAGGCGGAGACGAAAGGCGACGACCGAGCGCGGTCCGCAGGCACACGCCGCAGTCGGGCGACGGGGGTCAGGGGGAAGCCCCAGGGGGTGTCCGGCGGATCAGGCCGGCTCAGCGAGCGCCCGCCGCAGAGCGGCTGGTGTGCGCATGCAGTGGGGGCACCTTCCATGCCCGAAGGGCTACGGGGAGAGACGGAGTCGTATGACGCCGCGAGCTTCCCGGCAAACCTCTCCGGTCACAGCACTAGAGCCAGCCTTGCCGGCGTGCGGCCCGTACCGCCTCCATGCGGTTGCGGGTGCCCGTCTTGCCGATGGCCGAGGAGAGGTAGTTCCGGATGGTCGACTCGGAGAGATGCAGCTTCGCCGCGA
Source organism: Streptomyces sannanensis (assembly GCF_039536205.1). GTDB lineage: Bacteria > Actinomycetota > Actinomycetes > Streptomycetales > Streptomycetaceae > Streptomyces > Streptomyces sannanensis. The sequence continues at coordinate 6,517,604 of NZ_BAAAYL010000001.1, read as the reverse complement.
TGTCGGAGACCGTCGCACCGTCCACAGAGGCGTTGAGGACATCGCGCTCACGGGCGGTCAGCGGACTCGGACCCGCGCTGAGCGCGGCCGCGGCCAGCGCCGGGTCGATGACCGTCTCGCCGGTCAGCACGCGGCGGATCGCGACGGCCAGCTCCTCCACCGGTCCGTCCTTGACGAGGAAACCGGCAGCCCCGGCCTCCATCGCACGCCGAAGATAGCCTGGCCGGCCGAACGTGGTGAGGATGAGCACCCGGCAGTCGGGGCACTCCTCCCGGAGGTCGGCCGCGGCGTCGAGACCGCTGCGGCCCGGCAGTTCGATGTCGAGCAGGGCGACATCCGGGCGTGCGACGAGCGCGGCGTCCACGATCTCGTCGCCGACCGCGACCTGGGCGACGACCTCGATGTCGTCCTCCATACCGAGCAGCAGGGCGAGGGCTCCGCGCATCATGCCCTGATCCTCGGCGAGCAGGACTCTGATCATCGGCTCTCCTTGTTCCAACGGCTCAGCGCCGCTGTTCCGGTACGGGCTCCTCGTGCTCCGCGGTCTCCGGGGCCGCCTCCACCGGCAGCTCGGCGGTGACCCGGAATCCACGCCTGTCCCCCGGACCGCTGCGCAGGGTGCCGCCGGACGCCGCGAGACGTTCGGTCAGGCCCTTGAGCCCGCTGCCGGGTGTCGTCGAGCCTACGCCGCCACCGTCGTCGGTGATCACCAGACGTACCCGCTCGGACGTGACCCGCACCTCGATCTCGCAGCGGGAGGCCCCGCTGTGCCGGATCGCATTGGTGACGGACTCCCGTACCACCCAGCCGAGCAGAGCCGCGGTCTGCGGCGGAAGCGGCGGGCCCGACTGCCGTACGACGGGCTCGATACCCGCAGCGGTCAGGGCGTCCCTCGCCCGGTCGAGTTCGGTGGCCAGGCTGCCCTCGCGATAGCCGGTGACGGCCTCCCGGATCTCGGTGAGCGCCTGCCTGCCCACGGCCTCGATGTCGCAGACCTGGGCCAGGGCCGCGTCCAGGTCACGCGGGGCGAGCCTGCGGGCCGCCTCGGACTTCACGACGATCACGGACAGGGTGTGCCCGAGCAGATCGTGCAGATCCCGCGAGAAGCGCAGCCGCTCCTTCTCCACTGCGGTGCGGGCCAACTCCTGCCGGGTTTCGCGCAGTTCCCGTACGGTCTCGGACAGCGCCAGGATCGCGGCGGTCACCATTCCGGAGATGAACGTCCCGTATGCGACGTTCACCGCTCCCCAGCCGTCCCGCGCCGCGGCGATCGCCGCGGCCAGGGCGCTCAGGCCGAGCACGACCGGACCGAGTGCCCGGCCCCGTACGACGGAGCCGGTGGCCAGGGCGAGCAGCGGGAAGAAGAGCAGCCAGTTGCCGCCGTACTTGACGGCCAGACCACAGGTGACCGCGGTCATCGCGACCAGGATCCAGCGGGTGCTCCTCGCCTCCCGGGCGCACTTGTCGAACGCCCGGAACACCACGGTGATGTAGAGCGAGTTGAAGACCAGCAGACCGAGGCCGCCTATCCAGGGGTTGGGGGTCTCGTCCTTCAGGAGGTTGGAGAAGGCGCCCATGCCCATGAGGAGCCAGGGCAACAGGGCGAAGCCGTTGGGCGGGCCCATGTTCTCGGGAGCACGCGCCTTTCGCTTCTTCTCCATGGCGCGCCACTCCTCCTTCCGCGCCTGCCAGTCGGGCTTCCACTCCCAGGTGAAGCCGCCCGTCCGGCCGGTGCGGCCCTGCTGCCTCTCGCGCATGATCACTCCTGTCACACCGTCCTCGCGGACCGACGGTACGAGACCACTGCGTACGCGCCGAACAGCAGGGCCCACACCACGATCACGGACACCGCGGCGAGCCCGGGCGCGCTGCCCTCGGTGATGGCCTGGCCCAGTTCGGCGAAGCGATGGGTGGGGGTGTAGTCGGACAGCGTGCGCATCCAGCCGGGGAACAGCTCGACCGGGAACCAGAGGCCGCCGGCGATCGACAGGGCCAGATTGCAGCCGACGTTCACCACACCCGTGGTCTGGGCGGAGAGCCGGTAGCCGTTGCCGATGCCGAGCAGCGTGAAGGGCAGCGCACCGAGCCAGAGCACGGCCGTGACGGCCGCCCACTGCCAGGCCTCCATACGGACGCCGTTGACGAACGCGCCCGCGGCGAGCACCGCCGCGATGGCGGGCAGGACGACCACCGAGCCGGTGAGCGCACGGCCTATGACCACCTGGCGTGGCCTCATCGGAGTGACGCGCAATTGCCGCAGCCAGCCGATCGCCTTGTCCTCGGCGACGCCGGTCCCGGTGGAGAGGGCCGCGCCGAGCGCCCCGTACGCGGCCATGGCGACCATGGAGGCCGTCTTCCACTCGGAGGCGTTATTGCCGATGTTGGTGAAGAGCAGATACATCAGCACCGGCATGCCGATGCCGAAGACCACGAATGCGGTGTCGCGCAGGGTGCGGCGGACTTCCGCCTTCACGTACTCGGTGATCATCGGGCGGTCTCCAGTCCATCGGAAGCGGTGGTGGCGGTCAGAGCGAGGAAGGCGTCCTCGAGCGAGGCCGCGACGACTTCGAGGCCTCGGATCGCGCCGAGTTCGGCGAGGGCGATGACGGTGGCGTCCGAGTCCTCGGTGCGCAGCCGGGCACGGTCCCCGCGCACCTCGACCGAGACGACTCCGGGGAGGAGGGTGAGCCCTTCGGTGGACCGGCCCGCCAGGTCGAAGGAGACCAGGCTGCCGCCGGCCGAGCGCTTGAGCTTCTCGCTGCTGCCGTCGGCGACTATCCGGCCGCGGTCGATGACGACGATCCGGTCGGCGTTGTCGTCGGCCTCCTCCAGGTAGTGGGTGGAGAAGAGGACCGTGTTGCCGCGCCGGGCGTACGCGCGCATGGAGTCCCAGAACGTGCGCCGGCCCTCCACGTCGAGCGCGACCGTCGGCTCGTCGAGGACGATCAGCTCGGGGTTGCCGGCGAGGGCGACGGCGAAGCGGACGCGCTGCGCCTGGCCGCCGGAGAGCCGGTCGACCCGGCGACCGGCGAGCTCGGTGAGCCCGGCGAGCTCCAGCGCCTCGGTGACCGGCATCGGCCGGGGATAGGTACGGGCCACGAGGGTGACCAGTTCGCGTACCGTGATCCGCGGGACGGCCCGGCCCTCCTGCAGCATCGCGCCCACCCGGCCGGCGACGACGGCCCGTTCGGGCGTCGTGCCGAAGAGCCGGACGCTGCCCGCGTCGGGCTCGTCCAGGCCGAGCAGCAGGTTGATGGTGGTCGACTTGCCGGCGCCGTTGCGGCCGAGCAGGGCGACGGTCTCGCCGCGTCGGATGTCGAGGTCGATGCCCGCCACTGCGCGTACCGCACCGAAGGTCTTCACGACCCCTTCGAAGTGGACCGCCACTGCGGATTCCGGTGTCTGCGTCATGCACATCACGCTACGGAGCACAGCCGGGCCACGGCAGACCCGCTTGTACGGAGTCGGGCAGTACAAATGTCACGAGCCACCGTGCTGAAATGCCTTTGACGAGGTACGACTTGGTGTCGAACCATGTACGTACCAGCGGTCGCGGGAGGCAGCGCGTGTCACGTCCGGTCACCATCGTCACAGGCGGCAGTCGAGGTATCGGCGCAGCGACATGCGTCCGGTTGGCGGCCGACGGACATGACCTGGCCCTGGGTTACGTCAGCAACAGTACGGCCGCCGAGGAGACGGCGGCCGCCGTGCGTGCGGCGGGGGCGCGCTGTGTCACGGTGCGGGTGGACACCTCCGACGAGGCGGACGTGGAGAAGCTGTTCGACATCGCCACCGCAGAACTCGGGCGAGTGACCGGGCTGGTCAACAACGCCGGCGTGACCGGCCCGCTCGGCAGACTCACCGACGCCCGCACCGAGGACCTGCGACGGGTGGTCGAGGTGAACCTCCTGGGCTATCTGTTGTGCAGTCGGCGAGCCGCCCGGGACATGGCGGCCCTCGGATCCGGCGCCATCGTCAACATCTCTTCCGCGGCCGCGACACTCGGCAGCCCCGGCGAATACGTCCACTACGCCGCGACCAAGGCAGCCACCGATGCCCTGACCATCGGCCTGGCCAAGGAACTCGGCCCGGACGGCATCAGGGTCAATGCGGTGGCCCCGGGCATCACCAACACCGATATGCACGCTGCCATGGGGGATCCCGACCGCCCGGCCAAGGCAGCCGTGCGGATCCCGATGAGGCGCCCCGGCGAGCCTTCCGAGATCGCCGCCGCCGTCGCCTGGCTCCTGTCGGCCGACGCCTCCTACACCACGGGCACGGTTCTGAGGGTCTCCGGCGGCTATTGAGGCCACGCGGTGCTCCTTACGCGGGCGCGGCTCTCATGGCTCACAGGTCCCGCGTGTCGGGGAGCAGTTGCTCGGTCCAGATGGTCTTGCCGTCGCGCGTGTACCTGGTGCCCCACCGCTCGGTGAGTTGCGCCACCAGGAACAGCCCGCGGCCGCCCTCGTCGGTGGTACGGGCCCGGCGGAGGTGCGGCGAGGAGCTGCCGGTGTCGGACACCTCGCAGATGAGGTGGCGGTCACGGATGAGCCGGAGGACGATCGGCCCCTCACCGTACCGAAAGGCATTGGTCACCAGCTCACTGACGATCAGTTCCGTGGTGAAGGCCATCTCGTCCAGCCCCCACTCGGTCAGCTGGGACGCCGTCAGCGTCCGCGCCCGGGCAGCGGCGGTGGCCTCCACAGGCAGCTCCCATGTGGCCACCTTCTCCCCCACCAGTACGCGGGTACGGGCGAGAAGCAGTGCCACGTCATCGGCGACGTCATCGGTCGGCCGGCCGTCCAGCAGCGCGCCCTCCACCGCCCGGCACGTCTCCTCCAACGAGCGGGCGGGCGCGCCGAGCACCTCGCACAGGCCCGACAGACTCTCGTCGACGTCCCGTTTGTGGGTCCGGATGAGGCCGTCCGTGTAGAGGGCCAGGAGGCTTCCTTCGGCCAGTTCCAGCTCGGCGGCCTCGAACGGCAGTCCGCCAAGGCCCAGTGGCGGGCCGGCCGGAATGTCGAGGACCCGCACCTGTCCGTCCGGGGTCACCACCGCCGGTGGCGGGTGACCGGCGCGGGCGAGGGCGCAATGCCGCGTGACCGGGTCGTAGACCGCGTACAGGCAGGTGGCGCCGACGACTTGAGGGGACCCTTCCTCCGTCGGCGCCTGCTCGCCGGCCAGGCGGTCCACGAGATCATCGAGGTGGGAGAGGACCTCGTCCGGGGTGAGGTCGAGGTTGGCCAGGGTGTGCACGGCGGTACGCAGCCGGCCCATGGTGGCTGCCGCGTGGATGCCGCGGCCGACCACGTCGCCGACGACGAGGGCGACACGAAGCCCGGAGAGCGGGATGACATCGAACCAGTCACCGCCGACGCCGGTCGTGGCGTCGGCGGGCCGGTACCGGTGGGCGACTTCGACCGCGGGGTGCGTGGGCACCTCGTGCGGAAGCAGGCTGTGCTGCAGAGTGAGCGCCGCGTCGTGCTGCTGGGTGTAGCGGCGTGCGTTGTCGATGCAGACCGCGGCACGGGAGGCGAACTCCTCGGCGAGTGTGAGGTCGTCCTCCTCGAACGGCTCGGGACGCCGCCACCGCCAGAGACTGAGAAGGCCGAGTACCAGCCCCCGTGCGAGCAGCGGCACTACCATCAGCGACCAGTTCCCAAGGCTGCGTGCGCGCTCGGCCCGCTCCGGGTCCGTGGAGAGCCATCCGGTGAGACCTTGCTGATACTCGCCTATGACCGGGCGCCGCTGGGCCAGGCACCGCGCTTGCAGACTCTCGGGCGGGATCCGGATCGAGTGGCCCACCGGATACATCACCTCTTCCGCGTCCGGCAGGACACTGTGGGCCGCCGCCCGGCGCACGGTGTCGGGCATCCCCTCGACGGGCCCTTCGCCACGGGTCACCGGCTCCAGCAGGTCCACGCAGACACAGTCGGCGAGCTCGCGGGCGGCCACCTCGGCCAGCTCGCGTGCCGTCCTCCCCACGTCCAGCGTGGTTCCGATGTGGGCTCCTGCCTCGGTGAGCAGCGCGAGACGGCGTCGAACGCGATGACTTCCGGTAACGTCCTCGATCGTCTGTGTCACCCCGAGGACCCGTCCGTAGGGGTCCTGCATCCGAAACGCCGACACCGACACGGTCATCCCGGGGCCGGTGTCCCCCAGCGCCCGGCAGGGCTGCTCGGCGAAGACCGAGGACCGGCCCGTCTCCAGCACCTCCCGCAACTGCGCCTCCACCGTCTCGGTGTCCTGCGGGTTCAGGAAGTCGCCGATGCGGAGCCCACGATGCTGCTCGACCGGAAGGTGACTGAACTTCGCCATGGCCCGGTTCACTCGCAGGATGCTGAGGTCAGGGGCGTGGACGGACAGCCCGATCGGGGAGCGGCGGAACAACCCTTCCAGGACCGACCGGTCCGTCTCCCACTGGGTCACCTCCTCGGCGGGGGCAGCGGCGAGATACCACTCGCGCTGTGAACCACCCCTGGCGATCGCCCGGACCCGGCAGCCCAGCTGCACACGATGCCCGTCGCGGTGCCGGACGGGTACGACTCCGGACCACTCCTGATCGCGTACGCAGGCCTCGACCGCGTCCGTCACGAGCTCGTGGTCCTGGGGATCGACCAGGAGACCGGCCGCCGGGCGCCCCAGCGCCTCTTCGGCCGGGTACCCGAGCAGCGCCTCGGCGCGCTTGCTCCAGCCGACGACCCACCCGCGGTCGTCCAGTACCGCCGAGGCCGCGCGCCGCACGGCGAACGGGTCGTCCGGTACCTCGCCGAACCCAGTCACCGGTGTGTCCATCCCTATCACCGTTGCCCTTGCTCGCTCCGAGCGCCACCGGGCACGCGGCGCCCCTCGGATCGAGTCCTCACGGAGCCCCGATGACGACGGACCGCGCCGTGGGTGGACACGGCAGCCGAGCCGGCCGGCTGGGGCATCGACACCACTTCCCCGGCGGTCTGCCGCAGGTCCCCAGCAGGTCCCTGAACACACCCCGGTACCCGGCCACCGGCGGGGACCGGTCCGGCACCTCACTCGTCGACTCATGCATGTCCAACGCAACGACCTATCCCCGGGACGTGGGGTGCTCCGCCTGCGGGCCCTCCCTGCCGAGCACTCCCGACGCGTCACCGGCACAGCCTCTTCGGGTGCATTTTCTATCAAATCACCCTATCCGAGCCCCCTGCGCGGGCAAACGGAGCCGTGATCCGGTGACGTGTTTGCGGTCGCGCAACCGCGGTACCCGCATGGCATGACACGAAAATCCCCTCAGCGGAGTGGTGGACCGAGGAGCTGATCGGCATGGGTGACCGAACGAGGACGCTGCGCGGCAAGGCCCAGGAGGCCCTGGGCAAGGCCAAGGAGAAGACGGGGCGCGCCACGGGCCACGACCGACTGAGGGCCAAGGGGGCCGCGGACCGCGTCGAGGGCAAGGCCAGGCAGGCAGCCGGGCATGCGTCGGAGGCCATGAAGGACATGGCCGACCACATCAAGGGCCGGCACCACAAGTAACCGGCCGGCGATGAGACTGCCCCGGTGACACCACCGGCGGCCCGCTGCCGCCACACAGCCACGGAGCTCTCCCCAGGGGTGTGATTCAAATCGCATAGCCCGCCCGAATGTTCCGGCATCAGCAAGAAACGGACCCCACTACGAGAGCCCGCTCGACACACCGTCCGTGACCGACTGGTCACTGTATGGATCTCGGGGTGCGCACTTCCAACTGGGCGGCGACTATTGGTGCCACACATGCGCGGGCTGATCGCGGAGCGTCGGCAACGGCCTCGTCCCCCTGGACTCCGATCGCCATCTTGCGGCGGTCACCCGCACACCTCCGGAACAGGGAGGGGTGCTCGACATGCACCAGAAGTCCCCTCTGCGGCACGCCGTGGCCATGGGCGCCGCCTGCACCGTACTGGCCGGCGGAATCGCCCTCGGCGCATCCGGCGCGGCCGCCGCTTCGACATCCAAGGCCGGCGCCCCCGCCTCCTCCTCGTCCCACGGCCGTGATCACGAAAGGTGCACCTGGCACGAGGGCCGCTGGGTGAAGAAGTGGGTGCCCAAGCACTGGGAGAAGAGGTACGTCAGAGGCCACTGGGTGACGTGGTGGCACGACGGGCACCGGGAAAAGAAGTGGGTGCACAGCCACTGGGAGAAGAGGTTCGTCAGGGGCCACTGGGTGAGGTGCCGCCACGACGGGTACTGGGTGTGCTGGGGCGGGGGAGAGCTGCCGTCACACCGGCACGACTCGCCGAGGCTGCCCGACAGGCACGGCTCACCGAAGCTCCCCGACAAGCACGAGTCACCGAGGCTCCCCGACGAGCACAACTCGCCGAAGCTGCCCGGCAGGCAGGACACACCGAAGCTGTCCGACCAGCAGGACACACCGAAACTGCCCGACCAGCAGGACACACCGAAACTGCCCGACCAGCACGACACACCGAAGCTGTCCGACCAGACCAATGAGGCTGTTGAGTCATAGCGCTTCACGCCCAGGTGTAAGGCAGGGGATCCCGTCGTAGACGGGATCCCCTTGGGGCCGTCGCGGCGCAGTACGTCGGCGAACCCCGCCGCCTCGGCAAGCGCTTCGGGTCCGACGTACAGGGCGAGGCAGCCGCGCCCGCCGCAGGGGCACTCCGGCCCGTCGAGGGTCAACGGCACATGGCCCGGCTCGCCGGCCAGGCCATGGCTGCCGGCCTGGATGAGACCGTCGGTGATGATCCCCCCGCCGACGCCCGTGTCCGCCTTGATGTACGCCATGGTGTGCGGTGCGCTGCCACGCTGCTCGGCCAGAGCGTGATATTCCGCGAGCGCGGCGACGTTCGCGACGTTCACGATGTCCAGTGGGCATTCCAGACCGGGCAGTTGGCCGGTGATCAGTGCGCCGAGGTCGGTGGGGCCGGCCCGCCGGCCGAAGTCGGTGGCGGCGGCCACCCTGTGTGCGGCGTCGGCGAAGATGGGCCGCCGCACCGCACACCGCACGGTGACCCGCGCCGGCCCACCCCAGGAGCAGCCGATCATGACCACCTCCGCCGACCACCTCGTCGTCCGCACCGCACGCGGCCCCGTCCGCGGCGAACGCCGCAGTACGGGCGTACGGTTCCTCGGCATCCCCTACGCAAAGCCCCCGGTCGGCGATCTCCGCTTCGCCGCGCCCGAACCGCCCGAGCCTTGGACCGAGCCGCTGGACGCCACCGCGTACGGCCCCACCGCTCAGCGCCGCCCCTTCGCCGAGGTCACCACCATCCCCGAGCCGACCATCCCGGGTGAAGGCACGCTGAACCTCAATGTGTTCACGCCCGACGTCTCCTCCGACGCACGACTTCCCGTACTCGTGTGGATCCACGGCGGCGGCTTCGTCGCCGGGTCCGCGGCCAGCCCCTGGTACGACGGCGCGGCATTCAACCGGGACGGTGTCGTGCTCGTCTCGCTCGGCTACCGGCTCGGCATCGAAGGCTTCCTGCATCTGGAGGACGCCCCCGACAACCGTGGCGTACTCGACTGGATCGCCGCCCTCACCTGGGTGCGCGACAACATCGCGGCCTTCGGCGGCGACCCGGCGAAGGTCACCGTCGCCGGGCAGTCCGCGGGCGGCGGCGCCGTCCAGACGCTGCTCGCCACTCCGTCCGCCAGGGAGCTGTTCCGCGGCGCGATCTCCGTCTCCGGCGCCGTGATGCAGCCGGAGGACCGGTCGGTGGCCCTCACCGTGTCCAAGCTGTTCACCTCTCGTACCGGCGTCCCCGCCACCGCCGCCGCGCTGCGCGACAGGACCGACGACGAACTCCTCACCTACCAGGACGCCCTGGCCGTCCCCGGCCCGGACCGCGACGGCCTGCCGATGCTGGTCCTGGCACCCTTCGCCGACGGGACACTGATCCCCGAACCGGTCATGGACACACTCACCGCCGCGGCCACGGGCACGGACGTCCCGCTGATGCTCGGCTTCACCCGGCACGAGTTCAACGCCGTCCCCTTCCCCGGCGCCACCGAGGAGGCGGCCCGCGCGATGCTCGCCGCCATGGGCCTGGACGAGCCCCGCACCCGTTCCTTCCTCGACCATCACCAGGAGGCCGCCCCCGACGCGCTGATGGGCCAGGCCACCACCGACGTCACCTTCCGGGCCCCCTCCCTGGCCATCGCCGAGGCCCGCGCCGCGCGTGAACTTCCCACCTGGCTCTACGAGTTCGCCTGGCCCTCGGCCGCACCCGGGACTCAGGGGCTGGCCTTCCACTGCCTGGACCTGCCGTTCGCCTTCGATCTGCTGGACGCCGAGGCCGTCGCCGCGGCCGCGGGCGACAACCCGCCGCAGAACCTGGCCGACGCCATGCACGCGGCCTGGGTCTCCTTCGTCCGCGACCTCGACCCGGGCACGGTCTGGCCGCGATACACCGTGGACCGGCGGGAGACGATGGTGTGGGACACCGAACCGGCCGTGGAGCCGGACGCGCTGCGCCCGGTCCGGGAGATCTGGCTGAGCTGAGCGGCACGACCACGCCCGGATCCGGGCGAGCCGCCGGCAGGGTCCCCGCCACATCGGCATGCGACAGAGTGATGCGCACGGTGTTCATACCGGCCTTCGACGGCACCGGGTCCGGCCGTGAGCCGTAACCGGGAGGCTGGACCCGCCCGGGCGGTTCAGCCCACTCCGTGCGGGCGGTACTGGATGCTGATGCGGGGGCCGACGGCACGGGTGGATTTGGGGACCGCATGTTCCCAGGTTCGCTGGCAGGAACCGCCCATCACGACGAGGTCGCCGTGTCCGAGCGGCAGCCGCATCGCGGTGGCCCCTCCCCCACGGGGGCGCAGGGCGAGATCGCGCGGGTCGCCCACCGAGAGGATTGCGATCATGGTGTCCTCGCGGGAGGAGCGGCCGTTCCTGTCACCGTGCCAGGCGACACTGTCCCGCCCGTCGCGGTAGTAGCAGAGCCCGGCCGTGGTGAAGGGCTCGCGCAGCTCCTCGGCGTAGTACGCACTGAGCGCTGCCCGGGCCTCCTCCAGGACGGGGTGCGGCAGCGGGTCCTGCTCCCCGAAGAAGGCGAGCAGCCGGGGTACGTCCACTTCCCGCTCGTACATGTGCCGCCGCTCGGCCCGCCACCGCACGGACGTCGCCAGCTCCTCGAACAGGGCGTCCGCCCCGTGGAGCCAGCCGCGCAGCAGGTCGATCCAGGCCCCGTCACCGAGCACGGTCCGCCGGACGCCCTCCAGTGGGCCGAGGCCGATGTCGTGGGTCTGGTCGAACAGCGAGCCCTGGAGAGGTGCGGACATGCCTTCAGCGTAACCAGAACCGAACAAGTGAGCGACATCGTGACATGCGACGCAAACGATGTCTCCGTGTTGTGGACCTGCTCGAAGAGCTGATCAGGTACAAGGGCCATCAAGGAGATCCACGGGGAGAACACCACATGACGACCGGGTACTTCACATCGGTGGACGACGTCGCCGCGCGCCTCGCCGAGACCGGCTATCTGGCGTCGCCGGCCGTCGCCACCACGGTCTTTCTGGCCGACCGCCTGGGCAAGCCGCTGCTGGTGGAGGGCCCCGCGGGCGTCGGCAAGACGGAACTGGCCAAGGCGGTCGCCCAGGTCGCGGACGCCCGCCTGGTCCGGCTCCAGTGCTACGAGGGCGTCGACGAGTCCCGCGCGCTGTACGAGTGGAACCACGCCAAGCAACTGCTGCGGATCACCGCGGGCCGGGACGAGACCTGGGACGAGACGCGTACGGACATCTTCGGTGAGGAGTTCCTGCTCCCCCGCCCTCTCCTCACCGCGATACGCGGCGAGGAACCGACCGTCCTGCTGATCGACGAGACCGACAAGGCGGATGTCGAGGTCGAGGGGCTGCTCCTCGAAGTACTCAGCGACTTCCAGGTGACAGTGCCGGAGCTGGGCACGATCACCGCGACCCGCCGTCCCTTCGTGGTCCTCACCTCGAACGCGAGCCGTGAACTCTCCGAGGCCCTGCGCCGCCGCTGCCTGTTTCTCCATGTCGACTTCCCCGACGAGGAGTTGGAGCGCCGGATCGTACGGATGAAGGTGCCGGGACTCGACGAGGCACTCGCCACGTCCGTGGTGCGGGTGGTCGGTGCCCTGCGCGCGATGGACCTGCGCAAGGTTCCGTCGGTCGCGGAGACCATCGACTGGGCGCGTACGCTGCTGGCACTGGGCGCCGGCACGCTGGACGAGACGGTCGTGCGGGACAGCCTCGGTGTACTCCTCAAGCACCAGGACGACATCGTCAAGGCGGCGGCCAAGCTCGACCTGGAGGCGGTGTGAGCATCCCGGCGACCGGTATCGCGGAGCGCCTGACAGGAATGGTCCAGGTGCTGCGGGGTCATGGCATCCGCATCGGTACGGGCGAGACCGTGGACGCCGCCCAGGTCGTCGAGGTGCTGGGGCTGACCGACCGGGAGCGTCTGCGGGAGGGGCTGGCGGCCTCGCTGCTGCACAGCGAGGGGCAGCGGGCCGTCTTCGACCCGGTCTTCGACCTGTACTTCCCGCTCACGCGTCGGCCGCCGGAACAGCACACGGACAGGGCCGGGCTGCGCGACCGGCTGGTTGCCGCGCTCGCCGCAGACGACCGGGCGATGATGGGCCAGTTGGCGGGAGAGGCCGTCGCGAGCCTCGGGGGTTACGGCTCCTCTTCGGCCTCGGAGGGCTGGTCGGCTCACCAGACCCTGGAGCGGCTGCGGCCGCAGACCCTGCTGGTCCAGGTACGCACGACAGTTCGGCAGGGTACGGACGCCGCGTTCACCGACCGGCTGGTGGACGACGAGATCCGGCGCCGTATCGAGGATTTCCGGGAGTTGGTGCGCGTCGAGGCGCGCCGCCGGGTCGCCGAGCGGCGCGGTACGGACGAAATCGCTCGGCGCGCCGTCGCTCCCACCGCCGACCGCGTCGACTTCCTGTACGCCGACCGCGCCCGGCTCGACGAACTGCGCAGCGTGGTTCACCCGCTGGCCCGTAAGCTCGCCACCCGTCTGACGGCCCGTCGCCGCCGTGCGGCGCGGGGGCGGATCGATCTGCGGCGGACCCTGCGCGGTTCGCTGTCGACGGGCGGCGTCCCGATGCGGCCCGTCCTGCGCCGCCGGCCTCCGGCGCGGCCCGAGCTGGTGCTGCTGTGCGATGTGTCCGGTTCGGTGGCGGGCTTCTCGAACTTCACCATGCTGCTGGTCCAGGCCCTGCACGACCAGTTCAGCAAGATCCGCGTCTTCGCCTTCGTCAACCGCGTCGACGAGGTGACCGACCTGATCCGGCGCGGCACGGCGGACCCCGGGGGCCTCGCCGACCGCATCCTGTCCGAGGCGGCGGTGGCCGGTTGGCACGGCAGCAGCGACTACGGCACCGCCCTGGGCGAGTTCGCCGAGCGGTACGCCGACGTGGTCGACCCGCGCACCACCGTCTTCATCCTCGGCGACGCCCGTACGAACAGGGCCGACCCCAACCTCCCCGCGCTGCGCGCCATCGCCGAAAAAGCCCGCAGGGTGCACTGGCTCAACCCGGAGCAGGCCTCGCTGTGGCCGACCGGCGACTCCGTGGCCCTCGCCTACGCGTCCCTGGTCGACATGCACGAGTGCCGCAACGCCAAGCAGGTCGGCGACCTCGTCGCCCGGCTGCTCCCGGTCTGACACCGGCTTCCCGGCGGGCGCCGAGACGGCCGGCGGGACGGGAAGCGGGATCGCCCGGCTGCGGCTCCCCGGGGCCGATCCGGCCGCGGTGCACCGCACGCTGACCGAGGCCGGCCTCGTCACGGCCCTGCGCGGCGACTGGATCCGCCTCTCGCCGCACGCGAGCACGAGCCCGGAAACGGCGGCCCGGCTCGCCGACGCGCTGCGCGAGGCCCGGCGCGGCTCCGGCCGGGAAGCCTGACGCGGCACACGCCTCGAGAACGAAAATCCTTCGGCTCGGCTACCAGCCGGACCGGTCAGCCCGCTCCCCCTGCGCCGCGATCGCCGGCGGCAGCGACATGCCGGCGCTCACCCCCTACGAGGCCATCCGCGCCAAGACCTGGCCGTCGGCCGGGACGTCGCCGTCGTCGGCTTCCACGACATACCGATGTACAGGATGCTGCACCGCGGCTCAGCTCGGTCCGGCTGTTGGCCCAGGTGCGCGGCGGGCGAGGGGATGCCGCTGTCCGCGGAGCTGATCGTCTGCGAGAGCACCGGCTGACCGCGGGAGCATCCTGTTCGTTTCTGGTGATTCCCGACGTAGCCTGGCCTTCCAGGGCAGGTGCGTGACGTGCCCGCCCGGGGTGATCGGGGAGTCTCGTGGCGGATCAGGGACTGCTGGCCCATCAGCGGCAGGCAATCATCCTGGAGGCGGTGCGCCGGGACGGTGCTGTGCGGGTGGCGGAGCTCGTCGGCCGACTGGGCGTCTCCGACATGACGATCCGCCGTGACCTCGATGCGCTGGCCCGCAGCGGGGCGGTGCGAAAGGTGCACGGCGGTGCTGTCGCCGTGTCCGGCGCCGGCGCGGAAGAGCACGCCTTCGAGGCCGAGTCCGCGTGGGAACGGGCGGCGAAGGCGGCCATCGCGGACGCTGCCGCGGCGCTGGTGGAACCCGGGAGCGTCGTCGCCCTCTCGGCCGGTACCACCGCCCATGCTGTTGCCGCCAGACTGCTGGATGTGCCGCGGCTGACCGTGTTGACCAACTCACTGCCCGTCGCGGAAACGCTTCGGCTTGCGGACCGCGAGCGGAAGGGGGACGCCCCCGTGGTCCTGCTCACCGGAGGCACACCCACCCGGTCCGCCGCGCTCGTCGGAACGCTGGCCGACCGGACGATCGGCTCACTCCACGTCGACCTGCTCATCCTGGGGGCGCACGGCGTCTCGGAGCGGGCGGGCCTGACCAGCCCCCATCTCGCCGAGGCCCAGACCAATCGCGCCCTGATCGCCGCGGCCCGCCGGGTGGCCGTCGTCGCGGACCACACCAAGTGGGGAGTCATCGGCCTCAGCAGCTTCGCGCGACTGGACGAGATCGACTGGTACGTCACCGACGACGGGCTGCCCGAGGAGGCCCGCTCGGTCCTCGCCGGGGCAGTGGGCGAGCTCATCGTCGCCCCTGCGGCCGACGCCTGACACGATCGCTTCCATGGGCGACAAGCGCCCCCGTTCTGTTGTTTTTTGCTGAATCACGTTCGATACTGTTCCCCCTGAAGTCGCATTCCCAAGATCGCCACCGGCGCTCGTTCCAGGCCGCGGGTGGCGCGCGTCGCATCCGGGAGGTCGCATGGTGAGTAAGTACCTGGTCACGGGTGGCGCCGGGTATGTCGGCAGCGTCGTCGCCGCGCACCTGCTGGAGGCCGGCCACCAGGTCACCGTGCTCGACGACGTCTCCACCGGCTTCCTGGACGGCGTCCCGGACGGCGCCGAGTTCGTCCGCGGCCGGATCCAGGACGCCGCCGGCATCCTCGACGCCTCCTACGCCGGAGTACTGCACTTCGCCGCGGCCTCCCAGGTCGCGGAGTCCGTCGCCGACCCGGAGAAGTACTGGCGCAACAACGTCGCCGGCTCGCTCGAACTGATCGGCGCCATGCGCAAGGCCGGCGTCCGCAAGCTGGTCTTCTCCTCCACCGCCGCCGTCTATGGCGAGCCCGAACAGGTGCCGATCACCGAAACCGCCCGCACCTCCCCGACCAGCGCCTACGGCGCCACCAAGCTCGCCGTCGACCACCTGATCACCAGCGAGAGCGTCGCCCACGGACTCGCCGCCGTCTCGCTGCGCTACTTCAACGTGGCGGGCGCGTACGGGAAGTACGGCGAGCGGCACGAACCCGAGTCACACCTCATCCCGCTGGTCTTCCAGGCCGCTCTCGGCCGGCGCCCGCACATCACCGTCTTCGGCGACGACTATCCGACCGCCGACGGCACCTGCGTCCGTGACTACGTCCACGTCGCCGACCTCGCCGAGGCCCATGTGCTCGCCCTGGACGCGGCCACATCCGGTGAGCACCTGATCTGCAACCTGGGCAACGGCAACGGCTTCTCGGTCCGCGAGGTCATCGAATCGGTGAAGCGCGTCACCGGGCGCAAGGTCCCCGTCGTCACCGGCGGACGCCGCCCCGGCGACCCGGCTGTCCTGATCGCCTCGGCCGACCGCGCCCAGGAGGTACTCGGCTGGCGTGCCCGCCGCCCCGAACTCGACCGGATCGTCGCCGACGCCTGGAAGTTCACCCTGCGCGGCAGCGCATAGGCTCGGCCGTAACACCGCGCCTCGTTTGATCATGTTCACAGTTGGTCACACAAGACCGCACAACGCCGTGGGGAGGTCGCACCGTGAGCGCACTCCGCTCCGGCCGCGCTGCTGGACAAGACCACGTGATCGACGTCGTCAAGGAATTCGACGCCGTCCACGGAACAGCTCCCGACGGGGTGTGGGCGGCACCGGGACGGGTCAACCTCATCGGCGAGCACACCGACTACAACGACGGATTCGTGCTGCCCATGGCTCTCTCCCACACCACCATGGCCGCCGCCCGTCGGCGAGAGGACGGGCAGCTGAGACTGTTCAGCGCGCAGGGCGACTCGAGGGTCTCCGCCCTCGCGGTCACGGAACTGACCCCGGGCGTCGTCGCCGGCTGGGCGGGCTACCCGGCCGGCGTCGTCTGGGCGCTCGGGGAAGCCGGTCATGACGTGGGTGGTGCGGACCTGTTCTTCCGGAGTGACGTGCCCACAGGAGCAGGCCTGTCCTCCTCCGCGGCGCTGGAGTGCGCCACAGCCGCCGCCCTGAACGACCTCTACGACCTCGGCCTCACACCGCCGGAGCTGGCGCTTGTCGCGCAGCGGGCGGAGAACGCCTTCGTGGGGGTGCCCTGTGGCGTGATGGACCAGATGGCGTCCGCCTGCTGCACCGAGGGCACGGCGCTCCACCTCGACACGCGCACCCTCGAACAGAGGCATGTACCACTGGACTTCGAAGCCGCAGGGCTGTACCTGCTGGTCGTCGACACCCGCGTCAAACACGATCTCGGAAACGGTGCCTACGCCGCACTGCGAACGGACTGCGAACGGGCAGCGGGCCTCCTGGGCGTGCCCGCCCTGCGTGACCTGGCACTCGCCGACCTGGAGGCGGCCGACGACCGTCTGCCTCCGGAGCTGCGGCCCCTGGTGCGACACGTGGTGACGGAGAACCTCCGCGTCGCCGAGGCCGTGAACTGCCTGAACGGCGGCGACGTCAGGGGGCTCGGCGCGATCCTCACAGCCGGCCACATCTCGCTGCGCGACGACTACCGCGTGTCCTGCCCCGAGACCGACCTCGTCGTCGAGGCGGCCGTCGACGCCGGCGCACTGGGCGCGCGCATGACGGGAGGCGGTTTCGGCGGGTCCGTGATCACCCTGGTGGAGACCGCGACGGTACCGAAGGTCGAGGACAACATCACCCGCGCCTTCAGTGCCGCGGGATTCCCCGCGCCGCGCTCCTTCACTGCGATGCCCGCGGCGGGAGCCCGTCGGATCCGCTGACCTCCGGATCGAGGTAGGCTACGCCTGTTGATTTGTGATGTTTTCCGTGCGCTGATCATGGAGTTCCTGCATGGGGGCGGCGCACAGACGATCGAGGGTGGTCTCGTGACGGACGCAGGACTGCTCGCGCCCCAACGGAGGGCACTCATCCGCGACATCGTGCGCCGCGACGGAGCCGTGCGTGTGGCCGATCTCGTCGACCAGCTCGGGGTCTCGGACATGACCATCCGCCGTGACCTGGACACGCTGGCCCGCGACGGCTCCGTGAAAAAGGTGTACGGCGGTGCCGTGGCGACCTCCGGCACCGCCGCCGACGAACCGGGATTCGAAGCCAAGGTCAACCTCGAGTCGACGGCCAAGGCGGCGGTCGCCGCGGCTGCGGTCGCCCTCGTGGAACCGGGAAGCGTGGTCGCGATCTCCGCGGGGACGACGTCCTACGCCGTGGCGGCCGGGCTCGTGCACGTACCGCGTCTCACGGTATTGACCAACTCACTGCCCGTCGCCGAAGTCCTGCGGAACGCGGGACGGGAACAGGGCGCCGACGCTCCGACGCTGCTGCTGACGGGCGGCCTCCCGACGAGGTCGGCCGCCCTGGTCGGCCCGCTGGCGGACCAGGCGATCCGCTCGTTGCATGTGGATCTGCTGATCATCGGGGCCCACGGCGTGTCCGAGCGCGCGGGCCTGACGACTCCCAACCTCGCCGAGGCACAGACCAACCAGGCACTGATCTCCTCCGCCAGGCGGGTCGCCGTGGTCGCGGATCACAGCAAGTGGGGCGTGGTGGGGCTCAGCAGATTCGCTACCCTGTCCGAAATCGACTACTTCGTTTCGGACGACGGTCTGGACGAACAGGCGCGGTCAGTCCTGGGTGAGTCCGTGGGCGAGCTGATCCTCGCGGACACCGGCAGGTCCTGACGATTCCGCCGTGCCCGTTCCAGGCCGGCACCACTCGTGACCGGACGGACGTCAGGATGCGACGCCGCGCAGACGTCGTGCGGCCACCTCGGGCATCACGTCGTTGACGAACGCGTCCATACCGGATTCGACCCCGGCGAGGAACTTGAGTTTGCCCGCGGTGCGCCGGATGGTGAACAGCTCCAGATGCAGCGCGAGCTCCGCCCCGCCGGTCCTGGGAGCCTGGTGCCAGGCACTGATGTACGGAGTGGGAAACGCCTGCGCCGACTGCCCCGGTTCGACGAACAGCCGGTCGAACCGGCGCAGCAGTTCCAGATAGATGCCCGGGAACTCGGCACGCTCCGCTTCGGTGAGACGAGTCAGGTCGGGGACGCGGCGGTGGGGGTAGAGGTGCACCTCGTACGGCCAGCGGGCGGCGTACGGCACGAAGGCCGTCCAGTACTCGCCGGCCAGCACCACCCGATGGGCGTCGGCGCGCTCGGAGGCGAGCAGATCCTCGAAGAGGTTCCGGCCGGTGGCGGCACGGTGGGCGTCAGCGGCGGCGATCATCTTGGCGGTGCGCGGCGTCGCGAAGGGGAAGGCGTAGATCTGACCGTGCGGGTGAGCGAGCGTCACGCCGATCTCCGCGCCCCGGTTCTCGAAGCAGTACACCTGCTCGACGCCCGGCAGGCTCGACAAGCGCTCGGTACGGTCCGCCCATGCGTCCAGCACCAGGCGGACCCTCGCCGGAGTGAGATCTGAGAAGCTCGCGCCGTGGTCGGGCGTGAAGCACACCACCTCGCATCGCCCGGCTTCGCAAGACAACGACGGGAAGCGGTTCTCGAACACCGTCACCTCGTAGTCGCCGGCCGGGATCTCGCTGAGCCGCGCGTCCCGGGAGGGACACAGCGGGCACTCATCGGCCGGCGGAAGGTGGACACGGCCCTGCCGGTGGGATGCGACGGTTATCCAGTCGCCGGTCGCCGCGTCCCTCCGGATCTCCGGGCGGCTTTCGACGCTCTCCAGCCCGCGCAGGTCGGGCGCACCCCGCTCGGCGCTCTCATCGCTGTCGTAGTAGATCAGCTCACGGCCGTCCGCGAGCTTGGTTGTGGTCTTCTTCACGGCTTCCGCTCTGTCTGTCGGCGTGCGTCCGCTCTCATCCTGCCCTAAGACTCGCCATAATTAAACATGAATCAATAAGATTGAACATAGAGGCGTCCATCGAGCCGCTCCATGGAGGCACTACGTGCAGGCCGAGCGGTGACTGCATCTCAAGCCTGGTGAGGTCTGCGGTATCTTGTTCGGTCTGCGTCGCAGCGCCGGACACTGACACGCCGCCGACGCCCGATCACGATCACGATCACGATCACGAGGCTGGATCCCCACACTCACTCACAGGCGACGCTTCGACGCCGGTGCGCACACGTCTGGGCCGTTGGCGTCGCGTCTGCAGATCTTCGAAGCAATCTGCGTCATGGGCCCACACGCCGGGCTGGGCCCATGACGTGGGGATCCGCCATCTTCTGCAGCACCGGAACATCAGAGCAACGATCCCCGAGCGTCGGGACCAGGTCGCCAGCCGTGCCCGCCTCGCAGGCAGGGGTGGTCGGCCGCCGGCCTTCGACAAGATCGCCTACCTGAAACGGCTCGCCGCGCTTGTTGTCCAAACGGGGTGGAGCGGCATGGTTCGCGGAACGTAACGTGGTCGCTCGAAACGGTCGCGTTACGTTCCGCGCTGACTCGACTGGCTGACTGTTTCCTGGTAACGACCTTGATCTCCGCCGGTTGCTCGGAGAATGCCAACCGGGGTGTGACGAGCAGGCTTGCTTGCCGCCAGAGGATCTTGCTGTCCGTAAGCGACAATCCGCACCGGACTCGTGACCACCGTGTCGGCGTCGAGCAGGTCGCCCGACATCGCTACGCGGCTGATGCTGATCTACGAGGACGGACGGACCGCGCTGTCCCCGAGTCCTCACGGACGAACGCGGATGATCGTCTTCCCCTCACGTCGCTCGGTCGGGTTGAGGGCGGCGACGGCATCGTCGAGGGTCGCGACGTTGCCGATGTTCGTGCGCAGTCGTCCGTCCCGCACCCGCTGGACGATCTCACCCAGTTGGGCACGATCGGACTCGACAACGAAGTCGATCGCCAGGCCGTGGGCGGGCCGCGCCTCAGGCGGTCCGACGACGGTTACCAGTGTTCCTCCGGCCCGGATCAGGCCTGCGGATCGCTTCTGGATGTCGCCGCCGATGACATCGAAGACCAGGTCGACTTCGCCGACGTCTTCCAGGGTGTCGTTGTCGAGGTCGACGAACTCCATGGCGCCGAAGTCGAGTGCCTTCTGACGGTCAGCGGCACGTCCGGTGCCGATGACGTAGGCGCCGGCCTCTCGTGCGAGCTGCGTCACCATCGCCCCGACTGCGCCGGCCGCGCCGTGCGCGAGGACGCTCTGCCCCGCCTGGAGGTGGCCGTGCTCGAACAGTCCCTGCCACGCGGTGAGGCCAGAGATCGGCAGGCTCGCGCCCACGGTGAAGTCGACGTCGCCCGGCAACGGCGCGAGGTTGCGTGCCTCGACGGCCGCGTACTCGGCGAGGGTGCCGTCGCGATACCAGTCGGTGAGGCCGAACACGCGCTGTCCCACCGAAAGACCCGTCGTGCCGTAGCCGAGGGCGGTGACCACTCCGGCCAACTCATGTCCGGGGATCGACGGTGCTCGGTCGCGGTCGAGGCGATCGGTCCAGGTCGAGGGCCACGCCATCTCGGTCGGGACGAATCCCGACGCATGAATCCGAACGGCGACATCGTTTATCGCCGGCTCCGGCTCGGGCCGCTCCGTCAGCGTCATCCCGGCCGTTCCTGCGGCCTGGTCCGTCACCACGATCGCTTTCATGTGGACACCTCTCTGTATCAGTCCTCGCCCGCACGGCGCCTACGGTTCATGAGTGTCAGTGGTGTCAGACCTCGGCGTCTTACCCCGCTGATCGGCACAGGTGTGGAGCGAGGACATCGTTGTCAGGCGCCGCTTCGAACCGGCTCACCGCTTCCCCGGCGCAGGCGCACCACTGCCGCATCTGCTCCGCTCATCACGGAAGAGTCGGTGATCGCGTTGTTCCTGTCGGTTGGAGGGGGCAACTGTCATCCGGTTCCGGTCGATGCTGGTCACGTCGCGTGTGCACACTGGCATGGTCACTGCTCCTCGGCTTGATCGCACGGCGGGTTCTGATCCACTCTCTGTGGAGCGACGTAACGGTCCTCAGTCGGCATGCAGGACCTGGAGACGGAGGAGGTCGAAGCCGGCCCCTGCTCGCGGATCTCCGCGCAGAGCCGGGCCGCGTCCGTGCACCCCTCGTTCCACCTCTGGTGCAGGTAGGCGAGGTAGGGCTGGACCCGTGTTCCCGCGCCGCCGCCCATGAACTGCGAGCACGCCACTTCATGCTGTGCCGCCACGGGCGCTCGTGGCACAGCGCATCTGCCCGAGCACGGCTCGCAGCCTGTGTGGGATCCGGCAGTCTTGGTCCCCGCGGCATTGTCAATGGCGCGGTGTGCCGGCAACAGCTGAAAGACGCGGGACCACTTCCACCGGGTGAATCGTGACCCTCTTCGGTGGTCTGACTCGTTGAGTCAGACCGGGAGGGACGGTGACCAGCGTGGAGGACTGGGCGGAGATCCGCCGCTTCCACCGGGCTGCGTGCGGCTGACATCAACGACGCTGAACGAGGGTGCCCTACGATGCTTGGCCGCGGTCGGAAAGAAGGCATCGAGTCCGGCACTCAGGTCGAAGACGTGTGGGCCGACTGCGCCGGGCCCGGCCCCGGCGCCGTGATGGCCTGCGGGCCGGTGAGCGGGCAGGTGTGCGGTCCGCTCAGGCCCCGGCCACCAGCATTCCGCCCATCGTCACCATCGTCGCGGCGACCAGCCCGTCGAGCACCCTCCAGGCCGACGGCCGCGCCAGTACTCCGCTGAGCAGCCGTGCGCCGAAACCGAGAGAAGTGAACCAGCAAACGCTGGCGAGGACCGCGCCGAGCCCGAAAGCCCAGCGCAGGGGGCCGCGGTCGGCGGCGATGGAGCCGAGCAGGAGAACGGTGTCGAGGTAGACGTGCGGGTTGAGCCAGGTCATCGCGAGGCAGGTGAGCACGGCCCGCCGCCGGGAGCGGGACGGGGCGCCGTCGGCGGTCAGGCCTCCAGAAGTGGCGGGCCGCAGCGCGCGGCGTGCGGCCAGGAGTCCGTAGCAGATCAGAAAGCCGCCGCCGGCCAGCCCGACCGCGGTGAGCGCCGCGGGCCAGGCGGTGACCGCGGCCCCCACCCCGGCGACGCCCAGCGCGATGAGCACCGCGTCCGAGAGGGCGCAGATCCCGACGACCGCGAGCACCGACTGGCGGAGGACGCCTTGCCTGAGGACGAAGGCGTTCTGGGCGCCGATGGCCACGATGAGGGAGAGGCCGGTGCCGAATCCGGCGGCGGCCGCTGCTGCGATGCCGTGTGTCATACCAGCGACGCTAAAGATCGTCGAGACATCAGTAAAGCTGAAGATTCTTACGTACCCTTAGTAGATGTGATGATGGAACTCCCTCTCGACCAGGTCCGCACGCTGCTCGCCGTGGTGGACGAGGGCACATTCGACGCGGCGGCGGCCGCCCTTCATGTCACGCCCTCCGCGGTCAGCCAGCGCGTCAAGGCGCTGGAGCAGCGCACCGGCCGGGTGCTGCTGATGCGTACGAAACCGGTGCGGGCGACCGAGTCCGGTCAGGTAGTGGTGCGATTCGCCCGCCAGCTGGCCCGCCTCGAACGCGACGCGCGCATGGAACTCGGCATGGCCGACCCCGACCAGCCGGCCCGCCTGTCGATCGCGGTGAACGCCGACTCGCTCGCCACCTGGTTCCTCCCAGCTCTCAGGCAGGTGCCCCAGGAGCCGCGCATCTGCTTCGAGCTCCACCGCGAGGACGAGGCCCACACCACGGCGCTGCTGCGCGAGGGGCAGGTGATGGCGGCTGTGACGTCGTCCCCGGACCCCGTGGCGGGCTGCACCGTGCGCCGCCTCGGCCGGATGCGCTACCTTCCCGTGGCCGGCCCGGAGTTCGCCGACCGGTGGCTGGGCGGCCGGCCACCCTTGGCGGCGCCTCTGCGCCGTACCCTCCCCGACGCCCCGGTGGTCGTCTTCGACCGCCGCGACGAACTCCAGGACACTTTCGTACGCGCCCTGACCCGAAGAGCCCACGGCGCGAGCCGCCTTCGGCACTACGTCCCGACATCGGAGGGCTTCGCCGATTCGGTGGCCGCCGGCCTGGGCTGGGGCCTGGTTCCCGAATCGCAGGCCGCTCCCCGCCTGCTCACCGGCGCCTTCGTCCCCCTCGCACCGGACCTCCCGGTCGACGTACCTCTGTTCTGGCAGCAGTGGAAACTCGACTCCCCCGCTCTGGCCGCGACGGGAGAGGCCGTCGCGGCCGCGGCGGCCGCGGCACTCCGGTCCGACTGATCAGGAGTCAGCACACGGGACGTACCAGCCGTCTTGGTCCCGAGGCACGACCGAATCATCCGGCGGCTGCGGTGGAGCCGGCGTGCGGGCGGGCGAGGTTGTCGGGGTGCAGGAGGACCTGGAGCTCGTCCTTGGTCAACAGGCCCTTGTCGAGGACGAGTTCCTTGACGCTCCGGCCCGTCGTGAGGACTTCCTGGGCGACGGCGGTGGCCAGCTCGTAGCCGAGGTGCGGCTCCGATCCGCTATGTGCGGACAGCGGTGACGAGTCGCGGTGAGGCCGGCCGGTCTCCGAGGAGGCTCGCCCGGGGGCGTCTACACCTGGACGAGTTCCGCCGACAGGTCGTCGGAACAGGTGGTGGTTTCGGCCCGGACGGAGATGCGGCCTGCCCGGTCCCCTCCCCGGAACGGGCCTGAAGGCGCCGGCACCGCATGATACGGGCCCGTACGACGCGGCGGCAGAGCAGCCGGCCGGCCCCCCTCCTGCGCCTGACGACCGGACGCACGGGGAGGCCGAGGCCGCCTCGGATGTGGAGCCGTGCGCGCCGTACAACCGCCGGTGCATCGGTCCTTCATGGTGGCGGACCACCCCGGGGAGGCCGCCGCCATGGCGGGCACGCCCATGTCGGGATGCTTCTGTGCCGCTTAGCCTCCGACCGTCGTTCCCTTGAATCCCGGAGGTCTTCGATGTTCCAGTTCGGTGTCGCGAATTCGCCCCCGAAACGGCGGGTCGCCCTCGGTGCCGTCTCCCTGGCCGCCGTCCTGGCCGTGGTCACGTCATCGTCCGCCATGGCCCGGCCCGCCGCCGGCGAGGGGACGAAGGACGGCCACTGCAGCCGGCTCAACCTGCTGCGGATTCCCGGCGCCGCACACCAACAGGCCTCATGTCTTGATGAGTTGACCACCGCCGGAACCGTGGGCTCCGGCCACACCGACCCGGCCGACTGGGCGGGTCTGACTCCGAAGGATCTGGCCACGCCCACCGGTGTGCCCGGTATCCAGATCGACGGTTACTTCCCGGACACCTCGACCACCAACACCAACCACGGCTGGAAACACGACGCCCAGTTCGTCGTCCGGCTGCCGGACAACTGGAACGGCGGCCTGGTCGTCTCGGGATCGCCCGGCAACCGTGAGCAGTACGCCAACGACCGCGCGATCGGCGACTGGGTGCTCGCCCGCGGCTATGCCTTCGCCGCCACCGACAAGGGCAACACCGGCGTGGCCTTCTACCGTGACGGACGTAGACCCGGCGATGCCATCGCCGAGTGGAACCAGCGGGTCACCCAGCTCACCCGCGCTGCCCGTGCGGTGGTCGCCCAGCGCTACCATCGCCCGCCCGCCCGCACCCTGGCAACCGGTATGTCCAACGGCGGCTATCTGGTGCGCTGGCAGCTGGAGAACCACCCCGAGCTGTACGACGGAGGGGTGGACTGGGAGGGCACCCTGTGGCGCTCGGAGGCACCGAATCTCTTCACCCACCTGCCCCCGGCCATGCGTCACTACCCCGCCTACGCCGAAGGCGGGTCAGGCGCGGCACAGGCCCATGACGCCCTCGTTGCCGCAGGATATCCGTCCGGTTCGGAGTTCCTGTGGCCGTATCACCATGCCTACTACTGGGACTTCACACAGCGTGTCTATCGCGAGGAGCTGGACCCGGGCTTCGACGGGACGGCCGAGGCGGGCACGCCCTACTGCGCATCGGGATCGGCGGCCTGCGACGCGGACTACGACTACGCCGCCCGCCCGGTCGAGGTCCACAAGGCCGTGGACCGAATCGCCCTGACCGGCCGGATCGGGAAACCGCTGATCACCGTGCACGGGACCCTCGATGTGCTGCTGCCGATCAGCCAGCACTCCGACGTCTACGCGCAAATGGTCCGGGACGCGGGGCGCGGAAGCCTGCACCGCTACTACCGCATCGAAGGGAGCACGCACACCGATTCGCTGGTCGACGTCTTCCCCGGTCGGCTTCGGCCACTCGTGCCGTGCCATCGCTCGGCCTTCTCGGCACTGGAGAAGTGGCTCACGCGCGGCACCCCACCGCCGGCCGGCCACACCGTCGCCAGGCCGCCCCTGGCCGACGCGGCGGACCTGCTGACCAGGTGCTCCCTCGACGGATAGGACGACCGCGGCCACCGGCCGGATCATCCGGCAGCCTTGGTGGCTCCGGCATGCGCGCGGGGTTGTCCTGTCGCAGGAGGCTGGAGCTCGCCCTCAGTCAACAGTCCCTTGTCGAGGACGAGTTGGCTCAGGGCGGGCCGGAAGGCGCCGGCACCGCGTGGTACGGGCCCGGCAGCGCGGCCAGTCCGCGCCGCAGGCTCGCGAAACGGGACCGCGCCGCGCGGGTGGCGGGGTGGCCGTCGCCGAGGACGCGCCGGGCTTCGCCCAGTGCATGCCAGGACCGGGCGAGGGCGCGGGGCAGATCATCCGAGGCCCGGAGGGCCGCGGCGAGGTTGTGTCGGGAGCCGACGGTGCGGGGGTGCTCGCGGCCCGGAATCCGTTCGTGGTCGGGGAGGTTGGCCTCCAGCACGGTCACGGCAGGTCGGCGAGGGTGCGCTCGTACAACGGAAGCGGTCAGTCCAGGGCAGCGGACATCCGGCGTACGGCTTCCGTGATCAGTTCCGGTGAGGTGGCCAGGTTCAGCCGTACGTGCCCCGCACCTCCGGTGCCGAAGTCCGTCCCGGAGGTGAGGGCGACCCGCCCGCGCTCCAGGAAGACGGCAGCCGGGTCGTCGCCCAGCGGGAGGGCGCGGCAGTCCAGCCAGGCCAGATAGGTGCCCTGTGCGGGCTCGTACCGTATCGCCGGGAGGTGCTCGCGGAGGAGATCCGCGAGGAGGCGACGGTTGTGATCCAGCCCGGTGAGCACCGCGTCCAGCCAGCCGCTGCCGTCGCGCAGGGCGGCGGTGTGGGCGATGATGCCGAGGTGGCTGGGGCCGTGGCTGACCTCCGGGGGCATGCGCGCGAGGTCGTCGGCGGCTGCCGGACCGGCGACGGCGATCGCGGCCTTGAGCCCGGCCAGATTCCACGCCTTGGACGCCGACATCAGCGACATGCCGCTCTCCGCGCCCGGCACGCTCAGATACGGCACGAAGGCAGTCCCGGAAGCCACGATCGGGGCGTGTATCTCGTCGACCACGACCCGTACGCCGTAGCTGTCGGCCAGAGCGGCGACGGCGGCCAGCTCGTCGGCGGTGTGGACGGTGCCGGTCGGATTGTGCGGGCTGCACAGGAGGTACGCGGCCCGCCGCCCGCCGGAGACGGCGCGCCGGAACGCGTCCTCCAGCGCGGCGAAGTCGATCCGCTGGTCCTCCCCCAGCGGCGCCTCCACGATGCGCCGGTCCAGATGCTCCACGAACTGGTAGAAGGGCGGGTAGACGGGGCAGTTGACCACCACGCGGTCCCCCGGGCCCGTGAACAGCTTGAGGACCTCGACGATGCCCAGCATCACATCGGGCACGATCGCCGTACGCTCCACGGCGAGCCCGTCCCAGTCCCAGCGCTTGCGCGCGAACTCCGCCAACGCCTCGGCGTACGCGTTCCCTGCGGGATAACCGGTGTCGCCGAGCGCTATCGCGTCCGTGACCGCCCGCGCGACCTGCTCGGCCAGGGGCACGTCCATCTCCGCCACCCACAGCGGCAGCACATCGTCCGGATAGGTGCGCCACTTCACGCTCGTCCGCAGCCGCAGCTGATCGAGGGAGAGCCGGCGCAGGGGGTTGGCTTCGTCGGATGCGTCACTCGGCAGGCTGTTCATAAGCACAAAAGATAGGCGCACCGCGGACAGTGTGTCGCGGGGCCGGTGGGAGTGAGCGTTCCGCGCCCGGGCCATCGAGCGCGTGGGTGAGGCGGGGGTGGCCCGGCTGTCGGCGCTGGCGGCCGAGGACAACGAGGACGGCACCGCATGGCCGGCTTCACTCGGGCGGGACCCGGGTTCGGTCGGGCTGGACGCGCCAAGGATGCATGGACGCCCGGATTCCTGTCAGGTTCCCGTCATGCTGGATTCGGGCGGCGCCGATGTCTTTCCCCGGGAAGTGATCTTCGTAGACCCTGGCCCGGCACAGCCGACCGCCTCTCCAGCCCCATAGGGCAACAGACGCGTCGGCTCCAGCCTGCAAAGGGACTTAAGAGGAGCACGTGGACAACCCAAGAGCAAGCCGGCACAGACGACTTGCGGTAACGGGAGTGGTACTGGCCGCTGTCGCCGCGCTGCCCGGCCGGGCAGGTGCCGCCGGGGCTTCGGAGCAGTACACGGGCCTGGTGCCGCCCGCGGCCTCCGCCGACCGGGCCGTCACGACCCGGATCACCCTGGTCACCGGCGACACCGTCTCCACTGCTCCCGCTCCAGAGAGATCAGGAGCGCTTCTCGTCCTGCTCCGCGCGCTTCTCCTTGATGCGCGCGGCTTCCTTCCGCACCTCGGCCTGGGTGGCGCGTTCCTTCTGCAGCCACTCGGGGGAGTCCGTCTTCAGCGCCTCGATCTGCTCCGTGGTGAGCGGCTCGGTGACTCCGCCGCGCGCGAGACCCGAGATGGATACGCCCAGCTTCGCCGCGACCACCGGCCGCGGGTGCGGACCGTTGCGCCGCAGCTCCCGCAGCCACTCGGGCGGATCGGCCTGCAGCGCGTTCAGCTCGTCGCGCGAGACCACACCCTCCTGGAACTCTGCGGGGGTGGCCTCTAGGTACACGCCCAGCTTCTTCGCCGCGGTCGCGGGCTTCATGTTCTGGGTGCTCTGGTGCGACGTCATGGCGTCAAGGATATCGAGCGTGTGCACGACCTCCGACCACGCCCGGTAACCTGGCCTGATGACAGGCTCGGAAGTACCCCGTTCGTTCCGGCTCGCGTACGTCCCGGGCGTGACACCTGCCAAGTGGGTGCGAACCTGGAACGAGCGCCTGCCCGACATCCCACTGGATCTCGTCCAGGTGTCCGCCGCCGAAGCACCCGAGGTGCTGCGCGGCGGCGACGCCGACGCGGGTTTCGTACGGCTGCCGGTCGACCGTACGTACTTCAGTGCCATCCCCCTCTACACCGAGACGACGGTGGTCGTGGTCCCGAAGGACCACGTCATCGCGGCAGTCGACGAGGTGTCCGCCGAGGACCTGGCCGACGAGATCGTGTTCCACCCCCTCGACGACACCCTCGACTGGGAGCATCCGCCGGGACGTCCCGCATTCGAGCGTCCCGCCACGACGGCGGATGCCATCGAGCTGGTGGCGGCGGGAGTGGGTCTGCTCGTCGTTCCGATGTCGCTCGCCCGCCTGCACCACCGCAGGGACCTCACCTACCGGCCGGTCACGGACGTCCCTCAGTCGAGCGTCGCGTTGTCGTGGCCCGAGGACGAGACCACCGACATGGTGGAGGACTTCATCGGAATCGTCCGCGGGCGGACCGTCAACAGCTCACGGGGTCGCCGCCCCGCCGCCCAGGAACAGCCGAAGGGCAAGCGCCCCGACACCGGCGGCACACAGCGCAAGCCCTCGGCCGGCAAGCCGACCGTCAGGAGTCCGCAGAGCGGTTCGGGTGGCCAGAAAGGCGGCAGGCGCGGCAAACCTCGCCGCCGGTCATAGCCACGGCCTGACATTGATCATGGCCCGCTCGGTCAGGCATGGTCAGCGCTGTGATGGTCCGGGCCGGTTGCGGCCTCGGCGTTCGCGCCAACGCCGACGCACCCAGTCACCGGCTTCCCCCACAGCAACCATATACGCGGCAGAGGCGGCGCACTGTGCAAGGCCTGCGGGCTCGTTCCCGACCTGACCCAGCAGCAGCCAGAGCACGAGGGTGACCCCTGACCACCAGATGATGATCGACGCGGCCACTCTGAGCCGACGCGGCTTGTACGTCATGCTGCGGCCTCCATGGTCCGGCGTGCGGCGACGACCGCGTCGAGGAGCGTGGCGGCGTAGGCCGGCAGCAGGGTGACAGAGAAGAAGACGAGGCCGATCCATTGCCAGGTCATGGCTGCAGGACTCCTGGTGTGTGCTGTGGCCGTGCCAGCGGCGGTGGCCAAAAGGCGATCATGACGAGTCCGGCGATCAGTGCGGCCAGGCTGGTCATGAGGACGGAGGCCGGGGCCGGGCAGGACGTACATCGCCGCACCGACGAGCATCAGCGACACCGCGGCGGCCGTCAGGACCTCTCCGGTCCGTCGTTTCGACATGCTGTTCCTCCGGGGCGTCGGCGACAACAGGCACACGGCCTTTCAAACGCCGACCAGACTTCCCGGCACGCCCCACGCTCTTCTTGACGCGTTCTTTACACCCTATCCACAGCAGCTCACCGCGTCCAACCCGCCCCCTGCGCCTGCGTCGCAGCCTTCTCGGCGGTGGAGGCAACCACCTCGCTGGGCGCCGAACCTGACAGGGCATCGGCTCCGGGGCACGGGCAGGACGACGGCGTGTCAGCTCTCGATTGCCGGAGCGCCCCGCGTTCACTCGCGGTATGAAGGCAGCAGAAGTGCTTGCGGACGCTTTCGGGCGGGTCCAGGAGGCGGTGCACGGAGCGGTCGAGGGGCTCGCGGCGGAGGATCTCAATGCCCGGCTCGATCCCCGGGCCAACTCCATCACCTGGCTGGTGTGGCACCTGACGCGGATCCAGGACGACCACGTGGCCGACGCCTCGGGCCAGGAACAGGTGTGGCTCTCCCAGGACTGGTCCGGCCGTTTCGATCTTCGTCTTTCTCATGCGGCGACCGGCTACGGTCACACCAGCAAGCAGGTCGCCGCGGTACGGGTCGACTCGCCGGAGTTGCTGCTGGGCTACTACGACGCCGTCCATGAGCAGACCTTGGCCTTCGTCACCGGGCTGAGCGACAAGGCGCTCAACAGGATCGTGGACGAGTCCTGGTCCCCGCCCGTGACCCTGGGGGTGCGGCTGGTGAGTGTGATCGCGGACGACTTGCAGCACGCGGGCCAGGCCGCCTTCATCCGCGGCGCACTGAAACGCCGCTGACAGGGCCGGGCCGACCGCAGGCCATCCATGAGCCGTCCGGGTGAATCTCGATGCCCCGGCGCGGCCCGGCTCAAAGGAACCGTCACCGCCCGGCCCACCGGTTACGCCCCGTACCGGCGGCGGTGTCACAGAGTGTGCCGGCCCGGTGGACACCACGGCGGCCGGTGATCAGGCCCGTGCGGTCGGGGATCCAGGAACCGTGGATCATGGCCGGGACCCGGCGCGGCAGGTGGATCATTGACGCCGCCCTTCCGCGTTCATGTGAGTGCTTAACCACTCACACTGCGAGTGCGATGATCACACTTTGCATAGTTATCGCCTGTTCGGGTGGTGCATCCCTGGGCACGGTCGTAGCGTCGACTCAGGAGCAAGCGCTGAAGGAAGGCGCCACCATCAGACGCACGGCTGCCCGGGTTCGACAAGAGGCAGCCGGGGAGCCGACATGCAGAGACACAAGCTCAGGGCAGCGGTCATGCTGTGTGCCGCTACAGCACTCGCGGCAGCAGTGAGTCCGGCATCCACATCCGCAGCGTCAGCCCCGGCCCTCCGTGTCGTGGCCGTCGACTGTTTCTCTCATGCGCGGATACGCCCCCACGACTTCCTGCTCGCCTGCGGCGACGGCAACAACGGCCTCACCACGCTCCGCTGGTCGACCTGGGGACCGACGTCCGCTGTGGGCAGCGGACTCGACGTGCTGAACGACTGTCAACCCTACTGCGCGGCAGGAAAGTTCCACGCTTACCCCGTCACCGTGAAGCTCGACCGCCCGGAGACCTGGCAGCAGCATCCCCCGCTGAAGCATTTCACCCGGTTGCAGCTCGTCTACACCGACCGCAAGCCGCCGGAGTTGCCACGGAACGTGACGTACGAACTCTGGGAATGACGCCCGGTCCGTGAACCCGGGCGCTGATCGGCAGCCTGGTTATCTCGCCGCGGCATCGGTGTTCGCCATCGGAATGGCCGGGACCACGCTGCCCACCCCGCTGTACGGGCTCTACCAGGAACAGATCGGGTTCTCCGAGCTGATGGTGACCGTCGTCTTCGCCGTGTATGCCGTCGCGGTCATCACGGTGCTGCTGGTAGCGGGAAACTACTCCGACGAGGTCGGCCGCAGGCCTGTGCTCCTGTGTGCCATGGCCTTGTCGGCCGCGAGTGCGGGCTGCTTCCTTCTGCACAGCGGCCTGCCTCTGCTCTTCACGGGGCGGCTGCTGTCCGGCGGCGCGGCCGGCCTCCTCAGCGGTGCGGCGACCGCGGCCGTCATCGAGCTGGCAGGCCCTGGAAAGAAGGCGCGGGCCGGGTTCGCCGCCACCGCGGCCAACATGGGCGGTCTGGGCTGCGGGCCACTGCTCTCCGGCCTCCTCGCGCAGTACACGCCCTGGCCGCTCCAGCTGCCGTTCCTGGTCCACCTGGGGCTGGTGACCGTGGCCTCCGGGATCACCTGGGTCCTGCCGGAGACCGTGGCGGAGCCGAAGCGATGGCCACCCCTGAAGCCGCAGGGACTCACGGTGCCTCCGGAGGTGAAGGGCGTGTTCACGCCCGCCTCGCTGGCGGCGTTCGCCGGCTTCGCGCTCCTCGGGCTGTTCACGGCGGTCGCGCCGAGCTTCGCCGCGCAGACGCTGGGGGTGCACAACCTGGCTGTTTCGGGCGCGGTGGCGTTCTCCGTGTTCCTCGCTTCGACCGTCGGGCAATCCTTGACGCAACGGATAGGCGCGCGCCTCGCGCTCCCCGTGGGCTGCGGCATCCTCGTCATAGGCCTGCTGCTGGTGGCGTCATCGCTGATCGCCGAATCCATGCCCCTGCTCGTCCTGGGCGCCCTGTGCGGCGGCACCGGCCAGGGGCTCGCCTTTCGCGCGGCACTCACGCTGGTCAGCTCCGCGGCCCCGGCACAGCATCGCGGCGGCACCATTTCGGCATTCTTCGTCGTCGCCTACGCCGGAATCTCGCTGCCGGTGGTCGGTGTCGGCGCCATGGCCACATGGCTCGGACTGCGCCAGGCCGGGCTGATCTTCACGGGCTGCGTAATGCTGCTGGCCGCGGCCGCGGGAACGTACTCCGCTCTCAGGCCACCGGCGGGGGTGTGAACTGCACTCTTTCTAGTGATATATGATTGATCGTGAGCATGTATGAGTGAGTGTCTCGTACTGTCGTCGGTGTGAATCTGGCCGAGTGGGCGAGGGCCCAGGGCGTGCACCTGCAGACGGCGCGGCGGTGGTTCCGTGAGGGAATCCTGCCGGTGCCCGCCGAGCGGGTGGGCCCGCGCACGATCCTGGTGAACGTGGAGGCCAACGCCGCTGTGCGGGCCACCGGGGGCGTGGGTCTGTATGCCCGGGTCTCCTCCTGCGATCAGAAGGCTGATCTGGAGCGTCAGACGGCGCGGCTGGTGCAGTGGGCGGCTGCGGCCGGGCACCGGGTTGTGCGGTGCGAGGCGGAGATCGCCTCGGGCATGAACGGCTCCCGTGCCAAGATCCGGCGCCTGCTGGCCGACCCGGCGGTGGTCACGGTTGTGGTCGAGCACAAGGACCGGCTGGGGCGGATGAACACCGAGCTGGTCGAGGCGGCGCTGTCGGCGTCCGGACGGCGGCTGGTGGTGCTGGACGACGGCGAGGTCGAGGACGACCTGGTGCGGGACATGGTGGAGGTGCTGACGTCGTTGTGTGCCCGCCTGTACGGGCGCAGCTCAGCGCGGGACCGGGCGAGGAAGGTCCTTCAGGCGGCGGCTGCCGGTGGCTGACAAGAAGCAGCTGCGTGTCATCGCGGAGCCGTTCGTTGCCCCCGGTCCGTCCGGGGTCGCCGTCCGCGACCGGCTGGGGCATCTCACCGAGCAGGACGAGGAGGTTCTGCGGCTGGTGGGGGAGCACCTGGGACGGCTGGCTTCCCGTGATCTGGCCGTGCGTTGCCGGGACGGGCTGGACCACTCTGCCGACACGTGGGCGGTGCGCAAGCGGGACCTGACCGGCGAGTCGTCCTCCCGGTGGGCGGGGAGTATCACCAAGGCCACGCACGAGCAGTGGGCGCTGGCCCGCCGCTGCCGGCTTGCGCACATCCAGTCCCTGGAAGCGGGCGTGCGCACGCTGATGCATCGGCTGTCCCAGCCGGTCGGGAAGAAGGGCACCAGGAAGGCGCCGGGCGGCTACCGTTCCCAGCACGAGTGGTTCATGAAGTCCCGCCGCCTGCGCACCCTTGAGCACCGCCTTCAGGCGGCCCGCGAAGAGTGGGAAGCGGGCCGTGTGCACGTGGTGCGAGGTGGCCGTCGCCTGCTGAACATCCGCCACCACCTGGATGCCGCTCAGCTGACCGAGGCCGAGTGGCGGCAGCGGTGGGAGGCCGAACGCTGGTTCCTCCAGGCCGATGGCGAATCGGGAAAGCGGTTCGGTAACGAGACCATCCGTGTCACCCCAGACGGTGAGGTCAGCATCAAGCTGCCCGCCCCGCTCGCCGGGCACGCCAACGCCCCGCACGGCCGCTACGTGCTCGCCTGCCGCGTCCGGTTCGCCCACCGGGGCACCGAGTGGGCCGACCGCGTTACCGCCGACCGCGCCACCGCCTACCGCGTCCACTACGACGCGGGCCGTGGCCGCTGGTACCTGACCGCTTCCTGGCAGCGGCCGGCCGTAACGACCGTCCCCATCGAGGCGGCCCGCGCCCACGGCATGATCGGC